>CAVIXY010000007.1:0-35417 GCA_963646665.1 Bacteroides sp. CAG:545
CCGCGGGGCGGGCGGGGGCCTCTGTGCCGGGGGCCGCCAAAGCACCACAGCAGCGGGCGGGAGAAGGTGTAAATAAGCACGCCCAGGATGACGGCAAACAGCACAAAGCTGACGAGTACGGTAAACAGTTCCAGCAGCAGGCTGCCTGCGCTGTCCCCGTTCTGGGCGGGCTGGTCATCATAAGAAGCATCATTGCTGCCGCCGCTGCTCAGGCTGGTGTTGTACACCTGGGCAATGGTATCGGCCACGTTGCGGGCACAGGTCACCACCGCCGCGTCATAGTCCTGGGCGGCAAAATCGTCCTCCATGGTCTGGGCAATGGTGCTGGCCTGCCGCTCCAGCGCCGTGTTGCGGAAGCCATCGCCGGTGGCAAGGTAATAGTCGCCATCGTCATACAGCTGGGACTCCATTACCAGCAGGATCAGCACACCGTTGTTCTCGCTGGAAGAGCCGATGCCCCAGGCATTGGCCGCCTCCACAGCGTATTCCTCGGTGGAAAGATTTCCGGTGTAGTCCACGGTCAGCACGCCGATCGTAGCCCCTTTGCAGCTGCTCTGCAGCTGGGCATTCAGGTCGGTGATGGTCTGCACGGTGCTGCTGCTCAGAATGCCGGCATCATCCACCACACACTGGTCGGCGGGCAGTTCCGGCAGGCTGGCCGATGCAGCCAGAGCTGCCGGGCAGAGCACCGCAAGGGCCAAAGCAAGAACCAGCGCCAGAGCGCCAAAACGTTTTTTCCAATTTTTCATGCGAAGGTTTCAACCTCCTTCACGCCGAACAGGCTGCCCAGCACATTGGCCGGGAACCCGCCGACTTCTGTCTGATATTCATACACGGCGGTGTTGTACTGCAAGGTGCCAAGAATGGTGCCTGCACTGTTGAACTGGCCGTACTGGCCCTGCACTGCCCCCATCTTCATGGGGTCGGCGGCCTGCTCCTGCAGCTTGGCATAGAGCTGGTCAATGGCGCGGCCCAGCGCTTCGTTGGCCTGATACAGCGCGTGCATAGCACTGCCGTTGTAGTAGGAAAGCGAGGTCAGTGCCTGGCTCTTACCGCCGTTCTGCACCGCTTCCAGACAGGCCGAAAAGTCGTTCAGGGCCGTCTGTGCGGCCTGCACCTCGGCACTGTCGGCCCCCAGCGTATTGCTGCCGGTGGTAATGACGTTGGCCGCCGTATTCATGCGGGTGGTCAGTTCCTCGTTCAGGTTGTAGCCGTTGTCGGCGGCCACGCCCACCGTAAACCACTGGCGGGCTTCGTTGTACTTTCCGCGCACTTTTGCGCCGCCAAAGCCCACAAAGGCCGCCAGCATCAGCACCACGCTCAGCGCCAGGGCGGCGGCCTGCGTGCGCAATGCTCCGGGCAGCTTTGCTTCCAGCCCGGCCAGCTTCTGCTGCAGCGGAGTCAGGCGCACCGCCTGCTCCGGGGCAGCTTTTTCGCGGTAGCTGCCTGCGTCAAAGCCGCCGGCTGTGCTGCCCTGGGATTGGTTCTGGGAAAAATCTGCGTTTGCCATATCAGCTCCGGATCTCCATCATCTTTGCCTTCAGCTCGTCCTCGATACGGGTCAGTTCCTGCTCGGCAGCAGCGCGCTTTGCGCGGCCCTCATTCTGGATCTTGTTCAGCTCGTCCAGGGTCTCGATCAGGCTCTTGTTGGTCTGCTGCAGGGTCTCGATGTCCACCACGCCGCGCTGGCTCTCCTTGGCGGTCTCGATGGTGCCCATCTTGAGGGCTTCGGCATTCTTCTTGAGCAGGTCATTGGTCATGTCGGTCACGGCACGCTCGGCCTTCATGGCCTGCTGGCTGTGGGCCAGGCCCAGGGCCAGCACCATCTGATTCTTCCACAGCGGGATGGTGTTGACGATGGTGGACTGGATCTTTTCCGCCATCATGGTGTCGTTGTTCTGCAGCAGGCGGATCTGCGGCCCCATCTGCAGGCTGATGTTGCGGGTCAGCTCCAGATCGTACAGCTTCTTTTCAAAGCGTTCGCACTGGTCGGCCAGGTCGCGGGCAGCCTGGGCATCTTCCGGCAGGCCGGACGCCTTGGCCTTGTCCATGGCCTGCTGCAGCTCGTGGGCGCGCACATCCGCCAGCTTCTTTTTGCCGGCCAGAATGTACATGCTCAGCTCCTTGAAATAGGCCATGTTCAGCTCATACATCTTATCCAGCATGGCAATGTCTTTGAGCAGCTGCACCTGGTGGGCTTCCAGCATGGACTGGATGTTTTCCACATTGGTCTCGGCCTTGTTGTATTTGGTCTTGAGAGCATCCAGCTCGTTGCCCTTCTTTTTGAAGAAGCCCAGAATGCCCTTCTGCTGCTCTTCGTTGGCGTCAAAGCTCTTCAGTTCGCCGATCAGGCCGGTGATCATATCGCCCACTTCGCCCAGATCCTTGGTTGCCACCTTGGAGAGGGCTGCTTCCGAGAAGTCGCCGATCTTCTTCTGGCAGGCCGAACCGTACTGCAGCACCTGCTGGCTGTTGGTAATGTCGATATTTTCTGCAAACTGGTCCACCATGGCCTGCTCTTCCGGGGTCAGGTTCACCTGAGCTTCCGGCGCAGCGGCCGGTTCCGGCTGCTTTGCGGTTTCTGCCGCAGCCGGGGCGGGGTCCAGCGTCAGGGTGGGAACGGCGGGGGCATCGAGATCAAAGTTGAACGTATTGTCTGCCATAAGAGATTCCTTCCTTTCCAAATCAACGGTTAGCGTCCTCGCCCTCTCCGTCATTGCTCACGCAATGCCACCTCTCCCAAAGGGAGAGGCTTTGGCAGTCCACGCAAAGTTCACGGTTTTGCCAAGGGCTCTCCCTTTGGGAGAGCTGGACGCGAAGCGGACTGAGCGGGCGCATTTTTCCTTATTTACTCAAACCCTGCCCTTTCAGCATGTTCTGCAGCACGGTCAAGTCTGCCGAGAGGTCCATGCTCTCGGCGGCATACAGGGCATCCAGCTGGTTTTCAAAGGCGGTGGCAATGGAGGCCGCGTTGTGCTCCACCTCAGCACGGATGGACGCCGCGTTCTCGCCGCGCACCCCCTGCTTTGCCAGCTTGGCATACTGCTGCAGCACATTCACGGCATCCGGCAGGTAGTAGTTGGCAAACCGGCGCACCTGCTTGGCCTTGGCGGGGTTGGCTTCCACTGCTTCCACAATGGAGCGGCCCGCCTTTTCCATGCGGGTCATGGCGGCGGACAGCTGCGGGTCCGGCAGCGCCTCGTTCAGCGCGTGCAGGGTGTCCAGCTGCTTCTGGATGTCGGTCAGCATGGAATCCACATCCTCCACGCCGGTGTGGAAGGGTACTTCCGTTTCCACCACGCGGGGCGGGCAGATCTTCTGCGCTGCGCCAAAGGCCACGGCGGCACCGCCCAGCGCCACCAGCAGTGCCCACAGCCGGTAGACCGGCAGCACCGCACACAGCACCACGAACACCAGCGCCGCCGCATAAAACGGCAGCACACTGGGCTTCTGGGTGCGGATGATCTTGCTCATGGTCGTTTCTCCTCTTCCGGGGGAGTTTCCCCCTTTGTTATCCATAATACAGCCCTTTGCAAAAAACGCAAGGGTTTCATGAAGATTTTACAGCCTGGTCATGATTTGCCCACGATCCACGGGGCCAGCGCCGCGCCCCACACCGCCTGCAGTTTGTCCGGGCGGCAGGCCGCATTGGCAGGGCTGGTGCTGGGCAGCCGGACTGCGGCAATGCCGGACACCGGCTGCAGATACTTTGTATAAATTTTATAGGCCGCTGCCCCATTGCAGAACACGGCCTGGATGGGTGCTTTCTGCAGCAGCGCGGCAATGTCGTTGGGCACCACGTCTTTGATTGACGCATCCGATGCCCCGGTGATGGTGCAGCGTTCCAGGGTGTCCCACAATGCCAGCCCATGGCGCAGGATGATCTGTTTTTTGGCTTCAATGTCCTCCCGGGCTGGCACCGGCTCCCCGGTGAGGGCAGCCAGCATGGGCCAGAAGCGGTTCTGCGGGTGGCCGTAGTAAAACGCCATTTCCCGGCTTTTGGGGCTGGGCCAGGTGCCCAGGATCAGCGCCCGGCTCTGCGCGTTGTACACCGGCGCAAAGCTCATTTCCGGCCCACACTTTCAATGGTGCTCCAGGCAGACCCCAGGTCCTGGCCGGAAGGCTCTGCACGGGGGCCGTCAAACCACAGTTCTTCGATCAGGGCGGCCACGCCGTCCTCCCGCACATCGCCGATCACACGGTCGGCGGCAGCTTTGGCTTCTGCGGTGCCGTTGTCCATGCAGCAGCCAAGCCCCGCCGCCTTCAGCATTCCCAGGTCGTTGGCGGAGTCGCCCACCGCCACGGCTTCCGCCAGGGTCAGGCCCATTTTTTCGCACAGGTCCGCCAGGCCCACGCCCTTGTCAATGCCGCCGCGCACGATGTCGTAATAACAGTAGCCCTCGGCATTTTTGGCACCCACCATCATCCAGTGCAGGCCCAGGTGGCCGTATTTTGCGTTGAAGTCCGCCACCCGCTCCGGCGGCATGGCGGCAAAGGCGGCGTGGGGCATGTCGATCAGGTGGCGGTCCTGGTCCTCGCCGTCCAGGCAGTCCAGGCCTTTGCTGTTCATGCGCACAAAGCCTGCGTGCAGGTACTCGTACTCGCAGTAAGCATAGCAGGCATCCCGGAAGCTGAACTGCAGCGGATAGTTGTAATCTTCGCAGAAATCCACCAGCGCATACATTTCCTCATTGGTCAGCGGGTGCTCGGCCACAATGGCACCGTTCCGGTCAGTGACGCAGGCCCCGTTGCAGGTAATGGCGTAGTCGAACCGGATGCCGCCCAGCTGGCCTTTCAGGCTGATGCAGGGGTAGGCACGGCCGGTGCTAAGCACAAATTTGCCGCCCGCCGCCTGCAGTTTTTTCACGGCCCTGACCACCGCCGGGCGGGGCTGGCCCTCGCCAAACGGCACCAGCGTGTTGTCGTAATCGCTTGCCAGAATCTTGTATTGCATCTTCTTCTCCCCTGTAACTCGGATTTTTTACCAGTATACCATATTTCAAGGGCTGTGGGGATTTTTTTGCAAAAAGAACGCGCCCTCTCTGTCTGCTCCCGTTGGCCGCATCCGTCTCTCCCAAAGGGAGCGTTACCATCCATTTTACGGCGGCAAACAAAAAAGCTCCCCCTTTCGGGGGAGCTGGCTGCGAACAACGTGAGCAGACTGAGAGGGTTTTAGGCAAACACCGCCACGACCACCTGCATTGCCACGCCCACAAAGGCACCGGCGGCCCAGGTCAGGCCGGTGATGAACAGGTTCTGCTTCCAGGAAGGGTTGGTGCGCCACAGCACGGCCAGGCCCACACCGGCACCGGTGCACAGGCCCGCCACCAGGCTGGAAAAGCGCAGCGCACCTTCCACGTACAGCTGGGTCAGCAGCACGCTGGCGGCGCAGTTGGGGATCAGGCCCACCAGGGCGGCCACCACCGGCTGGAAGAAGCCCATGCGGCCCAGCAGATCCGCAAACACATCCTCGCCCACGCCTTCCACGATCAGGCCGAACACCAGGCTGAACGCAAAGATGAACACAAAGATCTCCAGCGTGTGGCGCAGAGCAGCCTTCCAGATGGGAGCCGGTTTGCCCTCTTCATCGCTGTGTTCCTCATGGCAGTCCACCTCGTCTGCATGGCCGGTGTAGCCGCCCCGCAGGCTTTTGGGCAGAACGCCCCGCAGCACAAAATCCAACACAAAGCCCACCACAATGGCGTACACCACCTTGATGACCATGAGCAGTACCAGCTTGTTCCAGTAGGCCGGCATGGACACCAGCAGCGGAATGGCCTCATCGCTGGTGGCCAGCAGCACCGCCATCAGGGTGCCCGGGGTGATGACCCGGGAGGAGTAGAAGTTGGCTGCAATGGCCGAAAAGCCGCACTGCGGCACACAGCCCAGCAGTGCCCCCGGCACCGCGCCCCAGCGCCCGCCCCCGGCCAGCAGGGTCTCGATGCGCTCGCCGTGGCGGGTCTCGATGTATTCGATCAGCAGGTAAGCCAGAAAAAGGAAGGGCAGCATTTTGGCGGTATCCACCGCGCTCTCGCCCAAAACGTCCAGAAACAGTTCCATATGCGCTCCAAAAACCGCTTTGTGCGGCTTCATTTTAACAAATTGCAATCAGTTTGCATTTTCGTGTAGGGATGATTATACACGAACTGTGCCCCGAATGCAACCCCAAAATGCAAATAAGTTGCAAATTTTATTTCTGCGCACAAAAAGGCCGCCGCAAAGCACCCGGCTCTGCGGCGGCCCGAACATTTTTAAAAGCGATCAATTGCGGCGGCTGCGGCTGTTCATGCCCAGCAGGCGCACCACGTACAGGAAGATGTTGATGAAGTCCAGATACAGCGTCAGGGCACCGTAAATGGAAGCCTTTTCGGCCAGCTCGCTGTCCCCTGCGTAATAGGAGTACATCTGGCTCAGTTTCTGGGTATCGTAGGCGGTCAGCAGCATGAACACCACCAAGCCGATGCCGCTGTACAGCACCGTGGTGCCAAAGCCCATGCCGAAGAACATGCCCACCACACCGGTGATCAGCAGAGCCACCAGGCCCATCATCAGCTTGGGGCCCCAGCCGGAAAGATCCCTGTGGGTGGTGGTGCCGTAAACCGCCATCAGGCCGAAGTACACGGCAGTGGCCAGGAAGGCCAGCACCAGGGTGCCCACCGAGAACGCGATGAAGTAGTAGCTCAGCACCATGCCGTTGAGCAGTGCATAGCCCAGGAACACGGCACGGGCCGCGCCCACCGACATGTTCTGCACGCGGGAGCTGAGCACAAACACCAGCGCCAGCTCAGCAATGGTAAACAGCAGATACAGCGAGTTGACCACATACAGCAGCGGGGTGGTGGCGGTAATAAAGGCCGCCGCAAAGGTCACCAGCAGGCCGCAGGCCATCCAGCGGTAAGTGCGGGTCATATAATCAGCCGAAGTCATGGCAGGCTCGGTATAACCGCGATTGTAGTTGTTGTAATCCATCGTGGATCTCCTCCATTCTCATTCCGCCGGAGCAGTGCAGGCTTCCCGGCCTTGCTCCGGTCTACGGAATATAGTATACTGCATAGAAATGAACGTTTCATGAAAAAGGCTGTGATTTTGTATGTTCCTCGGACTTTATCTGCACATTCCCTATTGTTTTTCCAAATGCCGGTACTGCGATTTCTATTCCCACCCCGGGGAGCGGGGCGTACCGGACGCCTATGTGGACGCTCTTCTGCGGGAACTGCACCGCTTTGCGCCGGACAGCCCCCTGCGGCCGGACACGGTATATTTTGGCGGCGGCACCCCCAGCCTGCTCACCCCGCAGCAGGTGGAGCGGCTGATCCGGGCCGCCGCCCCGGTGCCCGGGGCCGAAATCACGCTGGAAGCCAACCCCGAAACCGTGACCGAAGCCAGCCTGGCCGGGTTCCGTGCGGCGGGGGTGAACCGCATTTCCTTCGGGGTGCAGTCCGCCCGGGACAGCCAGCTGCGCACCCTGGGCCGCCCCCACAATGCCAAGCAGGCGCGCCTGGCCTTTGCCGCCGCCCGCCGCGCCGGGTTTGAAAACATCAGCGGCGACATCATGCTGGCCCTGCCCCATTATACGCAGGCCGAGTTTGACGAGACGCTGGAGCTGATCAAAGCCGGAGGTGCCGTGCACATCTCGGCCTACCTGCTGAAGATCGAGCCGGATTCTGCCTTTGGCAAACACCCGCCGGAGGGCCTGCCCACCGGCGATGAAGCCGCCGATTTTTACCTGTACGCCGTGGAGCAGCTGGAGCACCACGGCTACCGGCAGTACGAGATCTCCAACTTTGCCAGACCCGGCTATGAGGGAAAGCACAACCTGATCTACTGGGACTGCGGCGACTACCTGGGCCTTGGCCCGGCAGCACACTCCTGCATGGGCGGCAAGCGGTTCTATTACCCCGCCGACACAGCGGCTTTCCTGCAGGATGCCGCCGCCCCGGTCATGGACGGCAGCTGCGGGGCCGAGGATTATCTCATTTTGCAGCTGCGCCTGCGCAAAGGGCTGGACCTGGCCCGGTACAAGGCGCTGTACGGCAAGCAGTTTTCCACCGCACAGCTGGCCTTTGTGCAAAACTGCGTGAAAAGCGGCTATGCATCCTTTGACGGCCAGACCCTTGCGCTGACCCCCGCCGGGCTGATCGTGCAGAACAGCATTCTGGCCGAGCTGCTGTAAGGTTGGAATCTGGCTGTGAACCGGGAGCTTTCTCCGAGGACCCACCCTCCGGATCATTTGCTTAGGAAACTCCCCGCCATCCTGCCTTATTCCGCCAGCCGGATCACCGGCCAGCCCAGGGCTTCAATGGCGGCGCGGTCGTGGGTGGCCAGCAGCACCGGGCGGTTCCCGCAGCGCTCCTTCAGCAGGCAGGCCGCCTTGTTCAGGGTGTCCGGGTCCATACCGGTAAACGGCTCGTCCAGCAGCAGGGTGTCGCTGGGTGCCCACAGCGCCCGCAGCAGGGCGGCGCGGCGCTTCTGTCCGCCGCTGAGCCGGCGTGCAGGCAGGCTGCAGGCGGTTTCGTCCATGCCAAGCCGCAAAAAGTCCTGCAGGACCTGCGCTCGGCGGTCCGCTTCCCGGCCCGGCAGCACCAGGCAGACGTTCTGCACCGCCGTCAGCTGCGGACAGAGCCGGTCCTCCTGGAACACCGCCCCGATGCGGCCCGCCCCCTGCACGGTACCGCTGTCCGGCATTTCCAGCCCCATGAGGATGCGCAGCAGGGTGGTTTTGCCCCACCCGCTGGGTGCCCACAGCACCGCCGGGCCGTCCACCTGCAGGTTCAGGTCCCGGAACAGCAGATGCCCGCCAAAGCTCTTCTGCAGATGTTCGATCTTCAGCACGCGGCATCCTCCTCTCCCAGCAGCGCAGCGCTCAGCCGGTCCAGCAGCAGCAGGAACAGCTTTTCAAAGGCAGCGCTGAGCACGATGATGACAAAGGTCCAGGCGAACAGCTCCCCAGTGGACAAGGTGATCTTGGCGCGGTACAGCGCATCGCCGATGCTGCCGTTGGGCAGGCCGATGACCTCGGCCGCCACGCCGCTCTTCCAGCAGATGCCCAGTGCTGTGCTGCACCCCTGCCGGAAGGCCGGCAGCACCGCCGGGAGCCATACCGCCCGCAGCCTGCGGCCCGGCGGCAGGCGGAACACCTTTGCCATTTCCAGCAGCTGCGGGTCTGCGGCCCGGATGCCGGTGCGCACCGCCCCGTACAGTACCGGCAGCACCATCAAAAAGCTGATGAGCACCGAAAGGGATGCCCCCCGCACCCACACCAGGGCCAGAATGATAAAGCTTGCCACCGGCGTGGCCTTGACCAGCTGCATCACCGGGGCCAGCAGGGCTTCGGCGGCGGGCAGCACCTCGGCCAGCACCGCCAGCACAATGCTGCACACTGCCCCCAGCCCGAACCCCAGCAGGATGCGCCCGGAGCTGAACCCTACCCGGTGCCAGAAATCGGCCCGGGGCAGCAGCTGCACCAGTGTGCGCAGCGCCTGCACCGGCGACACCAAAAACACCTCCTGCCCGATGGCGGCGGCGGCGCACTGCCACACCGCCAGCCAGAACAGGACGGCCCCGATCTTCTGCAATTGTTTGTTGTTGTGTTTCATCTGTGCAATCCCCTGCTGCTTTTTCTTGTGTTTCAGTATACCATACCCCCGCCCAAAGACCAATGACCGCAGTAACATTTCCCACGATCTGAACGAGGTATTTTTTATGATCCGTCCCATTGTACACGACCCCCTTTTCCTGGCCCAGAAATCTGCCCCGGCCACGGCCGCCGATGCCGACACCGCCCGCGACCTGCTGGAGACCCTGACCGCCCACGCCGATGGCTGTGTGGGCATGGCCGCCAACATGATCGGCGTGGCAAAGTGCATCATTGCCGTGGAAGCCGAGGACGGCTACCTGGTGCTGTTCAACCCGGTCATCCTGAAAAAGTCCGGCCCTTACGAAGCCGAGGAAGGCTGCCTTTCGCTGGAAGGGGTGCGCAAAACCAAACGCTGGCAGAGCATCAAGGTGCAGTACGAGACCGCCGAGGGCAAGCCCCGCATCAAGACCTTTACCGGCTGGACCGCTCAGATCATCCAGCACGAGATCGACCATTGCAATGGCGTCCTGATCTGAACCCCTTGCAATTTGCGCGCAGCGGGTGTACAATACAAACCAGTCAAATACAGGGGAGCTTGTGGAACAGGCTGAGAGGAAGCAGAACCGCTTCGACCCTTTACCTGATGCGGATAATGCCGCCGTAGGAAGTCATCTTGCATGATTTTTTCAGGAGGAGCCGCTGCAGGTTCCTCCTGTTTTTGTTTGTATTTTTTGCAGAAAGCGAGGCACCCTGCGGGCAGACCGCAGCGGGCTGAGGGGGAGCGCCCTGAGCCTGAATGAATGCAGCGATGGGAAGCCGTGTTCCGGCGTGAGAGGAAGCCAGCAAGCTTCGACCGAACCTTCCGTACCTGTACCCGCCGGGCACAGGGTGTTTGTTTTGCGGGGGCGCTGCATCTGTGCATGACAGCCGCTGCCGCCTGTTGTGGAAAAGGAGCCTGAATCTTTATGAAAAACTCTTCGGTGAAAAAGCTTGCCCTGGCCGGTATGTTCTGTGCCCTGTGCGTGGTGGGCAGCGTGTTCAGCTTTCCGATGTTCGGCAGCAAATGCGCCCCGGTGCAGCACATGGTCAACGTGCTGTGCGCCGTGCTGCTGGGGCCGTGGTGGGGCGTGGGCGTGGCCTTTGCGGCTTCCCTGCTGCGCAACCTGCTGGGCCTGGGCAGCCTGATGGCCTTCCCGGGCAGCATGTTTGGTGCGCTCCTGTGCGGGCTGGTGTACCACAAAACCAAAAATCTGCTGGCCACGGTGGCGGGCGAAGTGTTCGGCACCAGTGTGCTGGGCGGCCTGTGCGCCTACCCGGTGGCCATCTTCCTGATGGGCAAAAGCGCCGGTGACATTGCCTTTTACGCCTACATCGTGCCGTTCCTGATCTCCACCGCCGTGGGTGCTGTGATCGCGGGCGTGCTGGTGTTCAGCCTGCAGCGCTCCGGCGTGCTGCGCAATATGCAGTCCAGCCTTTCCTGACCGGAGGTGCCCCATGTTTGCTGAAGCATTTGAAAACCTGCGCCGCACCTGCCCGCTGGTGCACAACATCACCAACTACGTCACCGTAAATGACTGCGCCAACATGGTGCTGGCCTGCGGGGCTTCCCCCATCATGGCGGACGATGCCGCCGAGGTGGAAGAGATCACCTCCCTCTGCGCCGCGCTGAATCTCAACATCGGCACCCTGAACAGCCGCACCATTCCCGCCATGCTGCTGGCCGGCAAAAAGGCCCGCCAGCTGGGCCGCCCCGTGGTGCTGGACCCCGTGGGAGCCGGTGCTTCCCGCCTGCGCACCGACACGGCCCTGCGCCTGCTGCAGGAGGTAAAGCCCACCATTCTACGGGGCAACATCTCGGAGATCAAGACCCTGGCTTCCGGCAGCGGCACCACCAAGGGCGTGGACGCCGATGTCTCTGACAAAGTGACCGAAGAAAGTCTGGACAGCGCCGTGGCCTTTGCCAAGGCGTTTTCCGCCCGGACCGGGGCGGTGGTGGCCATTACCGGTGCCATTGATGTTGTGGCCGATGCCGGCACCGCTTACTGCATCCGCAACGGCCACCCCATGATGAGCAGCATCACCGGCACCGGGTGCCAGCTTTCGGCCCTGACGGCCGCCTTTGCCGCCGCCAACCCCGCCGAGCCGCTGAAAGCGGCAGCTGCCGCCGTGTGCGCCATGGGGCTGGCCGGAGAAATTGCCCACAAGCGGCTGACGGCACTGGACGGCAATGCCACCTACCGCAATTACATTCTGGATGCCATTTACAACATGACCCCCGAACAACTGGAGAAAGGTGCAAACTATGAAGTGCGATAAGCATACCATGCTGTTATATGCCGTGACCGACCGTACCTGGGTGGGCAAACAGACCCTGTACCAGCAGGTAGAAAGTGCCCTGAAGGGTGGTGCCACCTGCGTGCAGCTGCGGGAAAAGGAGCTGGACGAAGCGGCCTTTCTGCAGGAAGCCCTTGAGATCCATGTACTGTGCCAGCGGTACGGGGTACCGTTTTTTGTGAACGATAATGTGGACATTGCCATTCGCTGCCACGCCGAGGGCGTGCATGTGGGCCAGGAGGACATGGCCGCCGCCCAGGTGCGTGCCCGGGTGGGTGATGGAATGATGATCGGCGTATCCGTGCACAGCGTGGCCGAAGCCCTGGAAGCTGTGAAGAACGGTGCCGACTGCCTGGGCGTGGGGGCTGCTTTTGCCACCCACACCAAGGCGGATGTGAATGTGCTGCCCCGCGAGACCCTGCAGGCCATCTGCGCCGCTGTGGACATCCCGGTGGTGGCCATTGGCGGCATCCACAAGGAGAACATCCTGCAGCTCAAAGGCTCCGGCGTGGACGGCGTGGCACTGGTCAGCGCCATCTTCGGGGCTGAGGACATCGAGGCCGAATGCAGAGAGCTGAAGGCCCTGTCCGAGCAGATTATCTAAAATAGCGTTCTTCCTCCGCCGTCCGGTTTTGCTCACCGGGCGGCTTTTTTGCGTGCCCAGACCTGGTTCCGGCAGTTTCCCGCGACACCGTAAAGATCCGCGGGGGAACCGCCGGAACCACACTGCCCCATTTCTGTCATCCGGTTCTATTGATTCTTTCGATCAATATTTTGGATTTTACAATTCTTCTGTACTGTACTATAATAAAGTCAACGCATTATTCACCCGACACACAGGAGGAACCTGCCTTGCTGGTCCATCTCATCGAGTCCGTATATCGCCTGCTCTGGGGCGATCTGTTCACCCTGCCGCTGGGCGGCGGCATTGGCATCTCCTTTATGGTGGTGCTGCTGTTTTCGGCCGGGATCTGGTTCACTCTGCACACCCGGCTGCTGCCGGTGCGCCTGTTCCGGGATATGATCGCCGCCGTGTGCGAGAAGAACAACAGCAGCACCGGGCTTTCTTCGTTTCAGACGCTGGTCATTTCCACCGCCACCCGCGTGGGCATGGGCAATTTGGTGGGCGTGGTGGCTGCGGTTTCCGCCGGTGGTGCCGGGGCGGTGTTCTGGATGTGGGTCACAGCCCTGCTGGGCGCATCCACGTCCTTCATTGAATCCACTCTGGCCCAGAAATACCGCCAACCCGACCCGCTTTACGGCGGCTGGCGCGGCGGCCCCGCCTACTACCTGCATGTTCTGGCCGAGCGCAGGCGCGGCAGGCCGCTCAAGCGTTCGGTGTGCGCAGCCCTGTTTGCGGTGTCCGGCCTGATCTGCTGGTGCGGCATCAGCCAGGTGATCTCCAATTCGGTGAGTTCTGCCTTTGAAAATGCGTTTCATGTTCCGCCGCTGGCCACCACCCTGGTGCTCACCGCGCTGGCTGCCCTTATCGTGCTGCGCAAGAACGCCACCGTGAAAAGCCTGGACGTGATGGTGCCCGTTATGGCCGTGTGCTATTTTGTGCTCACGGTGGGCATTGTGGTGGTCAATTTCCGGCAGCTGCCCGCTGTGCTGGGCCGCATTTTTGCCGAGGCCTTCGGCCTGCGGCAGGCAGCAGCAGGCGGTTTTGGTGCCGTGCTGATGAACGGCGTCAAGCGCGGGCTGTTCTCCAACGAAGCCGGCAGCGGTTCAGCCCCTTGTGCAGCGGCCGCCGCCGAATGCGATGACCCGGTCAAAATGGGCTTTGTGCAGGCGCTGGGCGTGCTGATCGACACCGTGATCCTTTGCAGCTGCACCGCTTTTCTGATGCTGCTGGTGCCGCAGGATCTCACCGTCGGGCTGGCCGGTATGGACCTGCTGCAGGCCGCCATGCAGTACCACCTGGGGGCTTTTGGCACCGTGTTCATTGCGGTGATTCTGGCGCTGTTCAGCTTCTCCACCTTTCTGGGCGTGCTGTACTATGCCCGCGGCAACGTGGCCTATCTGTGCGGTGACAACTGGTGGAGCCAGACCCTGTACAAGCTGATCGCGCTGGCCATGCTGCTGATCGGCGGTATGCAGGCCTACACGGTGGTGTGGGATCTGGGCGATGTGGGCATCGGCCTGATGACCATTTTCAATATGCTGGCGCTGGTGCCCCTTGCTCCGGAGGCCCTGAGCGCCCTGAAGGACTACGAGACGCGCAAAAAACTGCGCTGAAAAAACAGGTGCGGCCCGCCCCGGCAAAGGGTGGATGCCGCACCTGTTTTGGTTTGTAAAAAGAGATCGGCTCAGTCCAGTGCCCGGATGGCCGCCGTGGTGATCCGGTACTGCTCCGCCACCCGGGCAAACTGCTCTGCAGTGCCGTCCAGCGTACCGGCCCGCAGGGTCTCGGTCAGTGCATAGACCGGTGCATACAGGTTGGTAAAGCCCAGGTTCTGGCAGATGCCCTTGAGCGTGTGGGCCGCACGGAATGCTTCCTTCACATTTCCCTGTGCCAGCATGGTTTCCAGGTTGCGGAAACTGTCATCCTGCAGAAAAAGCAGGTCAAACTTGCGGATCATCTCTTCGCTGCACAGCCGCTTGAGCACCTCATCAAAATTTGCCCCCATCCGGGCATAGCATTCTTGCATTGTCATGACGGAACAGCCTTTCCTTTCGTTTCGGGGTTCTGTAGTTGCATGGGAATCATACCATGCCGCCTGCTGTTTTGCAATCTGCTGCCCGAAAGTTTTTGTATCTCCATCATTTTCCACAGAATTCTCCAAAACTTTGCAGCAAACCTTCCAAATACAGGGGCTGCCCCGCTCCCCGAATTGCTGCCGGGGTTCTCTCCTGCCGCTGCATAGAGCCGTGTTTTTCCGCGCTTCCGGGCCTGTTTTCTCCCCGCTGCCCGCTGCAAGACCCGCACGCTTTCTGCCCTGCAGCGCCTTCCCCCGGCAGAAGCGGTTCCGGCTCAGCAAAAAAAGCCGAAAAAAGCAGTTGACAAATCCAGTGTTTCATGCTAAAATAAGCAAGTCGTCCGGCACAGGACACACAAAAGAATATGGGCGTGTTCCCGAGTGGCCAATGGGGACAGACTGTAAATCTGCTGCTTTCAGCTTCGGTGGTTCGAATCCACCCGCGCCCATGAAAAAAGCTCTAGTGTAGAGATACACTGGAGCTTTTCTTTTGCATAAGCATAAAACTCACAACGCGGGTGGATTCGAACAGCATCGGCCCGGCGCTTTGCGTCCCGCCCGCACCATAAATTATCAAAAAACGCTCAGCGAATTTTGATCCGCTGAGCGTTTTCTTTTGTTCTTTTATTACTTCCAGCCGCGGGCGGTGGGGTCCAGCATTTCGGCGGCGGAATAGACCAGGGCATTGCAGATGGCGGCGGCCACGTTGCTGCCGCCCTTGCGGCCCATGGCTGCAATGGCGGGCACACCGTGGGCTTCGCAGGCGGCAAACAGGATCTCCTTGCTTTCCACCACATTCACAAACCCCACCGGCACGGCGATGACCAGCGCAGGGCGCAGCCCGGCTTCGATCTCCTCCGCAATGGTCAGCAGGGCCGTGGGCGCATTGCCCACCGCCAGAATGGCCCCCGGGTGTTCTGCAGCGGCCCGGTGCATGGAAGCCACCGCACGGGTGGTGCCGGTCTCCCTGGCGACTGCCGCCACGGCGAGGTCGGCCATATAACACAGAGCCGTGCTGCCCAGCCGGGCAAGGCCGGGCTTTGTGATGCCGGCCAGCGCCATGTTGGTGTCGGTGACAATGGGCGTTCCGGCCCGCAGGGCGGCAATGCCCGCCGCCACCGCACCGGGGGTGAACTGCAGGTTCTTTGCGTAGTCAAAATCCGCTGTGGTGTGGATGACCCGTTTGACCACGGCAGCCGTCTCCGGCGGCGGGGTCAGACCCATGGCTTCCAGCTCGGCGGTGATGATGGAAAGGCTCGTCCGCTCAATGTCGGCGGGCAGATGATGCTGCGGGGTCATACGCATTTTCCTCCTGTGTGATCCATGCCCATAGCGGCATACACGGCGTCCATATCCAGCGCACCGCGCACGCCATCGGCCAGCAGGTCGAACTGCTGGCGGCGGTACTGTTCCATGGAAAGCAGCGCCGTCTCGGTGGGCGTGATCCCCTTGCGGCGGCAGAGCATTTCGGTCAGGGCCTCGGTAAGTGCGCCGGTGTCAAACAGCCCATGCAGATAGGTGCCGAACACATTGTCCTGCACGCAGCCCTCCGGGGTGCCGTCCGCCTGGGTGCAGAAGGGCGCGCCCTGCACTTCGGTGCGCCCGGTATGGATCTCGTAACCGGTCAGCTCTGCCCCGGCAAAGGGGGCCGCCGTAACGTTGGCAGACATCTGGGTGCGGTGCTTCTGGCAGGTAAACACGGTATCCGTGGGCAGAAGCCCCAGGCCCCGCAGGGTCTGGGAAGTGCCGCTCTCGGTGCCATCGGGGTCGGCCAGGGTCCGGCCCAGCATCTGATAGCCGCCGCACACACCCAGCACCAGCACTCCCTGGGCGGCCAGTTTCTGGATGGCGGCTTCCAGCCCGGACTGCCGCAGCCAGAGTAAGTCGTCTATAGTATTTTTGGTGCCAGGCAGAATGAGCAGATCCGGCAGGCCCAGCTGATGGGCATTCTGCACGTACCGCACACCCAGCAGCGGATGCTGCTCCAGCGGCATGAAATCCGTAAAATTGGAGATATGCGGCAGGCGGACAATGGCAATGTCCAGCGGCTTGACGGTTTTGTCGGCCTGCAGCCGCTCGGAAAGCGAGTCCTCATCCTCAATGTCCACGTGCAGGTAGGGTACCACGCCCAGCACCGGCAGCTGCGTTTTTTCTTCCAGCATGGCAAGGCCGGGGCGCAGGATCTCCACATCGCCCCGGAACTTGTTGATGACCAGCCCCTTGATGCGGGCACGCTCCTCCGGTTCCAGCAGCGCCACCGTGCCGTACAGCTGGGCAAACACGCCGCCCCGGTCAATGTCGCCGGCCAGCAGCACGGGAGCATCCACCAGTTTGGCCAGCCCCATGTTGACGATATCATCCGACTTCAGGTTGATCTCCGCCGGACTTCCGGCGCCTTCGATCACGATGATGTCCACATCCTCGGCCAGGCTGTTGTAGGCGGCCAGAATGTCCGGGATCAGGCTCTTTTTCATTTTGAAGTAGGCAGCGGCGGGCATCTGGCCCCGCACCTCGCCGTTCACGATCACCTGGCTGCCGATGTCGCTGCTGGGCTTGAGTAAGATGGGGTTCATGCGCACGTCCGGCTCCATGCCGGCGGCCTGTGCCTGCACCACCTGTGCCCGGCCCATTTCCAGCCCGTCTTTGGTCACAAAGCTGTTCAGGGCCATGTTCTGGCTTTTAAAGGGGGCCACCCGGTAGCCGTCCTGCGCAAAAATGCGGCACAGTGCCGCGCACAGCAGGCTTTTGCCGGCCCCGCTCATCGTCCCCTGCACCATGATGCATTTTGCTTTGCTCATGCCAGCACCTCCGCAAGAATTCTCAGCAGTTCCTCGTTTTCCGGCCCGGTGCGCACAGCGGTGCGGTACCAGCTGCCGTCCAGGCCAGGGTAGTTGGCGCAGCTGCGCAGCACCACGCCCCGGGGCCGCAGGGCTTCGCCCAAAGTTTCCGGCCCCTGAAACAGCAGGTAGTTGGCCCGGCCATCCAGCACCTGCAGGCCCAGTGCCCGCAGGCCCTCGGTGAGCCGGGGCCGCTGCTGTGCAATGAGCGCCCGCACCCGGGCCACATAGGCTGTTTCATCCAAAGCAGCCAGGCCCGCTGTCTGTGCCAGGCTGGATACCGCCCAGGGCTGCCCGGCAGCCTGCATGTTGGCAAGCAAATCCTCATCCGCACACAGGCAATAGCCCAGCCGCACCCCGGCCATGCCGTACAGCTTGGTAAAGGCCTTGAGGATGAGCAGATTTTTGCTGTTCAGAAAGCATTTGGCCGTCAGGCTTTCGCACTCCGGCAGAAAATCCAGAAAGCACTCGTCCACCACCAGCAGCGCCCCGCACGCTTCGCACCGGCGCAGGATGCGCTCCACCAGCGGCAGGGGCGTCAGCTGGCCGGTGGGGTTGTTGGGCTGGCAGAGGAACACCATGTCCACCTCCGGCGTGATGTCCGCCAAAATGGTATCCGTCACAGCAAAGCCGTTTTCCGGCTTCAGGAAATGCCGCTGCACCGTGCAGCCTGCACTTTCCAGGGCGGCGGCATACTCGGCAAAGGTGGGGGCCGTGACCAGCGCACGGCGGGGCTTTGCCGCCCACACCAGCCGATAGATCAGGTCTGCCGCACCGTTGCCGCAGAGAATGTGCTCCATCGCTGTGCCTTCGTGCACTGCCAGCTTTGCCCGCAGTTCCCTGCACAAGGGGTCGGGGTAGCGGTCGGCATTGGGCAGAGCAGCGGCAATGGCATCCGCCACCCCCTGCGGCAGGCCCAGCGGGCTGACATTGGCCGAAAAGTCCAGTGCATCGCGGCCAAACTCGGCCCGGTACCCGGCCCAGTCGCCGCCGTGTGTCAATTGCTGCATAGTTGTCTCCTTTATAGCGTCCTCGCCCTCTCAGTCTCACGTTCGTTCGACAGCTCTCCCAAAGGGAGAGCCTCTGGCGAAACCATAAACTTTGTGTGGACTGCCAAGGCCTCTCACTTTGAGGAAAGACTCTCCCCGGTCGGGGAGAGATGTCGCGTAAGCGACAGAGTGGGGAATGTGGCACGGCGTAAGCCGTGACGGAGAGGGCGAACCCGCGAATGATTACCGGAATGCTGTTTTTATAAAATACCTCTCATCAACAGCCCCAGCACCAGCGCCAGCACACTCTCGGCGTACATCATCTTGTTGGCACGGCGGATGTCCTCCGGCTCAATGGGGCGCACGGCATCCCCGATGGTGGGTTTGGCGTAATACTCGCCGAAATAATAGGCAGGCCCCGCCAGCTGCACGTTCAGTGCCCCGGCGCAGGCGCTTTCGGTCTGGGCGCTGTTGGGGCTGGTGTGGTTGCGCCGGTCCCGCCGCCAGATGCGCCAGGCGTTTTTGGCATCGTTGCCGGTCAGGGCCGCGGCGGCGCACCACAAAAGCCCCGCCAGCCGGCTGGGGATGTAGTTGGCCGCGTCGTCCAGCTTAGCCGGAATGCGGCCGAAGTACAGGTACTTCTCGTTTTTGTAGCCCAGCATACTGTCCATGGTGTTGACGGCCTTGTAGGTCAGCGCCAGCGGTGCCCCGCCGATGAGCATATACAGCAGCGGCGCAATGACGCCATCGCTGGCATTTTCGGCCACCGTTTCCACGGCGGCTTTGGTCACGCCCTCGGCGGTCAGGTTCTGGGTGTCGCGGCCCACAATGCGGCTCACAGCCTTACGGGCGGCGGGCAGATCCCCGGCCACCAGCTCCTTGTGCACGTTCATGCTTTCCTGCACAAGACCCTTGGCGGCCAGCGCCTGCCCGCACCAGAACATCTGCACGGCCAGCCCCAGCCACGGGCTGAGCTTTGCCGCCAGAAAGCACACAAGGCTTGTGACCGCAAAGGTGCCCACCGGCAGGCAGAACGCTACAATGCCGCCGCCCAGCAGCTCGCCCTGCGGAGTTTTGGGCAGGCGGGCACGCAGGAATTTTTCCAGCCGGGAGATGCACCTGCCCATGAACACCACCGGGTGGGGCAGCCACGCCGGGTCGCCAAAAAGGCTGTCCAGCACAAAGCCGCCCAGCACTGCCAGCCCGGTCATGCCTGGGCCCCCTTTGTGTACTGCACGGTCTTTACGAGATACAGCACCTGCTGTTCGGCCCAGTCCTTGGCGTCCAGCACAAAGCCGCCCGCGTTGGGGGCGCACCAGTCGTAATAGTCCTTGTGGGGAATGGCGTACCGCTCCATGGCGGCCATCTGGGTGCCGCCGTGGGCCAGGATCACCAGCCGCTCCTCGCCGTCAGCCAGGGCTTTGTCCACCAGCGCCGCAAAGGTGCGGCAGATGCGGGCAGAGAAATCGGCCTTGCGCTCGCCGTCCGGGCAGGAGCTCTCGCAGTTGGCGTCCACCCAGGCCTGGTATTCGGGGTCTTTTTCCATCTCGATGAAATTGCGGCCCTCAAAGCTGCCAAAGCACATCTCCTTGAGGCCGTCCACCGGCACCAGTTTTGCTTCCGGGAACAGGATGCGCGCGGTCTGGCTGGTGCGCTGCAGGGTGGAAACGTAGACCACATCGGGGGCAAAGTCAGCCCGGCGCAGCTGGGCGATGCCCTCGGGGGAAAGCGGGATATCCCGCTGGCCCTGATAGCGCTTCTGGGCGTTGTATTCGGTCAGACCGTGACGCAAAAGATAGATCAGCATGGGGGCAGTTCTCCTTTCAATACGGTGGGGATGCCGCAGAACATCTGCACCACGCACTCCGCCCGGGCCGCCAGCAGGCAGGCCAGACGGCCCGCCGCCTCCCGGGCGGCACGCTGCTGCGGGTCCATGGGCACCACGCCGCCGCCCACCTCGGTGGCAAGTACGATATCGTAAGCGGACAGTTCGTCCGCAAGGGTCTCCAAATTGTTGGCCCCGGCGGCCAGCTCCTGCACGTCGGCAATGCACCGCCCGGGGAGCGTTTGCGCAAAGGTGCGCTTGCCGCTGTACAGCGGCCCGGTGATAAAGATCATAGCAGCCCTCCCCACTGGCAGGCGCACAGGGCCGCCAGCATCCAGATCTCCGCTTTCTGCAAAAACCACCCGGCCAGGTCGCCGGTAATGCCGCCGAACTGTTTGCAGCTCACGGCATGGTAGCGCCACAACACCGCCAGCGCGGCCAGCACCAGCGCCCAGCCACCCAGTGCCAGCAGGGCGGCGCACAGCACAGCGGCCAGCACGGCCAGCACCCGGCGCACGGTGGTCTTGTCCGCTGCTGAGGCAAAGGTGTGGGCAAGGCCGGTGTTCTTTGCCATGGGGAACGCCGCCACCGCATAGCCGGACAGCGCCCGCTCCAGCACCAGCGCCAGCGCCCAGCACAGCCCCACCCGGGGGGTGAACTGCACACAGGCCGCCAGCGCAAAATAAGCCAGAAAATAACTGCACAGCCGGATCACCGCAAAGGCCCCGCAGTGGGGGTCTTTGAGAATTTCCAGTTTCTTTTCCCGGTCGCCGTAGCTGGAAAGGGCGTCGCAGGTGTCGGCGTAGCCGTCCAGATGGATGCCGCCGGTGCCCCACACCGGCACCAGGCAGAAGCCGCCCGCCCGGACCAGCGCCGGCAGCGGCAGTGCCCCGCACGCACACCACAGCGCCCCGATGACCACCCCGATGAGCGGGAAGGCACACAGGGCGTACCGCATGTTCTTTTCGTTCCAGTCAAACTGCGGCACCGGCACTGCCGAAAACATGGCAAAGGCCACCGCAATGGTCTGCAAAACGATCATTTTTCCACTCCTTTATACCACACGGGGATGCCGCACACCACCCGTACCACAGCATCCGCCCGGGCGGCCAGGGCGTTGTTCACCCGGGCCAGCGCCAGCAGATACCGCCCCGTGTCACCGGCATAGTCTGCCCCGCCGCTGAACACCTCGTTGGACACCACGATCAAATTCTCGCACTGAGCATACACGGCGTCCAGCCCGGTAAGGATGACTTCCGCCGCCTTGTCCCCGGCCCCGGCGGGGTCGTACAGCTCGTTGGCGGTCAGGTTGCCCAGATCTTCCAGCAAGGCGGTGCCCCGGGCAGGCAGGCGCATGGCATCCAGATGCAGGGGGCATTCCACCGTTTCAAACTGCTTGGCGGCCCGCATCCGGCGGTGTTTTTCCACCCGGGCGGCACACTCGGCGTCCCACACCTGCATGGTGGCCAGATAATAACGCGGCAGGGCCATTTTCAGCACAAGGCTCTCGGCGTATTCGCTTTTTCCGCTGGCGGCCCCGCCGATCACCAGCGTCAGCATTGGGGGGTATACGGCGTGATGCCGCCCTCCGCAAAGGAATAGCAGTGGTTGTACACCGCCAGCGCCATGTCCCACAGCGGAATGCTGGCCACAGCGCCGGTGCCCTCGCCCAGGTGCAGGTCTGCCGTGAGGAGCGGGGCCTTGCCCAGGGCGTCCAGCACCAGGCGGGCCGCCGGTTCCGAAGAGCAGTGGCTGGCAAACACAGCCTTGGCGGCCGCCGGGCACAGCCGCACGGCACACAGGGCCGCCACCCCGCTGATGAAGCCGTCCATCAGCACGGGCACCCCTTCCAGCGCACCGCCCAGAAAAACGCCGCACAGACCGGCAATGTCAAAACCGCCCAGCTTGGCCAGCACATCCAGCGGATCGGTGGGGTCCGGCTCGTTGCGCAGGATGCCCCGGCAGATGGCATCCACCTTGCGGGCCAGCCCTTCGTCCGAAAGACCGGCTCCCCGGCCGGTCATGGTCTCCACCGGCTGGTCCAGCAGCACTGCCGCCACCGCGCTGGACGTGGTGGTGTTGCCAATGCCCATCTCGCCGGTGGCCAGCAGCTGCACCCCAGCGGCTTTCTGCTCCTGCACCAGCCGGATGCCCGCCGTAATGGCTTCCACCGCCTGGGCACGGGTCATGGCCGGGCCTTGGGTAAAGTCTGCCGTCCCGGCGGCAATGCGGCAGTCTGCCACACCCGGCACCGGTTCCCCTGCCATGCCCATATCCACAGGCACCACCTCGCAGCGGACGGTGCGGGCCATCTGGCACACGCTGGTGCGCCGGGCGGCCAGATTCTGCGCCACGGCGCGGGTCACGCTTTGGTCGGTCTGGCTCACCCCCTGGGCCACCACGCCGTTGTCGGCGCAGAGCACCAGCACGGCCCGGCGGTCAACACAGAGCTGTGCTGTGCCGGTAAGGGCAGCGGCATCTTCCAGCATGGTTTCCAGCCTTCCCAGGCCTCCCAGAGGCTTGGCAAGGGCTGCCCAATGGGCGTGGGCCGCCGCCCGGGCGGTTTCATCCGGCGGGGTCACCTGCGCAAGCAGGCGGTTCAGTTCTGCTTCGGTCATAGCGTGTTTTTCTCCTGCTGTAAATAGTCTGCGGCGGCTTTTACAAAGCGCCGGGGCAGCGGCGTGCCTGCCCAGTAAAGATGCGGAAAGCCCGCATAAAAATGTTCGTTGGCAAAGCCGCAGCTCCACTGGGTGCCGTTGGCTTTGGCGGCGGAAAAGGCCGTGCCGTTGTCGGTGGAGTCCCAGTGGTGGAACTCGTGAACCGGCAGCTGCTCCCCGGCGCGGAACAGCATACTGTCGGCGCAGGCGGTAAGAGCGGCATAGCCAAAGCGCACCAGCCGCCCCACCCGGAAGCCCTGCCCCGGCAGCACCCCGGCCATGGGCCAGACGTTGCCATCGGCATCTTCCAGCGTCTGCCCCAGGTACAAAAAGCCGCCGCACTCGGCTGCCGTGGGCAGGCCGCGTTCCACAGCCTGCCGGATGGCGGCGCGCATAGCCGTGTTTTCACTCAGCTGTCTGGCGTGCAGTTCCGGGTAGCCGCCCGGCAGATACAGCCCGCCAATGCCTTCCGGCAGGGCGGCATCGTGCACCGGGCTGAAAAAGCAAAGCTCTGCCCCGGCGGCTTCCAGGGCTTCCAGTGTTTCGGCATAGGTAAAGCAGAATGCTTCGTCCCGGGCCACGGCGATGCGGGGCGCTGTCACCGCAGGTGGCTGATAAGGGGCAGTTGTCTGTTGAAGCCGTTTTGACAAAGCGGAATCTGAACACTGTTTCCCCTCATCCGGCGCTAATGCGCCACCTGCTCCCCTTCTGACACTTCGTGCCACCTCCCCCGGCGCGGGGGAGTTTTTCCCCAAGGGGGAAGGCTTATCGGTCAATGCTTCCAGCTTGTCCCAATCCAGCACCAGGGCATCCGCCAATTGGTCAATTTTTGCCTGCAGGTCCGCGATCTCCCCGGCAGTTTTCAGGCCTAGGTGACGGCTCTCCACCGCAGCCTGGGGCAGCGGAGGCAGGTGCCCCAGCACCGGCAGGCCGGTTTCCCGCTCCAGCATCGGGGCCAGCATCCGGCACAGCCGCGGGCTGCAGTTGTTGAGCAGAATGCCCGCCAGATGGCTGGGCGTGCGGAAGGCGTTCAGCCCGTTGATCTGGGCTGCCAAAGTCAGGCTGGCCCCTTTGGGCTGTACCACCAGCAGCACCGGCAGGCCCAGGGTGTCGGCAAGGTGCCAGGCGCTGGCGGTGTCACTTACCCCGCCCAGGCCATCGTAAAAGCCCATGGCCCCTTCGCACACGGCAGCGCCGTGCCCGGCGGCACTCTGTGCATAAAGTGTGCGCACCGTATCCGGGGCCGAGAAAAACAGGTCCAGGTTGTGGCTTTCCACCCCCAGCACGGCCCGGTGGAACATGGGGTCGATGTAATCCGGCCCGCTTTTGAAGGCGCAGGGGTCCTTGCCCCGCCGCTTCAGCGCGGCCAGCAGCGCGCAGGTCAGGGTGGTTTTGCCGCTGCCGGAGCAGGGTGCTGCGATCAGGAACTGGATCATCGGCGTTCTCCTGTAATGAGAAAGATAGGGTTGTTGGCCATGAGCAGGTGCAGCCTGCCCGCCGGCTTTGTGCGGCTCACGGCCAGCTGGGTCACCTCGGCAGAAAGGCCGTGGGCGGTCAGGGCTGCAACGGCGGCGCTCAGGGTCTCCAGTGCAATGGCCGAGATGCAGATGCGGGCGTTGGCATTTTTGGCAAGCACCGCATCCACCACCGCCTCCATACCGCCCTTGGTACCGCCGATGAACACGGCATCCGGGGCGGGCAGGGTTTCCAGCGCGGCAGGGGCTTTGCCCTCCACCAGCGTCAGGTTCCATGCCGCAAATTTTTCCCGGTTCCGGCGGATCAGCTCGCAGGCCTCGGGCGCGCACTCCACAGCGTACACCCGCCCGCGCGGGGCGGCCAGCGCCAGTTCCACGCTTACACTGCCGGTACCGGCCCCCACGTCCCACAGGATGTCGGTGGGCGTCACCGCCAGCCTGGCCAGCGCGGCGGCCCGCACTTCCTGCTTGGTCATGGGCACCTCGCCCCGGATAAATGCTTCATCCGGCAGCCCGGCGCAGCGCCGGGGCGGCTGCGGCACCTGCTCCACCAGCAGCACGCTCAGCGCGGCAAACTGCTTTTGGGCCGTCTGCTGCGCCGTGCCGAACACGATCTGCTCGTCCGGGGTGCCAAGGGCCGTGCCCACAAGGGTGTGGGCCTGCCCCAGCCCGGCTTCCGTCAGCCGGGCGCAGAGGGTGGCCGGAGTCTCGGCCCCGCCGGTGAGGAAAAACACCGGCCTGCCCCCGGCGTTCAGGCACTCGGCCACCGGGTCGCAGATGCAGCCGTGGGCCGACACCAGCTGCCAGTCCTGCCAGGGGCGGCCAATGGCCGCTGCCAGCAGCTGCACGCTGGAAAGGCCGGGCAGCACCCGACAGTTGATGCCAAAAGCCCGCAGCATAGGCAGCAGCCCGGACGCCCCGGAATAAAACCCGGTGTCGCCGCTGTACACCAGGGCAATTTCCTCGTCCGGATGGTCCGCCAGGCAGGCCAGAATTTCTTCCGGCTTGTACATGGCCTGCCGGTTTTCGGTGCAGCCCTCCGGCAGGTTCTGCAGCAGGCGCTTTGCCCCCAAGATGCGGTCTGCCCGCTGCAGGGCAGCCAGCCCCTGCGCCGTCAGGCTGCCGGGGGTGCCGGACCCCATGCCAATGAGTGTGATCATGCGTCAAGCACCTCCCTGCAGCGGGCCAGGATCTGTTCTGCGGTCTCGCCGTGTTCCACCGGGCGGCGCAGCACAATGAGCTGCGCGCCGGTGTCGGCAGCGGCCCGGGCTTTTTCAGCAAAGCCTCCGGCGGCCCCGCCGTCCTTGGTGACCAGAAAGCGGATGGAAAACTGTTCCAGCAGGGCTTTGTTCAGCGCGTAGGAAAACGGCCCCTGCATGGCAATGATCTGTTTGTGAGGGATCCCGGCCGCTTCGCAGGCCGCAATGCCCTCCCGCGTGGGCAGCACCCGGGGGTACAGCCGCTCCGGCTCCACCCCAGCAAAGGCAGAAAGCTCCTTGGCACCGGTGGCCAGCAGCACATTGCCCTGCACCCCGGCCAGAAACGCCGCTGCGTGCGCCGCCGACTGGAACACCATGCTCCCCGCCGGCAGCGGGCTTTCGGCCCGGAGCAGGCGGTGATATTCCATGCCCGCTGCGCTGCAGGCTGCACGGATGTTTTTGGTGGCATCCACCGCATAAGGATGGGTGGCGTCCACGCAGAGGTCCGCCCCCTGCAGCAGGGCTGCCATCTCCTCCGGGGTCAGCCGTCCGCAGTGCACCGTGATGCCTGCAAGGCTCCCCTGCTCTTCGGCTCCCAGCGGGGTGGCCACGCTGACCAGCACCGCAGCTCCCAGAGCCGCCAGCTGTTTGGAAAAAATGCGGCCCTCGGTGGTGCCGCTGAATACCACAGCCTTCATGCGCGGTACCCCCGGGGTGTGACCATGCGGCCGTTCTGCTGCCGGGTCTGCCCGTTGCCGATGAACACGGTGGTAAACATATCCACCGGGGTCTCTTCCAGCTGGGCCAGGGTCAGCACCCGAGCACTCTGGCCTTCCCGCCCGATGTTACGCACCAGGCCGCAGACCGTGTCTGCCGCTTTGCCGTTTGCCCGCAGAATGCGCACGGCCCAGGCCAGATAGTCCGGCCGCCCCTTGGACGAGGGGTTGTACAGCGCCAGGCAGAAATCGCCCATGGCCGCTGCCGCCAGCCGCCGCTCAATGACCTCCCACGGGGTGAGCCGGTCCGACAGCGAAATAACGCAGAAATCGTGGGCCAGCGGGGCACCCAGTACGGCACCGCCGCTCAGGGCCGCCGTCAGGCCGGGCACCACTTCCACGGCCACGTCCGGGTAGTCCGCCGCCAGTTCCAGCAGCGGGCTTGCCATGCCGTAAACCCCGGCATCGCCGCTGCAGATCAGTGCCACCCGTTTGCCGGTACGGGCCTTTTCCAGCGCCCAGCGGCAGCGGTCGATCTCTTTGGTCATGCCGGTGGAATAATATTCCTCGCAGGGGAAATACGGTTCAATGAGGTCCAGATAAACCTTGTATCCGCAGATCGCATCCACATTTTCCAGAATGTTGGCTGCTTGCTGGGTCAGATAATCGGTTTCTCCGGGGCCGATGCCCACCGCATAAACGATGCGCTCCGGCTGGTCCAGATCAAATTCGTACATGTCAGACATTCTGCCACCTCCAGTCCGGGGCAAAGGGGCGCAGCGCCAGCGCAAAGGTCACGCCGCCGCCCGCCTGTTTGGGGATGCGGATGCTGCCGCCGGAAGCCAGCACGGCAGCCCGCTCGCATACGTTGTCCACCCCAGTCACGCTCTGCACAAAGGGCGAAGGGGTAAACTGCCCGGGCACCGCCTGCAGCTGTGCCGCCGAAAAGAACTGCACCGCCCAGCCGTGCTCCCGGCAGAAAGCCAGCAGCCCGGCTTCCCCGGCCTTCAGGTCGATGCTGGCCGCCGCCGTGATGCACTGCGGCGCAAGGCCGTACCGGCTGCAGAAGGCCGCAAAGGCTTCTTCCAGCTGCCGGGCCGTGGTGCCGCGGCGGCAGCCGATGCCCAGCACCCCAATGCGGGGCACCAGGTGCAGGGCCTGCCCGGCCGGGGTCAGGGTCAGTGCCAGGTCCGCCTGCTGCTGGGATGCCGCCGCCGCAAGGCCCGCCGGAGCCTGCCCGGCCACCGGGAACTCTGCCCAGCAGCCCACGGTCTGCCCGGCCAGCAGCCTGCCGCTGACCCGTTTGATGCGCTCCGGCTCCAGCACCGCGCAGCCCTGCCGCCTGGCCCACTCGTCCACTGCAAACACGCCGTTGGCGTCTGTCGCGGTGGTGATCACCGGCACGGCCCCGCACACCGCCGCCAGCTGCCGGGCCAGGTCGTTGGCCCCGCCCAGGTGGCCCGAAAGGATCGGCACTGCAAAGAGCCCGCATTCGTCCAGCACCACCACGGCGGGGTCTGAGGCCTTGCTGCGGCAGTGGGGCGCAATGGCCCGCACCGCAATGCCCACGGCCCCCACAAAGATCAGCGCCTTGCTTTGTGCAAACTGCTGCGCCGTCCACGCTTCCAGCGAAGGCCCGCCGGAACCGCAGCGGGCCACGCTGCCGGGCAGCACTGTGGCCAGCCGGCGGGCCAGCGCCAGCCCTTTTTCCGTAAAGGCCAGGTAAGCGCGGGTCATTGGTCTGCTCCCTTGCGGAACTCGGTGGTAAAACCGGGGTCGTACAGCTTGCTGCGCTCGTACCGGGTTCCCAGGAAGCCGCCCACCACGATGAGTGCCGTTTTGGTGATGCCGTGGGCGCGGGTCTGTTCTGCCAGGGTGCCCACCGTACAGCGCACCACCTTTTGTTCCGGCCAGGTGGCTTTGTACACCACGGCGGCAGGGGTGTCCGGCGTATAGGCCCCGCCCTGCAGCAGAGCCGCCTGCACCTTGTCCACCAACCCGATGGACAGGAAAATGACCATGGTGGCCCCATGGGCGGCAAGGCCCGCCAGTTGTTCCCGCTCAGGCACCGGAGTGCGGCCTTCCATGCGGGTGATGATCACGGTCTGGCTCACGGTGGGCAGGGTATATTCAGCGTTCAGAGCCGCCGCCGCCCCGCAGAAGCTGGACACGCCCGGGGTGTCATCGTAACCGATGCCGTCCGCATCCAGCGCATCCATCTGTTCCCGGATAGCCCCGTACAGGCAGGGGTCGCCGGTGTGCAGGCGCACGGTGGTTTTGCCCTCCGCTTCCATGGCGCGCATCACGTCCAGCACCTGTTCCAGGGTCATCTCGGCGCTGTTGTAGATGGCACAGCCCGGCTTTGCCAGCCCCAGCAGGGCCGGGTTGACCAGGCTGCCCGCATAGATGATGCAGTCCGCTTCCTGCAGCAGGGCCGCGCCCCGCCGGGTGATCAGGTCCGGTGCGCCGGGGCCTGCGCCAACAAAATGTACCATAACGCTTACTCCTTTACCAGTACGGTGGCAAAATATCCCGCCGCGTTTTCCACTTCGGGCGGGCAGACTGTGGAAAGATCGGGCCAGACCGCTTCATCCGGCAGCCCGCAATTGCACACCAGGGCGCTGTCGGCCCGCCTGCCGTAGGCGTCCAATGCGTCCAGCAGGGCAGGCAGCTGCCGGCCGGATTTCATCAGCACCTTGGTGCCGGGCGTGTCCAGCACCCGGTCTGCCCAGCTGCCGGGGGCAATGGTCAGGGGCCGGTCCATGCCGCCGGTCAGGGGTCGGTTCAGCCGGGCCGCCGCCGCGCAGAAGCTGGGCACCCCCGCTGCCATGACGGTGGCATAGCCCTGCGCCTGCAGGATCTCCTGCAGATAGCCAAAGGTGGCGTAGATGGACACATCGCCAAGGTTCAGCATGGCCACATCCTGCCCGGCATCCAGATAGGGCCGCACCGCCTGTGCTGCCGCCTCGTGAGAAGCCCGCAGCACATCGGCGTCCCGGCTCATGGCAAACTGCAGCGGAACAATGGTCTTGCTGTCCAGTTCCGTGCCCAGCGCCCGGCGGGCAATGTCCAGTGCCAGCATCTGCCCGGAAGAAGTCCGGGGTGCAGCCAGCACCGGGCATTTTTGTATGAGATGCACGGCCTGCAGCGTCAGCAGCTCCGGGTCCCCGGGGCCGACACTGACGCCGTAAAACATGCCGGTCAGGTGTTTTTCCATTCGTTCAGCAGCTCCTTTGCCGTTTGTGTGGTGCCCAGCGGGCCGTGCTGGTTGGAAAACAGCACGGCCCCCACCCGGAAGCTGCCCCCAGCGCGGCGGTCCAGATGCAGCTGGATGGCCTGCAGCAGGCTTTCCAGCACCGGGGCGCGCAGGCCCGCTGCGTCCAGGATCTCCAGGCAGGCATCGGTGGTGGCGGCCCCGTAAAGCGCCGTGCAGATCTCCCTGCCCGCACCGCACAGGGCCGCGTGGGTGCAGAACAGCTCGGTGCGGCAGTCCGCCGTGTGGGAATGGGTGTTCATGATGCCGCCGGCCACCTTGACCAGCTTGCCCACGTGGCCCACCAGCAGCACCTGCTCAAACCCGGCAGCCGCTGCCATGTCCAGCGTATCTCCGATAAAATTGGAGGTTTTGACCACCGGAATGGCGGCAAACTCCGGGTACGTCTCGTGCAGGTAGTCCAGCCCGTAGTTGCCCGGGGCCAGAATGAGCCGCCGGGGGCTTCCGGCCCGCAGCACGGCCTGGTTCATTTCCAGCTGGATGGTATCCAGAATGGCCTGCTGGCTCATGGGTTCCACAATGCCGCTGGTGCCCAGCACCGACAGCCCCCCTTCCACCCCGATGTGGGGGTTGAAGGTACGCTTGGCCACTTCCTCGCCGCCCTGGATGGAAACGGTCACCGCAAAGCCGCCGGTGTAGCAGGCGCTCTCGGCTTCCTGCCGCAGTGCTTCGGCAATCATCTGCCGGGGCACATGATTGATGGCGGCTTCGCCCACAGGCTGGTCCAGACCGGGCTTTGTCACCCGGCCCACACCTCTGCCGCCCCGGATGCGGATGTCCGTGCAGCCCGGCAGCAGCTCCACCGATGCGATCACCGGCAGGCCGGTGGTCACGTCCACGTCATCGCCGCCGTCCTTTTCAATGGCACACTCGGCCCCGGCGGCGGTGGTGCGGCAGAACAGCGGGGCCACCTCCACCACGATGCCCTTGGGGGTGCGCAGAGCCACCGTTTCCGGGGCCGTGCCGGTCAGCAGCAGGCGCGCCGCGCCCGCCGCCCCCAGTGCCGCACAGGTGCCGGTAGTGTAGCCGCAACGCAGCAGTTTCTGCCCGCTGCGGACGTAATGTTCAAACCTGGGCTTTGCAGGCCTGGCCGGACCGAACACGGCTTCGTACTGCGCAGCGGTCAGGCCGTACAGGGCCTGAATGTTCTCCGGCGCAAAGGCCGCCTGCGGGGTCAGCACCCCGGACACCCCCTGTGGGGACACGCACACCACCGCGTCCGCGATCTTCTGTGCCATGTCCAGCTCGTGCAGGCTGACAATGACGGCCAGCCCCTGCTGGTGGGCCAGCTGCTGCAGAATGGTCAGCAGCTCGATCTTGCCCTTGATGTCCAGGAAGGAGGTCGGCTCGTCCAGCAGGATGATCTCCGGCTGCTGGCAGATGGCGCGGGCCAGCAGAATGCGCTGGCGCTGCCCATCGCTGATGCAGTTGAAGTCCCGGTCTGCCAGGTGGGCCGCCCCCACCAGGGCCAGGGCATCCTGCACAGCCCGGCGGTCGGCATCCGAAAGGATGCCCAGCCGCCCGGTGTAAGGCGTGCGCCCGGCAGATGCAAACTCAAAGCAGGTGGTCAGCTCGGTGCGGCGGGTGTGGGGCAGCATCAGGGCCAGTTTCTGCGCCCGGGCGCTGCCGGTGTAGGCGGTCAGGTCCTGGCCGTCCAGCAGCACAGTGCCGCCCATGGGGGCCAGCTGCCCCGCCAGTGTTTTGAGCAGGGTGGATTTGCCCGCCCCGTTGGGGCCGATGAGGGCCAGCACCTGGCCGCGCTTTGCCCCCAGGGTAATGTCCCGGGCCAGGGGGGCCTTGCCGTAACCAATGGCAAGGCCTTGTGCTTCACAGAAAAATTCGTTCATGCCGCGCCCTCCGTATTCCGGCGGATGAGCAGCCCGATGACCACCGGTGCGCCGAACACCGCCGTCACTGCGCTGATGGAAAGTTCCGTGGGAGCGAACAGGCTGCGGGCGATCAGGTCGCACAGCAGGCAGAAGGCTGCCCCGCCCAGGCAGCACCCGGGCAGCACCACCAGCGGCTTTGCGCTGCCCAGCAGCTGCTTGACCAGGTGCGGCACCGCGATGCCCACAAAAGAGATGGGGCCTGCAAAGGCGGTGACACAGGCGGCCAGCAGGCTGGAAAGCAGCACCAGCAGCCGGGAAAACCGCTTGACGTTCACGCCCACGCTCTGGGCGTAGGCTTCGCCCATCTGATACGCCGCCATGGGCTTGGACAGGCAGAACGCCGCTGCCAGAGCCGGCAGCACCACCAATGCGGCGGCCCGCACATTGCCCCAGGTCATACCGGAAAAGCTGCCCTGGGACCAGTTGTGCAGGTTGACGATGTTGCTGTCCTGTGCAAAGGCCACCACGAACTCGGTGATGGCGGAGCAGATGTAACCGATCATGACGCCGCAGATGACCAGGATGCTCATGCGCTGCACCCGGCGGGCCGCCGCCAGCACAAAGGCCATGGCGGCCATGGCCCCCGCAAAGGCAGCCAGGATCAGGGTGACCGAGCTGGTAAGCAGGCCGCGGTTCAGGAACACCACCATCACCAGTGCCACTGCCAGCTTGGCCCCGCTGGAAATGCCCATGACGAACGGCCCGGCAATGGGGTTGGCAAAAAAGGTCTGCAGCAGGTAGCCTGCAGCAGACAGCGCCGCCCCCAGCAGCACCACCATCACGGCCCGGGGCAGGCGCAGCTGGGTGATGATGCCCACGGAAAGGGCGTCCTGCCCGCGGCCCGTCAGCGCTGCCAGCACCGCCCGGGGGGTAAGCGCCACACTGCCCCAGAACAGGTTTGCGGCAAACAGAACCGCCAGTGCCAGTGTCAGCAGCGCATAGGAGCATAGAAAACGTTTTTTGCGGGTCATAAAGGTTCCTTTCCGGAAGTGCGGTTCAAACAACCGTTTTTACTGTACTTTGGTCAGCAGGGTCAGCCCCTGGGGATCGTCCTCGGTGAACACCCGGCGCAGCTCTTCGATAAAATCGGCCAGCGCCATGCTCTGCTGGAAAAAGCTCTGGGTGGTGCACCACACCTGGCCGTTCTGCACGGCCTTGAAATCGGCCAGCAGAGCGCACTTGGCCACCAGCTCTTCGGTGGTGTGTACAACGCCCTCAATGGTGCTGTTGTAAATGATCACATCGGCGTCCCTGGCTCCGGCATAAAAGTCTTCCAGCGGCAGGTTCATGGTGGAAAGGTTGCTGCCGCTGTCGGTCAGGTCCGCAAACACATAGCTGCCGCCCGCCATGCCGATCATCTGGGATACATAGTCGCCGCCCTTGCGCACATTGGCCAGGTTGCTGCCTGTAATGGAAAAGAAGGCGCAGGTCTTGCCGGTGGCAGGCTGGTCCAGCAGCGGCGCAATGCGCTCGGCCTGCCGGGCAAATACCTGCTCGGCCTGTTCCCGCTTGCCCAGCAGGATGCCGTAGAACTTGATCCACTCCATGCGGGCCAGAGGGCTGCTCTCGTAGCTGGAGCGCTCCACCAGCACCGGAATGCCGAACCGTTCCAGCTGCTCCTTGACCTCCGGGGTGTGCAGGATCATGGTGTTCTCAATGGCAAGGCCGCAATTGGCAGCCAGGATCTGCTCGTAGTCCGGGGCGCTGTACTTGCCCGCATAGGCAATGCCGCCGTTCTGCATGGCGTCCTTCGCTTCGTCCAGGTACCAGCCCTCGGCCCGGGTGCCGGACATGGCAATGCTGTCCAGTGCATCCAGGTGGATGAACAGGTCCATCACCGAGGTGGACACCAGGTAGATGTTCTGCACCGGCTGCTGCAGCACCGTCACGCCCTCCGGCACATCTTCCGGCACGGCGGCGCTCTCCGGCACCACCAGGAACTGCTCCTCGGAGGCAGGGACGCTCAGCAGGATGTAGCCGCCCTCATAGCATTCGGCGGTAAACTGCTGCGCATAGTCCAGCGGGCAGCTTCCTGTGGATACCAGCTGCACCGCCGCAGCCGAGTCCGCCTTGCTTCCGCAGGCGGTCAGCGCCAGCGCGGCAGCGGGCAGTGCATGGAGAAATTGTCTGCGTGTGATCTTCATATCAGTCCAGCGTAAAGGTCAGGGTATACTCGATCTCGTGGGGCTGGCTCATGGCCACAGTGTCGGCGGTCACGGACAGCGGGGTGCCCAGAGCGACAACCGGGATCTCAAAGGTAGAGTTGCCCTCGGTGTTGGTGGGCAGGTACTTTTCGCCGTCCACGATCATGTAGTCGTAGTTGGAGCTGCTCCACACGATGGTGGCGGTCATCTTGCCATCGGCCACGGTCAGGGCTGCCGGGCTGTCCACGGTGGCGCGGCCGGAGCCGCCCTCCAGGGTCACGCTCACGCTGTATTCGCCATCGGCCGGGGTCTCGGCAGCTTCTTCCGCCTTGGGCTGAGCATTGCGCACGCTCACGGTGTGGTCGTACCACTTGCCCTTGGTGCCCAGAATGGCCAGCTGGAAGTCCTCGTCCAGAGCCGTCACGGGGATGTCGTAGCCGTATACTTCGTCGCTGGTGCCATCGGAGTAGGTCACGGTGTCGGTGGTGGGGATCAGCCAGTCGGTCTTGTGGTCCTCGGCATCGGCAGCCATGCCGGGGTACAGGTTCACGATCTTTTTGGAGGCCAGGCTGACATGGAAGGTCATCTTACCGTCCGTCACGGTCAGGGTGCCCTGGCCGTTGCAGGCTTCGTTGGCGTGGAACATGCTGCTGTCGGTGTCAAACTCGGCGGTGTAAACACCGTCCGGCAGGGCAGCGGCCATGCTCTCAGAAGCTGCTGCAGAGCTTGCTGCGGAGGAGGCAGCGGCTTCGCTGGAAGCAGCCAAGCCTGCCGCGCCGGAAGAGGAAGAAGCACCGCAGCCGGTCAGAGAAACAGCCAGCAGCAGAGCTGCTGCGGACAGAGAAAGAAACTGTTTGCAACGCATAAAAATACCTCGAATTTTATTTGATAGTCACAGTATACCACAAAAAATAAAAATTGCCCGAAAAGATCTCTCCCTTCGGGCAATCTTCGTATCCAATTTTAGCCGTTCAGGGAATCAATGGCGGCTTTGGTGTGGGCAATGTACAGCTGCTGAATGTCGCTGATCTCGCCCAGGCCGGCGATCTGGCATTCCACGCTGTCAAATGCACCGGCTGCCTCGAACTGGCTCAGCCAGGAATCGGCATCCTCACCGGCCATGTCGTTGTTGGCGTGGTCGCCTGCAACCACCATCAGGGGACGCAGGATGACCTTGGTGTAACCGGCAGCCTTCACGGCCTCGATCACGTTCTCGCAGGCGGTCTCTTCCGGCTCGCCTTCCACAGTGCCAATGAACACATTGTCATAGCCCAGGGTCTGCATGGTGGTCTGCATCTGGCTGTAGCTCACCTTTGCGGTGTGAGAGGTGCCGTGGCCCATAAAGACGAAGGCAACCTTCTCAGCGGCAGCAGCGTCCAGGCTGTCGAAACCGGCGTCCTTCACGGCAGCAGCGGTCACGGCCTTGGCAACGGCTTCCTTATCCTCGTTGATCACGGTAGCATCGGCGCCAACCTCGCCCAGCAGGGGTTCCGCCACTGCAACGGACTCGAACTTGTCGCGGTACTCTTCGATCATTTCCATCATCTCATCGTACTCGGCACCGTGCATCAGGTGAGTGGGCTGGACGACCAGGTTCTTCACGCCGTTGGCCACAGCACGGTCCATGGCCTGCTGCATGTTGTCGATCTTCTCGCCATCGCGGGCCTGCACATGGTTGATGATAATCTGTGCGGTAAAGGCACGGCGCACGGACCAATCCGGGTAAGCAGCCTGCAGAGCATCCTCAATGCCCTTGATGTCCTTCACGCGGCTGTCGTTGAAGGAGGTGCCGAAGGAAACCA
>CAVIXY010000008.1:0-34055 GCA_963646665.1 Bacteroides sp. CAG:545
TTTCCACCCTCTTCTTTTTGTATCCGTCCTGGGGGCTTGGCCAGCTTTTTCCGCAATGCGGACTTCAAGCTCACGCTTGGTTTCTTCGAGCTGCTCCTTAACCTGTATGAATTTGCAATCTTTTTTCAGAAACATCAAGGGAATAGCTCCTTGTTCCTGTGGAGACAAGAGTATCCGCATGGTCACAGGCGGCAGATCATATATTTTTTCCACCATCGGCGCGGGGCTGATGCCCCCGTTCCGGTACAGCGCGTTGCTGATTGTACCGGATCAGTTGCGCCGCTGAGGTGCTGGCAGCAAGCTCCGGCCGGGTAACCATATACACATAGCGGCGGTAGCGATCCTGCCGCAGAGGCACCAGCACGGTATCCGGGCTGTACATCTGGGGGTGGTCAGTGCTGATGAACACCCCCAGCCCCGCCTGTACCATGCTTAGCAGCACCGAGTCCTCGTTGGAGCGGCCCCGGATCTCTGGCTCAACGCCGTACTCGCCCAGCATCCGGCGCAGCAGGTCGGAGTAAGCCGGCGAATCGGTAAACACCATGGGCCGGTCAGCCAGCTGGTCGGGCGTGATGGATTCGCACTTTGCCAGCGGGTCGTCTTTGAGCATGGCCACCACGAAGGGCAGTTCCACCACCGGAGTGAACCGCAGGCTGTTTTCCCCAGGCTGATAGCTGCAAAAAACCATATCATAGAGCCCGGCTTTCAATCCGACCAAGAGCCGCTCGGTCTGATCCACCCGGATATCAAAGCAGGCTTTGCTGTGCTCATCGGTGCGGAAATCCGCCAGCATCTTGGGCAGATAGGTGTTCACCACCGGGGTGATGCTGCCGATGGACACCCGCTCGGCTCCGGTGCGGAAGTCCCGCATAGCGGCGCCGCCAGCTTCCAGAGTGTCCAATCCTGCCTCTACGTACCGCAAAAACGCCCTGCCTGCGTCGGTAAGCACCACATTGCGGCCCCGGCGGGTGAACAGCAGCACTCCTAGTTCCTCTTCCAGCAGGGCAATGGCCCGGCTCAGGGAGGGCTGGGAGATGCCCAACGCATCCGCCGCCTTGGTGTAGTGTTCGGTCTTGGCAAGAACGCGGAAATACCGTAGCTGATTGAGGGTCATGGGGGAGAGCGCTCCTTCCGGGTGAGTTTTTCATAATTATACCATAATCCATAGCAAAAAACTATTGATGCATTGCAGCATTCTTCTTGTTTTTCGCATATTTTTCACGTTAATATATTAACAGTGTCCTACTTGAGGACAGAAGGAATCTATACATACAAAAACAAGGAGAAGAGAACCATGCGCAAGAAGTTTGTTGCAGCGCTGCTGTGCGTTGCGATGATCCTGACGCTGCTGGCTGGCTGCGGCGCATCCAGCAGCAGCACCGCCGCTTCCGGCTCTGTGGCAGGCACCTACGAGGGTACCGGCAAGGGCCGCAACGGCGATATCGTGGTTGCCGTCACGCTGGACGACAACGCTGTAATCACCAACATCGAAGTCAAGGAACAGCAGGAGACCGAGGGCGTGGGCGATATTGCCTTCGACCAGATGATCCCCAAGATGGTGGAGAACAACTCCGTGGCTGTGGACGCGGTTGCAACTGCCACCCTGACCAGCAACGGTCTGCTGGAGGCTGTGCGTGCAGCCCTGACCGCTGCAGGCGTTAACCCCGATGACTACAACGGCGAAGTCGCTTCCACCAAGGGCGAAGACACCACCTATGATGTGGATGTTGCTGTTGTTGGTGCAGGCGGTGCCGGCATGGCCGCCGCTGCCGCTGCTGCCGAGAACGGCGCAAGCGTCCTGGTGCTGGAAAAGGCTGCTTCCATCGGCGGCAACACCAAGCTGGGCGAGGGTACCTACAACGTGGCCGACCCCGAGCGTCAGCAGCAGCTGACCATGACCGCTGACAACTGCAAGGAAGTGGAAGCGGCTCTGGCAGAAAAGACCGACGATCCCGAGTATCAGGCACTGATCGACGCCACCCGCGCTGACTACGAAAAGTGGCAAGCTGAGGACGGCAAGACCCTGTTTGACAGCCCCAACTGGCACGCCCTGCAGACCTACATCGGCGGCGGCTCCATCGACAACATTGAGCTGATCGAGACCTACGCAAACGGCGCTGTGGAGTCTCTGGACTGGCTGGAGAACACCATCGGCGTTCCCTTCAAGAATGACTACATCTTCATGGCCATCGGCGGCAAGTGGGCACGCGGCCATCAGGTCGATCTGATCGCTGCTACCGGTAAGGAGAGCGACAACGGCGGCCGCATCTACATTGAGAAGCTGCAGAACTACGCTGAGAAGCTGGGCACCACCATTGAAACCAATGCCAAGGTGACCACCCTGACCGTGGGCGACGACGGTGCCGTGAACGGCTGCATTGCCGAGCGCACCGACGGCAGCACCATTACCGTCAACGCAAAGACCGTGATCCTGGCCACCGGCGGCTACGCTGCTTCCAGCGATCTGGTTTACAAGTACTCCAACGGCGCTATCACCACCAAGCTGACCAGCTGCGCAGCTACCAGCACCGGCGACGGTCTGGCTCTGGCTGAGAACGTGGGCGGCAACCTCATCAACCTGGATCAGATCCAGGTGCATCCCCTGGGCGACCCCATTGACGACTGCGGCTGCGTGAGCGAGTTCGTTGGCAACTGGCTCAGCGCTACCGAGTACATGTTCGTGAACAAAGAGGGCAAGCGCTTCATCAACGAGGACAACACCCGTTACGCCATCAGCATGGCAGAGCTGCAGCAGACCGATGGCCAGATGTGGCTGATCGTGGACAGCAGCGCCATTGCCGGCGATGACACCCGTAACGAGCTGATCGACAAGCTGCTGAGCGACGGCCACTCTGTGAAGGCCGACACGCTGGACGAGCTGGCTGAGAAGATCGGTGTGGACGCCGACACCCTGAAGGCCACTGTGGAAGCCTACAACGCAGGCATGACCTCCGGCAAGGATGAATTCGGCAAGGCCACCAGCGAGGATTCCACCATCCTGCAGGCTCCGTTCTACGCAAGCCTGCGCACTCCCACCGTGCACTACACCATGGGCGGCATCCAGATCGACACCGGCGCACATGTGCTGAACGCCGATGGCAATGCCATCCCGGGTCTGTACGCAGCCGGTGAGGTTGCCAGCGGCATCCACGGCAACAACCGTCTGGGTGGCAACGCTTATCCCGACATCATCACCTTTGGCCGTATTGCAGGCACCAACGCTGCCGCAGAGGTCAAGTCTTAATTTTTCTTCATCCGTTCTTGTGGATTGGTTTGAAACTATTCACAAGATGTGGTTGTGTTCATTTTGAACACTGCCTCACCGTGGATTATCCCTGAAAGATTTACCGCCCCGCAACACACCTGATTCATTTTGTCGCTTACTTCACCCGACAAAATCCATCGCTATGCTGCATGGGCGGTATTTTTCGTTTACGGTCACTTGTCGGGGCGAGGTCCCTCCAATTGCTTCGCAAACCGTTCGGTCGTTCAAAAGCCCCACTGGGGCTTTTTTGCTGCGCAAACGCGAGCTTGCCTTGTTTGAACCGCCACCAAAAGATCACGCCCATCTTCAAAACAACAGCAAACAGCATGGAGAATACCAGGCCGTCAATGAGGACGGCGTGGACTTGATCGGCTACACCACATGGGGTCCCATCGACCTCGTGGCTTCTTCTACCGGCCAGATGAGCAAGCGCTATGGCTTCATCTATGTGGACATGAACGATGACGGTTCCGTTAGCAAGAACCGCAGCCGCAAGGACAGCTTCTACTGGTACAAGCAGGTCATTGCTACCAACGGCGAAGATCATGGGATTTTCCGGCTGGAAGGAGTTCGTCAAGGCGTTTACGGAAGAACAGGCATATCAGGCACAGCACTATACCGACATTGATGCAAACTTTCCGTTTACCAAAGACAGCCGCAGGAAAGACATCATCAACCAGCTTTGCTCCTTGCAGGTGGAAAGTCTGCTGGACACAGCCGACTTGCTGGACGATGCCCCATTAGACGAGTGCGCCGCCCTCTTGCTGGGGAGCCGCCGTTGCTGTTCAAGTCCTTTTATCCGCTGGGGAACGGTAGTCCTCCCGGTAGACATTCCTACTGATTGGGAACCGCGGGCTAACCAAAGCCCCACTGGGGCTTTGGTTGCGGCATAAATGCCGCCGCCCTGTTCAAGTCCTCTTATTCGCACAAAAAGAAAAACTCAGCACAATGTGCTGAGTTTTTCAAGTGCGGATAAGAGGACTTGAACCTCCACCGAGTTGCCCCGATTAGAACCTGAATCTAACGCGTCTGCCAATTCCGCCATATCCGCATATTCTGTTGTGTTCGTGAGCTGTGTCGCTCGGAACGATAATTATTATAACAGATATCCCGGAAATGTCAAGCAATTTTTTGAAAAAATTCCGTCTTTTTCAGGAATCGTCATACTTTCGTGGAAAAATTGCAAAAACACCCGCAGAGCCGGGCTGGCCCTGCGGGCTGCAGTGCACTTTGTGGGATGGCTTACAGGGCGCGGCCCCACACCAGCCACAGGTAACCGTAACCGGCAAGCACGGCCGCCAGGGTAAAGGGCACCCCAATGCGCAGGAAATCGCGGGTATGCACGATCTCGCCGTTTTTGCGCAGAATGCCGATGGCCGCAATGTTGGCCGAGGCCCCGATGGGGGTCAGGTTGCCGCCCAGGGTGGCACCGGTAAGCAGGCCGAAATAGAACACATAAGGCTCCACACCGGCCCCGCCGTTCATCAGGGCGGCAATGCCCTGCACCACCGGCAGCATGGTGGCCACATAGGGGATGTTGTCAATAAAGGCCGACAGCACCACCGAGACCACCACCAGCAGGGTGTACAGGCGGAACGGGTCCTCCCCGGCGGCGGTATGGAACAGCTCTGCGGCGGCATCGATCACACCGGCCGCCCGGATGCCCTCGATCACAAGGAACAGCCCGAACAACAGCAGCAGGGTGTCACGGTCCAGGTCCCGCAGCACCCGGGCCAGCGGCCGGGCCGAATGCTCACGCACGCAGGCCCGCACCACCCCGAACACGCACAGCGCCATGCAGATCAGGCCGCTGCGCAGGTCATACAGGGTGTGCAGCACGCTGCCCGCCGCAGGCTGCGGCAGAAAGGATGCCGTGATCAGCAGGCCCACCGTGAGCAGCATCAGAGCGGTGGGCACATCGTCCTCCACCTGGGTCTCTACGGCTGCGGACACGGCCTGGGTATTGCCCCGGAACAGCCACAGCAGCACCCCCAGCGAGGCCAGCGCACCCAGCTCCACGCCCCAGAAGATGCCCGGGCGGCCCCGCATCCAGAAGAAATCGAAAAAGTTCATCTGCGCAAAGCTGCCCAGCAGAATGCTGGTGGTGTCGCCCACCAGGGTGGCGGCACCCTGCAGGTTGGAGGACACCGCAATAGCAATGAGCACCGGCACCGGCGAAATTTTGAGCTTGCGGGCAATGGCCAGCCCCACCGGGGCCACCATGAGCACGGTTGCCACGTTGTCCACAAAGGCGCTGATGACCCCGGCAAACAGGGCCAGCATACACACTGCCCACTTGACGTTTGGCACCTTTACGATCAGCTGTTCCGCCAGGCGGGCCGGCATCCGGCTCTCAATGAACAGGCTCACGGTGCCCATGGTGCCCGCCATCATCAGCAGTACATTGTAGTCCACCGCGCCCAGGGCCTGGGCCAGCGGCAGGTCGTAAACGCCCAGCTGCCCCAGGGCCAGAAACACTGCCCCGCTGCACAGTGCCACCCAGGGCCGCTCCCTGGGGCGTGCCAACATGAGCACATAGGTTAGTGCAAACAGCAGCAGTGCAAGGGTCATACACGCTCCTCCATGCCGCTCTGGCGGCTCTCGGGGTCCTCGTCGATCATGCGGTAGCCCACCCCCAGCTCGTTGAGGATGTAGGGGTTGCTGCCCGGGCGGCTGCCCAGCTTTTTGCGGATGTTGGCCATGTTCACCTGCAGCTTTTTGGTGCTGCCCACATCGGTATCGCCCCAGATGGCCCGCACAATGGCGGCGTAGGTCATCACCCGGCCGGCGTGCTGGGCCAGAAAGGCCACAATGTTGTATTCGGTCTGGGTCAGGCGCACCTCCTGCTCCTGCACAAACACCTTGCGCCGGTCATAGTTGATGTGCAGCCCCTGAGCCTGAAAGGTGCCGCTGACCGCCCCGCCGCCCACGGAACCGTAGCGGTTGATGCGCAGCGCGGCGCGCACCCGGGCCAGCAGCTCGCCGGTGCTGAAGGGCTTTGTGATGTAATCGTTGGCACCCAGGTCCAGCGCTTCGATCTTATCCATCTCATCGGTGCGGGCCGACAGCACGATGATGGGGGTCATGTACTTCTGCCGCACGGTGCGGATCAGCTCCAGGCCGTCCCGGTCCGGCAGGCCCAGGTCCAGGATCACCAGGTCCGGGTTGTGGGAGGCAAACAGGGTCAGTCCCATGGTGCAGGTGTGGGCCACCAGGGCCTGGTAGTCGTTGGCGGTCAGCAGCGTTTCAATGAAGCTGCAGATATTTGCTTCGTCCTCCACAATAAGGACCTTGAATTTGTTATTGCTCATCCTCTGCGTCCTCCAGTCCAATTTCTTCGGTTTCCAGCCAGAAGCGGATGGTCGTGCCCTCGCCGGGGCGGCTCTCGGCGTTGATCTCGCCGCCGTGGGCCTTGATGATGGCCGCGCACACCGAAAGCCCGATGCCCATGCCGTGCTTGCCGCTGTCGGCGGGGGTATCGCTGTCGGTGCCGGAGAACAGGGTGCGCATCCGCTCCTTGGGGATGCCGCAGCCATCGTCCTTTACCTCAAACACAGCCCGGCTGCCCAGTGTGAACACCCGCAGTGTCAGCGTATGCATTCCCGCAGCGTGCAGGGCGGCGTTTTCCAGCAGGTTCATCAGCACCTGCTGGATCAGCATGGAATCCATGGGGATCACAATAAAGTCCTCCGGCAGGTCCAGCTGTACCGGAATGCCGGGGTAGCGCTTCTGGAACTTGACCAGCACGGCATCCACCAGCTCTTCCAGCACGGTGGGGGTCTTTTTCACCGTCACCTGCTCCCCGTCAATGCGGGTAACCGAAAGCAGGTTTTCCACCATGCGGTTCAGCCACTGGGCATCCTCGCAGGCTTCCCGCAGCAGCTTGACGGCCTGTTCCTGCCCCAGGGAGGCATAGTTGTCCGCCACGGTGGAGCAGGCCCCATAAATAGAGGTCAGCGGGGTGCGCAGATCGTGGGAGACGGCGCGCAGAAGGTTGGCGCGCATCTTTTCCCGCTCGCTTTCCATGCGCAGCTGCTCCTGCTTTTTGATGCGGGTGGTCAGGGTGCTGGTCATAATGGACACCGCCAGCATCACCACACCGGAAAACAGATTTTCCGGCAGGGTGAAGTTGAAGGCAAAGTAGGGGGTGAAAAAGGCAAAATTCACGGCCAGAACGCTGATCAGCGAGGCCAGCACGCCCCACAGATAGCCCTGGGTGCACATGGACGTGATGAACACGGCCAGCATGAAGATCAGCATGGCCACGCCGTCAATGCGGCCCGTCATGCGCTGCATTCCGGCCACCGCCGCACAGGCAATGCACAGGGCAGCCAGCATGACCAGTATATCCCGCCGCCAGGTTTTGTGCTTCATGATCTCACTCCTTTGCAGATTCCATAGTATCCTAATATAAAAGTATACCATATCCCTGCTAAAGATACAGCAAAAGCTTGTGTCCACGGAAATCAATTTTCTGAATGAAGGCTTCCCCCGGTCGGGGGAAGCTGTCACCGCAGGTGACTGATGAGGGCGCAGGACAACGACATTTTGCCCTAAATACCCCTCATCCGGCGCTGCGCGCCACCTGCTCCCCCTTTTGTCGCTATGCGACATTTTCCCCCGGCCGGGGGAAATCTGTCCCCAAGGGGTGAAGGCTTTCGCTTTGGGTCAAGCTGCAAAAATTGATTTCCATGGCTTGTGGTCTGCCCGAATTGACAAAGGCCCCCTCCGGCATTACAATAAGCTTATCCATTTTTTTGACCTTACAGAACAGGAGATCTCTCATGCTGTATTTTGAAAACGATTACTGCGAGGGTGCCCACCCCGCCATTCTGCAGAAGCTGGCCGACACCAACTTTGAAAAGGTGCCCGGCTACGGCACCGACCGCTACTGCGCCAGCGCAAAGCAAAAGATCCGCGCGGCCTGCGCCTGCCCGGACGCCGATGTCTTTTTCATCTCCGGCGGCACCCAGACCAACGCCATTGTCATTGCATCCATGCTGCAGCGCTGGCAGGGCGTAATGGCCGCCGCCACCGGCCATGTGGCCGCCCACGAAGCCGGTGCCATTGAGTACACCGGCCACAAGGTGATCGCCCTGCCCCAGCACGAGGGCAAGGTGGACGCCGCCGATGTGCGCAGCTGGTGCGCCACCTTTTACGCCGATGACAACCACGACCACATGGTGTTCCCCGGCATGGTGTACATCTCCCACCCGTCCGAGTACGGCACCCTGTACACCAAAGCCGAGCTGGAAGCCCTGCACGCCGTGTGCCAGGAGTACCACATTCCCCTGTTCATGGACGGTGCCCGCCTGGGCTACGGCCTGATGGCCGAGGGCACGGACGTGACCCTGGCCGACATTGCCCGGCTCACCGATGTGTTCTACATCGGCGGCACCAAGGTGGGTGCCCTGTGCGGCGAGGCCGTGGTATTCCCGAAGGGCGCTCCCGCCCACTTTATGACCATGGTCAAGCAGCAGGGTGCGCTGCTGGCCAAGGGACGGCTGATGGGCATTCAGTTTGACGTGCTGTTCACCGATGACCTGTACACCCGGATCAGCAAAAACGCCATTGCCACCGCCAACGCCCTGAAGCAGGGCCTGGCCGCCAAGGGCTACCGCTTCTTTATGGATTCGCCCACCAACCAGGTGTTTGTGGTGCTGGAAAACGCCCAGCTGGCCGCCCTGGAAGGCAAGGCAAAGTTCGGCTTCTGGGAAAAGTTTGACGACACCCACACCGTGGTGCGCATTGCCACCAGCTGGGCCACCCGCATGGAGGAAGTGCAGCAGCTGATCGAGCTGATGTGACCGCCCCCTCTGCCGGGGAAGGCATTGGTCAGACCATCAAAAATTGCTTTCCGTGGTTTGTGCAGGTTTGCAATTGCATTTTGCAGAGCAATATGGTATCTTTTTTATAAACCATACCGGGTTTTCAGGGAAGGCGTGGGTGCCGCCGGAACCGGCCCCTCCGCCTTGCAACATTGTGATACGAAGGAAGGATTTTTACTATGGGCTTTTTTGACAAGCTGTTCGGCGGCAAGGCCGAAGAAGAAGAAACTGCCAAGTTCTTTGGCCAGAGCAAAACCGTGCTGGCTCCCCTGCGCGGCAAGGTGCTGAAGCAGGAAGAGATCCCGGACGAGACCTTTGCACAGGGCATCCTTGGCCCCGGCTGCGGCATCGAGCCCACCGGCAAGACCGTGTATGCTCCCTTTGACGGCACCGTGAACCAGGTGGCCTCCACCCTGCACGCCGTGGGCCTGACCAGCGATGACGGCATCGAGATCCTGATCCATGTGGGCATGGACACCGTGGAGATGAACGGCAAGGGCTTCAAGGCCCTGGTCAAGGAAGGCGACAAAGTCAAGGCCGGCACTCCGCTGCTGAAGATCGACCTGGATGCCATCCGTGCCGCAGGCCACCCCACCGCTACCGCCATCATTGTGACCAACGGCGATGACATGGGCGAGCTGAAGATGCTGGCAGAGGGCGACATTCTGGCCGGCACCCCGCTGATGAAGTTCTGATCGTTCCCGCACAGACAACGCTCCCCGGAAGCAGCTGCTTCCGGGGAGCGTTTTTGTTGTTTATGGGTGTGCTCAGCCGTTCCAGGGCTGGGGGCTGCTTTCCACGGCTTCGCCCGTCTGCAGGGCGCGGTCCATCAGCAGGGCAAGATAGGCGTCCTGCAAAGCGTCCGCCAGCGGGTAGGCCTCCGGCCCGCCCTCCCGATAGGCCTGCATCCGGTCCAGCAGGCAGGCAATGGCGGTCTCGTCCTCGGTCAGGCCGGCCCGGGCAGCGTCCCGGAGCAGCGGCGTTTCCAGCGGAGCCAGCTGGCGGCACTGGGGCACGTCCGCCTGGTCCAGCCAGCGCAGGGTGTCGTCATCCAGCTCGCCCCGCGGCCCCTGCACATTGGTGTGGGTGGTGCGCAGGTAAGAGTGGTACTGCACGCCGCAGAAGTCCAGAAAAGCCACCGCCCCGTCTGCAAACTCCAGGGTATGGCGCAGCAGGTCCTTTTCCACCTGGGCACCGTGCTCGATGCGCCCCCAGCGGGAGTCCGTTTCCACGATCCGCTCGGTCCAGCGGCGGCCCGTGACCCGCACCGGCTGCTGCCCGGCGGCCAGGAACTGCCGGGCCAGGCTGGCCCCATGGTAGCCGTGGGCCACCGAGAGCCGGGCAAACTGCGGGGTGCCCAGTGCCCCGCTGCGCACCGCCGCCAGCCGCCGGGCCAGCGAGGGGTACAGCCAGTATTGTTCGGCCACCTGCAGCTTTGCCCCCTGCTGGTGCAAAGCCCACAGTGCCCGCAGGGTGTCCTCGTCCAGGGCGGCGGGGGTCTCGCTGAGCACGGCAAAGCCCCGGGCCAGCCACTCGCGGCTGACCTGAGCAATGGATGCCTTGTTCACCGCCACCACCACCACGTCCGGCTGCAGGGCGATGCATTCTTCCACCGAGCAGCGGGTGGGCACGCCGTAGTCCCGCTGCATCTTCTCTGCCTTTTCCGGGGTGCGGCACAGCATGGCGCACACTTCAAAGCGGTCCGGCAGGGCCTGCGCCACCCGCACATAAAACAGGGACCGCCAGCCGGACCCCACGATCAGCAGTCTGAGTTTAGCCATGGTTCTGTTCCTCCTGCATCTGTTTCTGCAGCTCCCGCTCAAAGGCGGCAGCGTCCAAAGGCAGGGTCACTTTTTCGCCCCGCCAGGCCGAAAGATAGGCGGCGTCCGTCAGTTCCAGCGCCCGCACACCCTCCACGCCCGGGGCGGTAAGGGGAGTGCCGTGCAGAATGGCGTCTGCAAAGTTGGCCAGCATTTCGGGGTACGGCTCCTCCTGGGAGGCGAAGTTTTCCTGCACGGTGGTTTCGGCAAACTGCTGCCGGGCCGTGCAGGAAGCAGTGCGGCGGTAGGTCTCGGTGTCCTGGGCGTAGGTGTGCAGGGTCAGGGTGTCGTCCTCCAGCAGGGCGGTGCCCCGGGTGCCCACCACCTTCAGCCGCTCGGTCCAGGTGCCCTCGCCGGTGGTCAGGATGAACGCCGCCGTGCGCTTGTTGGGGTACTCCATGAGCAGGGTGGCCTCGTCATCCACCGCAAAATCGTTATACTTGCCGTAGGGTATCATGGCATAAATACTTTCCGGCATCCCGAACAGCCACTGCCAGATGTCCAGGATGTGCTGCCCCTGGTTGAGCAGCGCACCGCCGCCCTCGCCGTTCCAGCTGGAACGCCAGCTGCCGGAGCGGTGGTACTGCCAGGTACGGAAGTAGCGGCTGTTTTCCAGCAGGATGCGCTGCACCTGCCCCAGCTGGCCGGACTGCAGCAGCTCCTTCAGCCGCCGGTACTTGCGGTAGCGCCGCTGGTGGAACATCATGGCAAACACCAGCCCGCTCTGCCGGGCGGCCCGGTTCATTTCCAGCGCCGGGGCCAGCGAGGATGCCGAGGGCTTATCGCACAGCACATGCTTGCCGTGGGCAAAGGCCTGCTGCACCAGCTCCGGGTGGCTCTTGTGGGGGGTAACCACCAGCACGGCGTCAAAGGCATCGGCGTGGGTGTACAGTTCCTCGGCGCTGGCGCACACCAGCACCTGGGACGGCAGGGTCTGCTGCGCCCACTGCTGTGCTTCGGCATGGCGGCACACCACCGCCGCCAGTGTCATGGCCCCGGCCTTGCCCTGGGCGATCATCTGGGCGTACTTGCGCCCCATGGAGCCGGTACCGATGACGGCTGCGCGTACAGTCTGCATAAAAAGTCCTCCTGATTCCAGTTTGTAGTATTATTCGTGGAGTTTCTGCTCAATTTCCGCCTTGTTCAGCCCCTCGCCGATCACGATCAGCACGTCCTGCCCCTGGGGGATGGGGGCCAGCGTCTGCCCGGCGGCAGTGGCGTTCAGTTCCAGCCAGCCCTCCGCCGTGGGGGCAAAGCCCTTTACCCGCAGCACATGGCCGCAGCGCGGGTCTGCAAACAGGCGTCTGGCTGCCGCCTGCAGCTGATCCAGCGTGAGCTTTTGTTCCAGGAAGCACAGGGACGAAAAGGCTTCGTGCTCGTCAAAGTGCAGCTTTTCGCAGCTGGCCTGACGGTACCCGCAGGCAGCCAGCGCCGCCATGTCCTCTGCCGTCAGCTGCGCCCAGTCCTTCTGCCAGATCTCCCCGGGGGCAAACCGGCGGGAGGCCTTGCACCCTGCCAGCGCCTTGTCCAGGTGGGCAACGGCAGCCGCCCGCTGGGCATCACTTGCCAGCTGGCTGCGGCTCAGCAGCACGGCCCCGGCGTTCACCGTCTCGGAGGCCAGCAGATACTCCGCCTGGGGGGAGAGCTGCTGCGGCAGCAGGGCGTCCACAATGGCAATCACGTTGCCAATGGTGTACCAGCGGTCCAGCGGGTCGTCCCGCAGCACATCAAAAAATTCGTCCACATCAAAAATGCCGCTGGGCTCCACCACCACCCGGTCGAACCCGCGCATGGCCAGCGCAATGAGCTTGGTGCGCACCCGGCGCTGGTGGGTGTCGCAGTCGCACCCGCCGCTGATGGTTTCCAGGTCGCACCGGTCCCCCAGCAGGTCCTGCACCAGCATGGCGTCCACGTTCACCGCGCCAAAGTCGTTTTCCAGGATGCACACATTGTGCCCCTGCTCCACAAGATACCGGACGTACCGCCGCAGGAACGTGGTTTTGCCTGCGCCCAGAAAGCCCGTGATCAGATCTACCTGTACCATACGATAAAGCACCTCCCGTGCTGTTACTGCTCCATTCCGCCACCAGTATACCGCATACGGCCCCGCTGCGCCAGTGGCTGGGCAAAAAAAGCCGCCGGGCAGCCATAAGGCCCGGCGGCAGATCCCGGATTCAGTTTTCGCTGCTGCGCGCGGTGCGCAGGTTTTCAATGAGTTGGGCGGCCTCCGGGGCAAGGGCGTCCGGCACGGCGGCGGGCCGCGCCAGGAAGTAGCCCTGCAGCAGGTCTACCCCCAGCTCCATCACCTTGCGCATCTCGGCGGCGTTCTCCACACCTTCGGCCACGATCTGCATGGAGCGCTGGTGGGCGTAACTCACAATGTTGCGCACAATCTGCTGCTTGTCGGGGTCCGTGTCGATGCCGCGGATGATGGAAATGTCCACCTTGATGAACCGGGGCGACAGCTCCAGCAGGCTGCCCTCGTTGGAGTAGCCGCTGCCGTAATCGTCCAGCGCGAACATGCCGGAGAAGCCCGGCGCACGGCGCTTGGTCTCCAGCGCTTCGCGGTTCAGCTCCTCTTCCTCGGTGATCTCGATCACCATCTGGCGGCGCAGGTCGTGCCAGCGGCTGTCCATATACAGGCTGTCCTCCCGGGTCAGACTGATGCTGGCAATGGAGTTGATGAACAGCAGCGCATCGCTGCGCACAAGGCCGCGGCTGCGCAGCCGGTCAAAGGTCTCCAGCGCCTTGGTAAAGGTCAGCCGCTCGATCTCATACAGCGCGCCCTGCTCCCGGGCCAGCTTCATCACCGTGGCGGGCGAGCGCAGGTTGGGCAGGTTGGTGCGCATCAGCGCCTCGTAGGCGCACACGGCACCGGTCTGGGCCGAGAACAGCGGCTGGAAGAAATACTGCATCCGCTCTTCGTTGATGAGCTGCCGGAACTCGCTGCAGATCAGCTCATCGTAGGTGTTGCGGTTGTACACGCCCACGTCAAACTCCTGCATCCGGCCCTTGGTGGAGTGCTTGACCTGGTACATGGCAAAGTCTGCATATTTTTTCAGGGTCAGCATGTCCCGGCCGTCCTCCGGATACCAGGCAATGCCGCCGGAAATGCTGATGTGCAGCTCGCTGCCGTTGGGCAGCAGCGCCACGCTCTGCTGCAGGCTGCGGCCCAGGGCGGCAATGCGCTGGCGGATCTGCTCCCGGTCTTTGTAGCCGTAGAACAGCACCAGGAACTCATCGCCCGAAAGGCGGGCACAGACCGTGCCGGCGGGCACGCTGTGGGCAATGCACTGGCCGGTGCGGTGAATGTACTGGTCGCCCCAGTCGTGGCCGTGGGTGTCGTTGATGTGCTTCAGGTCGTCCAGGTCCATCATCAGCAGGGCAGCCACGCCCAGCTCTTCCGGCTTGCTGAACAGCTCTTCGCACACGCGGTGGAAGGCCTGCCGGTTGTACAGGCCGGTCAGAATGTCGTAGTCGCGCTCGTGCTCAATGCGCAGGCGCTCCAGGGTGGTGGCCGTCACGTCCTCGGCCAGGCCCACCTGCACCCGGTCCTCCACTGTGACGCACAGCATCACGTAGCGGGTGGTGCCGTTCTGCCGGATGGTCAGCAGGCGGTCGCCCTCGGCGGTGCGGCGGCAGGGGTTGGCAAACTGGATGTGGTTCAGCAGCTCCTCAAAGGTGCGGATGGTCAGCTCGTCCGGGTCCACCTCCGGGCGGCCCAGCAGCGCAAAGAAGTTCTCGGTCACAAACACGCTGCCGGTGTCGTACCGCAGCTCGTAGCCGCCCAGCTCCACGCTGGCCATGTCCATGATGCGCAGAAACTTGGTGGAGTTGGTGAGCAGGCTGCTGTTCAGCTGGGTAATGGCCTGGGCAAAGCGGTCCAGCTCCCGGATGCCGGTGTGGGAAAACTGCGGGAAGGTCTTGGCGTCCTGCGCCGCGATCACCTCGCGGTAGAGCTGCTCGGTGGGGTGTGCCAGCAAGCGGGACACCACCAGGCTGCTGACCACGCCCAGCACCAGCACCACCAGCATGGCAATGCCCAGCACCTGCTGCACGGTGTGGGCAAAGCCGAACAGCACATCCCGCTCCACCGCGCCCACCAGCATCCAGCTCTCGCCGGAGAAGGGGGCGTTGCGGGTGTACAGGGTCAGGGGCACCATCTGGGTGTAATAGGTTTTGCCCTGCAGCTTCATCCAGCTGTCCGCCGCATCCTGGGTGCACTGCAGCGTCTGGGCATAGTCCGTCTGCCCGATATCGTCCGCGCCGGACGCCACCGACATGTGCAGCGCAAAGCTGCCGGACGCCGGGTCCTCGGTGGTGGAGCCAAGGAAGTAAAGGCCCTTGCCGTCCTCCTGCAGCTCGGTGTAGGGCAGTTTGGACTGCAGGTAGCTGGTGAGCATTTCCACGCCCACCACGCCGTACACGGTGCCGTCCGGCAAAATCAGCGGCTGGGAGTAGGCAATGGCGGTGTGGTCATCCCCTGCCATGCTGTACATTTTGGTGGTCCAGCGGCCGTAGTTCTCGGCGTCCAGCGCGGCGTTGTCCTCGTAGGCGGCCTGGAACACAGCCTTGACAAAGCCGTTGCCGTTATAGCCCTGGTAGGCCAGCACCGGCTCCCAGCTTTTATCGGTGGTAATGCCCAGCGCCTTGACCACGGCGGCGCTGCCGCGCTCCACCATCAGGTCTGCGTTGCGCTCCGAGGGGCGGGCGTCCGGGTCCAGGTCCCGCAGATAGATGCCGGGCATACTGCTGCCCACCTGCCGGGTGCGCAGGTCCTGGGTGTTCAGAACCACAAAAATGCCGGTGACCGACTTGGAGCGCAGGGTGCTTACCAACTGGGGTGCAATGGCCTGCAGCAGCGGGTCGCTGGCGGTGCTGCTGTCGTCCAGGGTGTCCAGCGAGATCACGCCCTCGTCCAGCAGCTGCTGGGCAGCCGTGTTGATGGCGCTGCTGATGGAGTCCAGATCCTGGGCCTGGCGCAGCATATCCTGCAGGTAGCTGGCACGATTGTCCACCCACATGTCCAGAAGATCCTTGGCGTTTTCGTTCAGCCGCCCGGCCACATCGGTCAGTTCAATGCTGCCCACCATCAGGATCAGCTCTGCCACCAGCACCCCCAGCATGGAGAACAGAATGGTGCGGAAAATGGGCCGCTCCTGCCGCTTTTCTTTCCATGCCCGGTATCGGTGCAGGATTCCCTTGCCTGCCATTGCGGTCCCTCCTCTCCGGCCTGTCTGCAGAAATACGGTCAACCCTCGTACGCCTTCAGCTGGGCACAGATGTCCTCATACCATGCTTCAAAGGCATCGTCCGTCAGGAACTCTGCTTCGGCTTCGGCAGCCGTCTGGCCTGCGGCAATGCGCTCCAGCACGGTTTCCCGGTCGGCAGCGGCCTTGTCGCTCAGGCCGTATTCCAGCACGCTGCGGGCCTTGGTGCCGTTCTGGAACACATGGGGCGTGTACAGGCGGCTGTTCTCCACCGTCTGCACGGCCTGGGTCAGGATCTGTTCCATGTCTGCGCTCAGATCCAGGCCGCTGCTTTCAATGGCCTGCATATCGTTGGCGGCGTGGGTCACCGGCAGATAGCCGGACCCCACCGAGAAAGCAATGTTGTTTTCCGGCTGGGTGAACCACTTGAGGAAGGTGACCGAGGCCTGGATCTCGGCTTCGGTGCCCTTGGTCACCACCATGCCGGCTCCCTGCTGCACCGAAACATCCTCCCCACCCGCAAATCTGGGGCTGGGCAGCACCTTCATGGAGATGTCATGGCTGTCGGTGTCGCTGACCATGACCTGTTTGGGGAAGAAGGTTGCGCTGGAGTTGGAGCCGACATAGGCCAGGATGTTGCCGGTTTTGATGTCATCGCTGCGGAAGCGGCCGATGGCGGCAAACCAGCCCTTGACAAAGGGCACGTAGTAGTTGTCCCACAGTTTGCGGGCCACATCGTGGTCCAGGTTCAGGGTCATTTTGCCGTTTTCCACCTCAAAGATGGTGCAGCCCAGCTGCTGCGCGCCGATGAGCAGATAGTTTGCCATGGCATCGCGGCCAAACAGGGCCTTGCCGTCATCGGGGGCGGCAGTCTGGGCATCGGTCCAGTTGTAGTATTTTTCGGCGGTGGCCACCAGGCCCTCCACGGTGGCAAGGTCGTCATAGGAAGCACCGGTGGCCTGGGCAAACACCTGCCAGTCGGTGTCGTTGACAAACATCAGCTCGGTGGATTTTGCCACCGGGAAGATCTTCATGCTGCCGGTATCGTCAAAGTCGCCCTCGGACACATAGGCATCCACATAGGCGGCGCGCTCGTCCTCGGTCAGGTACTGGCTCAGATCCACCACCAGGCCCATCTGATCCAGGGCATAGGCGGTGTCTGCGTAGGCCGAGAACACGTTGGGCATGGCCGAAGCCCCCACCTTGCCCTGGGCGGCATCCATCACGTTGGTTTCCAGGTCGTTCACGCTGCCCTGGCTGTCGCTTTCCACGTGGATGTTCTGCTCTTTGCCCACCGTCTCGTTGAAGGTTTCCACCAGCTTGTTGAAGCTTTCCAGCTGGTCGCCGTTGTAGTAGGTCCACACGGTGATGTTGGTCACGGCGCGGGCAGCCGCCGGTTTGCCGCTGCCGCCGCAGGCTGCGCACCCCAAAACCAGCGCAGCCGCACACAGCAGGCCGAGAAAGGACTTGATTCGTTTTTTCATCTGCATATACCCCTTTTCCCCGCCGGGCGGCCTTTGCACCCCGCACCGGTCCGGGTGTTATTTTTACTATACCACGGGCAGCAGCGCACTGTAAACAAAAACGTATCAAAAACGTATCAAAATCGTCACAATCACAACTGTACAGGCAAAATTTCGGCATTTTTCCGCCCCCGTTGACCTTGCCCCGGCGCTTTGTTACAATAGCAGCAGCAAGCGTTTGTTCTGCAGACAAAGGAGACTGCCATGAAATACGATTTTACTTCCCATATGGATCGGCACGGCATGGACGCCATTGCCGTGGACGGCCTGGGCCAGGGCTTTGCGCCGGACGCCCCGAAAGAAGGCTTTGACGTGATCCCCATGTGGGTGGCGGACATGAACTTTCCCACCGTGCCCACCATTCCGCAGGCCATCATCCGGCGGGCACAGCACCCGGCCTACGGCTACTTTGACGCCACGGACGAGTACTACGATTCCATCCTCCGCTGGCACAAAACCCGCAACGGCGTCACCGGCCTGACCCGGGAGTGCATCGGCTACGAGAACGGCGTGCTGGGCGGCGTGGTGTCGGCCCTGACCTGCTTTGCCGCCCCCGGCGATGCCGTGCTGCTGCACAGCCCCACCTACATCGGCTTTACCCACTGCATCACCGACAACGGCTACCGCATCGTGCACAGCCCGCTGGTGAAGGACGCGCAGGGCGTGTGGCGCATGGACTACGCCGACATGGACAAAAAGCTCAAGGAGAACCACATCCATGCGGCGGTGTTCTGCAGCCCCCATAACCCCTGCGGCCGGGTGTGGGAGCGCTGGGAGATCGAGAAAGCCATGGAGGTGTACAAGGCCAACGACTGCATGGTGATCTCGGACGAGATCTGGTCGGACATCCTGCTGGCCGGGCACAGGCACACCCCCACCCAGATGGTGAGCAAGGACGCCCGGATGCGCACCGTGGCCCTGTATGCCCCCAGCAAAACCTTCAACCTGGCGGGCCTGGTGGGCAGCTACCACATCATCTACAACCCCGCCCTGCGGGACCGGGTGGAGGCCAAGGGTGCCAAGCCCCACTACAACGCCATGAACGTGCTGTCCATGCACGCACTGATCGGTGCCTACCAGCCCGAGGGATACGAATGGGTGGACGAGCTTTGCCAGGCGCTGACCGGCAACGTGGACTTTGCCTGCGATTACATCGCCAAGCACTTTGACGGTGTGGAGGTAAGCAAGCCTCAGGGCACCTACATGCTGTTCCTGGACTGCACCAAATGGTGCGAAGCCCACGGCAAGACCATTGCCGTGGTGGAAAAGGCCGGCTGGAACGTGGGCGTTGCCTGGCAGGATGGCCGGATGTTCCACGGCCCCTGCGCCATCCGCATGAACCTGGCCCTGCCGCTGGACCGCGTGCAGGAAGCCTTTGCCCGCCTGGACAAGTACGTGTTCAACGGGGAATGGGTGTAAAACCGGTCATTTTATCTCCATATACCGATACAGAAAGGGCCGCCCTTAGGGGCGGCCCTTTCTTGGTTACTTTTTCTGCTGCGGCAGCCTATTGTACAGCACCACGGTTTCCCCCGTTGTGCAGTCGATGCGCTCCCGTTTTAACAGGATGCGCTTTCCCTGCCCCGCCGTATAGTCCCGGAAGGTCTTTTCAAACGCCGAGCAGCACACAAAGTCTGCAATTTCCTGCTCTGCTTTGTCCGTTTTCAGGATGAACACAAAATCCGTTTCCGGCTGTTCGTTCACGATCAGGTAATCCGCCACAATGTCCGTGTGAAACGGGCATTTTCCGGCTGCAAACGCATACAGCACCGGGTCACGTTCCAGCGTGTCCTGCAGACGCACCAGTGCCTGCAGCCGGGGCAGGACCGTTTTCTGAAACTTTATCCCCTTCTGGATCTGTTCCTGCGTGATCACACCGTTCAGCACCAGTTCCATGGTTCTGGCAGCATTTGCGCGCGGCAGCTGCAGGTCTTTGAGGTGCTGAAACCCCGCCAGATGATGAAAGCCATCCTGCGGAAACCCCAGCTCGATCACCGTCAGCACGCTCTTGCGCCCGTATGTAAACCGGTACCGGACATTCTGCAGTGCCTGCCAGGCACATGCGGCCCGGAATAACAGCGTTTCTGTGGACTGCTCCAATTTGTTCACATCCTTTTTTCTAAAAAACAAGAGCTCTGCCGACAAGGCAGAGCTCTTGTTAAGCGTTTTGGTTCGATTCCAGGAATCTATTCGGCTTGTGGTAACCGCATAACCCACGGTCTGGCTCCACAGCAGGCTGTTACCGAACCAGTCTGCTGCTTCAACACCGCGATGGACGATCCTGCCGCCATCTTCTATTTATATTATAGCATCTTTTTGGTTTGCGTCAAGCATTCCGGCGTAGTATTTTCTGCTGCTTTTCTCAGAGAATATTCTCCCGGAACAGGCCCTTCACCGTGGGTTTCCAGCCAGTGTCCGTCTTTTCGGCAAGGCCGTTTTCCACGGCCTTGTCCAGCCGGGTGGAAAACTCTTCCGGCACCGCCTGCCCGAAGCGCTCGGCAAACAGGTCGGCGGTCACGCCGTCGGTCAGGTGCATCCGGCCCCGCAGGTAGCGCAGCATCTGGGCATTTTCGTCCAGCTCCACGGCCTGGGCCGTGAGCTTTTCAAAGTCCCCGGCGTTCTGGAGGTAGAGCTTGAGGTTGTTGGTGTTGCGCACGGCATAGCCATCGTACACCGAGCCGCCGTTGACGCCCATGCCGATCACGGCATCGCCGTTCCACTCCATGGCGCGGGCGCGGTACTCAAAGCCCGGGCGGGCAAAGCACCCGGCGGCGTACATGATATAGCCGTTCTGGGGCAGATACTCGCAGGCATAGCGGAACATCTCGAACCGCTCTTCCTCCGTGGGCATACCCTCGGCATCGGTCACGGCCAGCGGCTCGGCGGTAATGTGCCCCGCCTGCATGATGACCGCCGCGTGCAGGCTGTTGTGCCAGCTCTGCATGGTCTGGCCCGGAATGCCGTAGTTCAGCGTCAGGCCCACATTGTTCAGGTGGAACTTGGCAAAGAACAGCATGGCATTGCGGATGTTCTGTGTGCTGTGGGGGCAGTTCAGCGCCTTGAGCTCTGCGTCATCGTTGGAGCGCATCATCAGCTCGGTGCGGTTGGGGTGGCCGGAAGCAATGCCGGTGAGGGACGGCGTGCCGATGGTAACGGGCAGCGAATCGTAGCTCACCTCGGCCCCCTGCACCACCGGCAGGTGCCCGCGCACCGCGCGCAGCAGCCCGCCCAGCAGGTCCGGCGACATCACGCTGGCGCTGCCGCCGGAAAGGTGCACGGCCCGGATCTCGTAGTCGTCCAGCTCCCCCTCATAGGACAGTACCTCCTGCCGGAGTGCTTCCAGGTAGCGGTTCTTTTCTTCGTTGGAGCCGACTGCGTTGTAGTGGCGGAGGTAGTTCTCCGGCTGGATGCAGTACGGAATGTGCAGGTCAAGCACGAGCGGTTTTGCCATGGTGATGCTCCTTTTACAGTTTTGTTCCAGTATACACGCTTTCACGCAAAAGGGGAAGCCCTGCGCGGGCTTCCCCCAAGAAGAAAAAAAAAGAAAGGGAAAACTTTTTAGCCGGGACCACCGGGGCCGCCGCGGGCGGGTGCCTCCATAGCTTCCACCGGCTCACCCAGGAACTTCTTATCAGAAGCCACCTGGTGGCCTGCGGTCCAGCCATGGGTCATGGCCATACCAACGGCGAACGGGGTGCTGTAGCCAAAGCCGTAACGGCCGCCCAGGCAGTTGCCTGCCACGTACAGACCCTCGATGGGCTCCCAGTCCTTGTTCAGGACGTTCTGGGTCTCATCGGTGATGATGCCGCTCATGGTGACCATCATCGGGTTGGAGGAGTGGCTGGTGGAGCTGGTGCCGCCGAAGAACGGAGCTGTGTCGATGGGCACCATGTAAGGTGCATCCTTGCCGTAGTCGCTGTCCACGCCTGCATAGCACAGCTCATTGTAGTGTGCGATGGAGTCGAGGAAGTTCTGTTTTGCTGCGCCCTTGTAGCTCAGCAGGTCTGCCAGCTCGTCCAGAGTGTCAGCACGGTAGATGGTGCCGGCCATCTGGGTGCGCTCCGCCAGGTTTGCAATGGTGATGGTGTTGGCCTGGCCGGACACGGTGTTGTTCATGTCCTGCTCCACCTTATCCCAGTAATCCTGCATACCAAAGTTGGGTGCGCCGTGGTCCAGCGGGGCAGCCTTCAGGGTCTTGGCCCAGTTGGCATCGGTGACGTAGCAGGACAGACCGGCGGGCTGACGCAGGCAGGTAGCCTGCATCTGGGCAATGGCGCCTTCGTTCATGAAGCGCTTGCCGCGGCTGTTCAGAATCAGCATGGGAGCGGTGCCCCAGGGGCCGGAAGCGCCGCCGCCAATGGCCATCCAGCCACGGGGGGTGGGCTCGATCATACCGCCTGCCCAGCAGGCCATCTTGTGGCCCTGGCCGTTGCGGGTGCCTGCAGAAGCCCAGCTGTCAGCGGTTGCGCCGCTGCGCTCGGCCCACTCCATGCCCTCGTTCAGCAGTGCCCAGCACATCTCCGGGTTGCCGATAAAGTCGCCTGCGCACAGGATGACGCCCTTGTTGCAGTTGTAGCGGTAGTAAGTGCCATCGGTGCCCTTGGCATACACGCCGGTCACCTTGCCGCTGTCGTCCTGGATCAGCTTGATGCCCTCGCGCTCAAAGTCCCAGGCGCAGTTGGGGGTCTCCTGCACATACTTGACGATGTACTTGTGGATGTACTCGATGTTGTTGCCCTGGTAGCCGTAGAACTGGGCGTTGCAGGGCCAGGTCAGGTAGCCGCCGCAGCTGATGGGGTAGCTGGCCTTCTGCTGGCCATAAGCTGCCTGGGTGTTGCACCGCTCATGTCGTAGTTGCCGGCACCGCCTGCAGGCTCGCCGTCCACCCACTGGTCGCCGGTCTTGCCGTCGCCGGTGGCCTTGGGCACGATGACAGCGGTATCGGCCAGATACACGTTGCTGTCGTTGGCCTTGCGCTCTTCCTCATAGGAGTCGTAGATCTCCTCGTAGCGGTCGAACATCTGGCCGGAATACTGCACAAAGTTCTTGATGATCTCGGGGTTCACACGGCCGGCTGCACGCTTGCAGAACTCGGAGGTGATGGCGCCGGTATCAAAGGGGCCGTAGCCGCGCTCGATCAGCAGCTTGGAGTTGACGTGGCCGATGTCCTCGCCGTACCAGCCGCCCATGTTGGCACCGGTGCCTTCCTGGTCCACAAAGTTGCCCCAGGGCTGCTTTTCGATGACAGCCACGGTGGCACCCTCGTCCACAGCGCCAAATGCTGCACCCACGCCTGCATGGCCGCCGCCCACAACGATCACGTCATAGGTGCCGGCATCCTCGTACTTGTCGGGGTCGGCAGGGGCTTCGCCCAGCCAGTCGCCGGGGCCGCAGTAGCCGGGCACACGGCCGGACACTTCCTGGGTCTCGGGAGCTTCCACTGCCGTGCCGGAAGCCTGTGCAATACAGTCGGCCACGCACTCCTGGATGGCGCCCACGGAAGCCACCAGGGTGCAGCTGGTCACAGCGTCCACATCGGCGCTCTGGCCTTCCACAATGCTGTTGGCATCAAAGGTCATGGTCACGCCGATCTCGGAGTAGGAGATGGTCTTGGAGGCCGAATAGGTGCCCGGGGTGTACTTGTCGCTTCCTGCAGTGCTTTCGGAAGCGGCCGCGCTGCCGGAACTGGAGCTGCAGCCGGCCAGCAGGCCCAGAGCAGCTGCACCGCTGCCTGCAGCAGCGATGTTCCGCAGGAAATTGCGGCGGGAGATTTTGCTGTTCATTTGGTTACCTCTTTTCTTCATGCTGTTTCCTTCGTGTGAGAGTCGGAAACACGTTGACATCATTTTAACAGGTTTCGACACGGTTTAGAAATATCAATAAAGCTCTGTTTGATAACTTAAACGCATAAAGTAGTTGAATTTGCACAGCAAAGTTGATATACTACTGGTAAGATTTCACAATTTTCCGGCAGACAGGAGCAAACACGCCATGACATTGCAGCAGATCATGTACTTTCAGCGGGTAGCGCACTCCGGCAGCTTTACCAAAGCAGCCCAGGCCTGCTTTGTATCCCAGACAGCCATCAGCCGCCAGATCAGTGCTCTGGAAGAGGAGATCGGGGTTACCCTGCTGGAGCCCGATACCGCCCATGTGCAGCTGACCCTCGCCGGCGAATCGTTTTACCAAAGCGTCCGGGAGATCAACCGCATGACCGAGCAGGCAGTGCAGACTGCGCAGGACATTGCCCGAGAGCAGAACAGCCGCCTGACGCTGGGCATTCCCACCATTCTGGAGCAGCATACCATCGGCAGCACCCTGCGCCGCTACCACCAGCTGCATCCGCAGGTGCAGCTGTCCACCGTGTCCGGCTCCCGGCAGCAGCTGATCGGCCAGCTGGTGGACCGCAAGATCGACCTGCTGGTGGCACTGGACTTTGACCTGCCGGACCTGGAAGGGCTGGACTACGTGGTGCTGCAGAAGGTGCACGCCACCTGGCTGCTGCCCCAGAGCCACCCGCTGGCCGGGCGGGAAAAGATCGCCCCCCAGGAGCTGCGGGGCGAAACGCTGATCTTGACCCAGGAGGACCCCCGGGGCAACTCCGAAGAGATGCTGCGGCAGTATTACAATCAGCTGGGCCTGAAAGGCAGCCCCACCCTGCACACCAAAACGTTGGAGGAGCTGTTCCTGCTCACCTGCGCAGGGGTGGGCATCGGGCTGCTGCCCTCTTCCGTTCCCGCATACCTGCGCCCGGACCTGTGCAGCGTGCCCATTGACGGCCCGCAGTGGGAGTTCAGCTTTCTGCTCATCTCCCGCCAGGAGCGCAGCCGCGCCAGCGTGCGCGCCATGTTTGAGCTGGTAAAGGAGCTGAACACACCGTAACGCCCCCCCGGCCCGCACAGTAAACTGCAGCACAACGCCCCCGGCAGGACTTCCTGCCGGGGGCATTGTTTCATCGCTGTTTCATTTTTATGCTGCACAATCCGGAAAGTTCACAACTGTGATCTCCGCCACGGCCTTTTCGACCGTCTGCAGGATATGTTCAATCTTTTCCACCGTATCTGCCGACAGAACAACTTCACCACACTGTTCACACTTCAGGCAGGGCACGTTCTTGATGACTACAACACAGTTCTTCAGCTGAACTGTATGGATGGTCGTACCGGGCTTCATATCGCCTTTGCAGAAAAAGCAAGTCATAATCCTTCCCCTTTCTTCTTTCTCTCTGTGTAAGTGGCGTTCCAGTGATCGAGATCGGGCCAGTAAGCCGTCAGAATCCACAGTGCGTCCTCATGGATACCGCACACAACGTGCAGCCAACGGCCCGCCAGATTGACGCCCAGCACCAAACAGGACGGGCACCGGTAATCATCCGGGCGGTATTCGATGATCCTTCCGCTCTGGATAGCCTGCCGGATGTCGGCCAGCAAGATGCCGCGTTCATAAAGCCGGGCCTGTGAATGGGCTGTCAGGAAGATCTGCCCACTGCCGGATAGTGTGCGCAGGTTCTCGATCGTCAATTCCATGATGCATCTTCCTTTTCATCCCATTTCCTTTTTATTATATACAATCCACCTGCGGGAATCAAGTTCAAGGCTGCATAACCACAATACTTGGTATTCGTGCGTTTTGCCAGTGGTTTGCCGGAACAGCCTGTTTGCCTTTTCAACACAACAAAAAAAGCGTTCTGAGAAATCTCAGAACGCTTGGTGGTTGCGGGGGCCGGATTTGAACCAACGACCTTCGGGTTATGAGCCCGACGAGCTACCAGACTGCTCCACCCCGCGATATTTTGTTTTGTGCTCATCAGCTGTTTGCTGACTGCTCAAGTATAATACCACAGGGCGGGGCGGATGTCAACCCCTTTTTTGAAAAAGTTTTGGTTTCTTTGTTCCGGCCAATTTGAAAGCGGAGGGTACAGCTCGGCTCCCGCTTTACTTTTTACGGTGCTTCTTCCGCCAGAAGAAAACAGCGGCGGCGATCACCAGCACCAGCACGGCGGCGGGCCAGACGTAGATCAGCCAGACGGCCAGCTGCTTGGCACCGTCCACAAAGGCCTTCCAGCCATCGGTGAAGGCGGTGGAGATGCGGGAGCCGAAGCTCTCGCTGGGGGGCGAGTAGGTCTGCACTTCATTTAATGTAATATAAACGGTGCAGCAGTCCACCTGATTGCTGTACCAGTCCAGCTGGCTCTGCCAGCTCTCGATCTGATACTGCACATCGCTGAGGGAGGTCTCGATCTCCAGCAGGTCGGAAAGGTTGTCGGCCTGCTCCTGCAGCTGCTGCAGGCGGGTGCGCTGGGCTTCCAGATTGGCCAGGCGGGCTTCCACATCCATGTATTGGGTGGTCACGTCCTCGGCGTCCTGGCTCTGGGAAGTCACATTGCCGGCCTGGGCCGCAGCGGCCAGAAAGCTGCTGTAATTGCTCTGCGGCACCCGCAAGGTCAGGCTGACGCTGCGGCTCTCGTTGGAGCGGGTGTACTCGCTGCTGGATTCCAGGTAGCCGTCTGCGTCCTGCAGGGCGCTGTCCAGGGCGGCGCGGGCGGCCTCGTAGTCCTTGCTTTCCAGTGTCAGGTTGGCTGTGTAGATGATCTTGGCGCTGTCGGTGCTGCGGCTGCCCTCGGCGGCGGCGGCATCCCCTTCGGACAGGGCGGCGGCGCTGTTCTCAGCCCCCAGGGTGTAGCTGGCGGCTTCCGGCAGCGCACCGGAGGTGTCCACAGCCGCCATCATGCGGGACTGCACCCCGGCAGCCGCCGTGCTGTCGGCCGAATACTCGGCCAGATCGCTGCTCCTGGCTCCCAGGCCCACCATGCCGGTGGCAAAGGCTCCGTAGCCCACCACGCACACGGCCAGGCAGGCGGCCAGCGTGCCCAGCTGCCTGAACGGGAAGCGGATGGGCTTCTTCTTACCTGCCTTTTCCGGCTCCGGCTTTTGGGCGGCGGGGGCGGTCATCATGGGGCGGGCCAGCTCCTCCTCGGGCAGGGTATCCGCCATGGCCAGCAGCTTCGCCTTCAGTTCCTTGGGGGAGGTCAGGTCGTCTGCTTCCATTTTATACTCATACCACCGCATCTTCGATCTCCTCCTTCAGCATCGTATGTAACTGCGCCCGGGCGCGCCGCAGCCAGCTGAGCACCGTGTTGGCGGGCACCTTCATCATCCGGCCGATCTCCGCCGCCGTGTACCCTTCGTAGTAGTGCAGGTAAATGGCGTTGCGGTAGTTTTCCGGCAGGGCGCGCACCGCGTCCAGCACGCTGCCGTCCGTCAGTTCCTCCGGGGCGGGCAGGTTCTCGTCCAGCTCGGTGTCCTTTTGGTGGGCTGCACGGGTCAGGTCCCTGCAGCGGTTGATGGCCACCCGCAGCAGCCAGGCTTTGAGATGCTCCTCACTCTCAAAGGTGCCGCTGTAGTTCAGCAGGCGCTCAAACACGTCCTGCACCACATCCTCGGCATCGGCTGTGCAGCGGCAGTTGTGCACGGCTGCGCGGTAAACGGTGTCGCTGTATCGCTGCACCGCCAGCGCAAATACTTCTTTTTTGGTCAGCTGTCCCATCATTCAAGCTCTCCTTTAATGCCTGTACAGGTTCGGCGGAACCGTTTTGTTCCACGGGGACATTCACCCAGGATACGGCTGAGCGGCCCCGATTATTGCAGTTTTTGCCACAAAAAGCAAGATTTTTCCTGTCCGGGGGTGCCGGGCAGGGTTCTGTGGGGCTAGTATAACATGGATACGGCAAAAACAAAAGGCCTTCCCTGTAAAGGAAGGCCCTTGGCTTACCGGTATACCCGCTGCAGAAGCGCCACCTGCTGTGCCAGAAAGCGCTCGGCCCGGGGGTGAGACACCCAGCATTTTCCTGCCGTGCGGCGCACCAGCTGCCGCCCCAGCGCGGCGGGGTCGGTGTCGATCTGCTCCACATCCTGCACGGTGAGCTGCACCGTGAGCAGGGCCGGAGCATCCGGCACCGGGGGCAGCGGGTCCTCCCACACAAAGGGCGGCAGCAGCTGCACCGCCGTCACCGCGCGGGTGCACTCCTCGGTGAGCAGCAGGGCCGCCGGAGCACCGTCTGCCGCCACATGCAGGCTGCTGTACAGCACCTGCAGCTGCCCGGGGGCCATCAGGCGGGCAAACCCGGCCTGTTCCCGGGCGGAAAGGCGCAGGCAGCTGCGGGCTTCTTCGCGGTAGATGCGCCGGGCCGGGGCCTGCAGGCAGGCATACAGCCCCGGCAGCGCAAAGCGGCCGGACTGGTCCAGCGCGTGCTGCAGGGCCAGATAGAAATCCGTCAGCGGATGTGCCGGGTCCGGCTGCGGCATCCCGAAATCCGGCCGCGAAACATATCCTCCACCCATTGTAAATTCTCCTTATTCATTTCAGCTTCCAGCAGCGTTTTCGCTTCCTGGGCAGCGTGCTCGCCCTCTCCGTCAATGCTTGCGCATTGCCATATTCCCCACTCTGTCGCTTACGCGACATCTCTCCCCGGCCGGGGAGAGTCTTTCCTCAAAGTGAGAGGCCTTGGCAGTCCACGCAAAGTTTCCGATTTCGCCAGAGGCTCTCCCTTTGGGAGAGCTGTCGAGCGTATGCGAGACTGAGAGGGCGAGGCTGCTTCCGGGTTCGTCTGCAGCCTGTATTTTTCTTGACATCCCGTAAAAAACGGGGTATACTACAAACAGAAGGGGCGCTGCAACGACGACGACCGCCGCCAGTGGCGGAAACAGGGAGGAGTTGTTGGGGCCGCGGCCAGCAAGACGCAAGTGCCGCCCAAGGCACGAAGCGGATGCTGGGAGCCGCAACCCGACCTGCAATGGTCAGCTCCTTACCCTGCAATCAAGATTGACCGCTTGAGTTGGTAGCTGTGGCGGTCAATCTTTTTTGTTATCATCGTTTTTTCGGTCGTGTGAAATTTTCCACGTGATGTCAAACGCAGCTTTCGCTACGTCAACGATCAGTGCAGCCACTGTGATCAAAAAGGTCAGCAGCAGCATCGTTTCAGACAACGTCATCCGACATCCCTCCCTTCACCGCCAGACGGCTCAGGGAAAAGGCTCATTTCTCAAAAAAGTTCCCCTCCCAGAACCTCTGCTTCGTTCCATGTAAGGAAAAAATCAGCGATACGGGTAAGAGAGCATGACCACCGATGTGCAATCAGCGCCTTGGGTTTAGTGTAACATATTTCCCTGCCGATTACAATACGCCGCCCATTGTAAACCCTGCAGCAAGTTCTTTGTTGACCGTTCCCCTGCCGGTGCGCTATACTCGGGCACAGATGCCTTGTATCAAACTACATTTCAGAGGGGAACATTGCTATGAACAACAAAAAACTGACCACCTACCAAATGGCCACCACCGCCCTGATGGCTGCCGTGATGTGCGTGCTTGGCCCGCTTACCGTGCCCATCGGGGCCATTCCCATCTCGCTGGCCAACCTTGTCATCTGCTTTACCGCCTGGCTGCTGGGGGCTAAGCTGGGCACCTTGAGCGTGGCGGTGTACCTGCTCATCGGCCTGATCGGCGTGCCGGTGTTTTCGGGCTACGGCGCAGGCCTGGCCAAGCTGGCAGGCCCCACCGGCGGCTACCTGGTGGGTTACCTGCTGCTGGCCTTCATCGGCGGCCTGTTCATTGAAAAAAGCAAGGGCAACCCGGTGATCTCCGGCGTGGGCCTGGTGCTGGGCGATGCCGCCTGCTACGTGCTGGGCACGGCCTGGTTCGTGTATCAGATGCAGTGCGAGCTGAGCTACGCGCTGGCCGTGTGCGTGTATCCGTTCATTGCGCTGGACCTGGGCAAGATCGTGGTGTCCTGCATCATTGGTGCCCTGCTGCGCAAGCGGCTGGTGCAGGCCGGTGTGCTGCACCTGGAAGAAGCCTGAGCGCCCGCCTTATAAATAAGTACAAACGCCGTCTGCGGTGCCCGTTTGGGGCGGGCCGCAGGCGGCGCTGTTGTTTTTATCGGGTTGGTTCAGTCTGCTGCAAAGCCGATGGCCGGGAAGTTGATAAAGTCGTCGCCCTCGCTCGAAACGGTAATGGCATAGACCTTGCCGCTCTTCACCGTCAGGCTGCTGCCGGAAGTTCCGGCGGCAGGTGCTTCGTCCTCCTTTACCGCAGCAGCCGAAGAGACGGCCACCCACTCAAAGTCGGTGCCGCCGCTGCCCAGGAGATCCGCATCGGCACCGGAATAGGTCCACTTGCAGGTCACCGTGGTGCCAGCCGGAACATGGAACACGGTGCTGCCCTTGCTGGGATGCTCAACGGAGAGCAGCGGCTGGGAGAAGGTATAGGTTTCCTTCCACTCCGTGTGCACATCGGGTTCGTCCCACACTTTCTGCACCTGCACCGTATTGGTGCCCACCTGGTAGCTCACGGTGGCAGATTCTTCCGGCCAGTCCGAGTTCTGGACCGGATAGGTCTCCTTCTGCGCGGTCTGCTGGCTGGAAGCAGGCGCTTCTTCCGGCTTGCTCTCCGCCGGTTGTTCCTTGCTGGAGGCAGGCTGTTCTTCTTCGGCAGGGGTTTCCGGTTCCGTGCCGGCATCTGCGGGGGTGTCCGCATCCACCGTGTCGGCCGCGTCCGGGGTCAGGCCGTTTTCCGCATCCGTATCCGCACCGGTGCTGTCCTTCACAAGGTCGGTCAGCTCCTTGCGCTTGGCGGCCACGTTCTCGCCCAGCTGTTCCAGGGCGTCATAGTCCTCCGCTGCCTTGTCCAGCAGCGCCAGCGTGATGCACACCGCTGCGTGCTTGGCCAGCACGTCCTTTTTCAGGGTCAGCACCGCGTCTGCATCCTGCTGGTCGGTGTCCTTGTCCAGCTGGGTCAGGGCCGCCGTGTAGTCCCGCTCCGCGTCCTCCGGCTGGTCGGCCTGTTCGTCCACCCCGGCGCGTCCGGCGTAGGCCTGGGCCTGGGTGTAGGGGTCGTCCCCGGCCTTTTCCAGCACGGTGTCGTAGTCCGCCAGGGCCTTCTCGTATTCGCCCATAGCCGCGTAGGCTTCGGCACGGCCCAGGTAGGCCTCGATGTCATCGGGGTTCAGCCGGATGGCTTCCGTAAAGGCCGCAATGGCCTCGGAATAGTTCATCTCGGTCAGGTACTTGCGGCCCAGTTCCAGCTGGTTGGCTTTGCTTTTTGCGCCGCCTGCGCAGGCCGTGAACAGCATGGCCGCCAGCAGCACCGTGGCTGCAAGCCGCAGCAGCCGTGTTTTTGCCGTTTCTTTCATACAACATCCTCCTGCAAAATGGGTCTCTGCCCCATGATACCGCTGCCTGCACCCCATTGCAAGACAGCATTCTGCACAAAAAAGGGAGCTGCCATGCAGCGCACTGCACAGCAGCCCCGGAACTTCTTCGGGTCAAGCTTCCGGCTCGTAGCCCAGGGTGGCGGCCATCACGGCCTTGATGGTGTGCATCCGGTTCTCGGCTTCGTCAAACACGATGCTCTGGGGGCCTTCAAACACCTCGTCCGTCACCTCCATGGCGTCCCGGCCAAAGCGCTCGCCCATCTCCTTGCCCACGGTGGTCTTGTGGTCGTGGTAGGCGGGCAGGCAGTGCATGAACACGGCGCGGGGGCCTGCAATGTCCATGAGCTGCCGGTTGATCTGGTAGGGAGCCAGGTCTGCAATGCGCTCGGCCCACACTTCCACCGGCTCGCCCATGGACACCCACACATCGGTGTACAGCACATCGGCCCCCTTGGCGGCCTTGGCGGGGTCCTCTTCAAAGGCGATGGTGGCACCGGTCTGGGCGGCAATGGCCTGACACTGAGCCACCAGTTCCGGGTCCGGCTGGTACTTTTTGGGGGCGCAGGCGGTAAAGTGCAGGCCCATCTTGGCGCAGCCCACCATCAGGCTGTTGCCCATGTTGTAGCGGGCATCGCCAAAGTAGACAAAGTGGATGCCCTCCAGCTTGCCAAAGTGCTCCCGGATGGTGAGGAAGTCCGCCAGGATCTGGGTGGGGTGGAACTCGTTGGTCAGGCCGTTCCACACCGGCACCCCGGCGTAGTGGGCCAGGTCCTCCACGATCTGCTGGCCGTAGCCCCGGTACTCGATGCCGTCAAACATGCGGCCCAGCACCCGGGCGGTGTCGGCAATGGACTCCTTTTTGCCGATCTGGCTGCCCGAGGGGTCCAGGTAGGTCACTTCCATGCCCAGGTCGTGGGCGGCCACCTCAAAGCTGCAGCGGGTGCGGGTGGAGGTCTTTTCAAAGATCAGGGCAATGTTCTTGCCCCGCAGCCGGTCGTGGCGGATGCCGGCCTTTTTTTTGGCCTTGAGGTCTGCCGCCAGGTCCAGCAGCTGCCCGATCTCGGCCGGGGTGTAATCCAGAAGCTTCAAAAAGCTGCGGTTTTTCAGGCTCATTGTATATTTTCCTCTCTATTCAAAATCATGTGCATATTTATACGAGTGATACTTCTATTATAATACGCCGCGCCTGCAAGGTCAAGGGGGCAGAGCATCTTGACAAACCTGCAGCACTTACCTATTTTGTGATGATTCCCCCTTGACAAATCCCGTTTTGCTGTTATAATGACCAACGGTAATTATCTTTGGTAACTTTTTGAAGGAGCGTTTTATGACGGTCGAGCTGATCAAGCAGATGATGGACGCCTGCTACCTGGCAAAGCGTGCGCGGGATATGCTGCCCGCGCTGCCTGAGGGGGTGCAGCCCTCTTACATCCGGTTCCTGGACACGCTGCAAAAGCTGGAAGCCCGGGGCGGCGAGGTGCGGGTGTCTGACCTGAGCGATGCCCTGGGGCTGCCCCGCCCCGGCGTGACCCGCACGGTAAAGGAGATGGAAGCCAAAGGCTACCTGCACAAGCAGGTCTCGGCCCAGGACGGCCGGGTGACCTATCTTTCTCTCACCGAGGCGGGGCGGCAGCTCTCCCGCAAGTACGATGCCGACTTTTTCCGGGAGCTGGCCCCCTGGATGGAGTGCATTACCGAAGAGGATGCAAAATGCACGATTGCCACCCTAGAAGCCTTTTACAAGATCATGTCCGAGAGGAGAGATTCGTTTGAACGCTGACAACAAGTCCGATTTCACGCAGGGCAGCATCCTGAAAAAGCTGGCCCTGTTCATGCTGCCCATTCTGGGCGCACTGGTGCTGCAGGCCGCCTACGGCGCCGTGGACCTGCTGGTGGTGGGCCGGTTCGGCACCACCAGCGGCCTTTCCGCCGTGTCCACCGGCAGCCAGGTGCTGAACCTGGTCACCTTTGTGGTCACCCAGTTCGCCATGGGCATCACGGTGCTCATTGCCCGTTACCTGGGCGAGAAGCACCCCCAGTACATCGGGCAGGTGATTGGCGGCGGTACCGTGGTGTTTACCCTGATCGCCGCCGTGCTGTTTGTGGTGCTGGTGGGCTTTGCCCGGGGCGTGTCGGTGCTGATGCAGGCCCCCGCCGAAGCGGTGGACCTGACGGCCAGCTACGTGCGCATCTGCGGCGGCGGCATCTTTTTTATTGTGGCGTATAACGTGCTGTCCGCCATCTTCCGGGGCCTGGGCGACAGCCGCTCGCCCCTGCTGTTTGTGCTGGTGGCCTGCATCGTGAATATCTTTGGCGACCTGGCCCTGGTGGCCGGGCTGCACATGGACGCCGCCGGTGCCGCCATTGCCACCGTGGCCGCCCAGGCCGTGAGCGTGGTGTGCGCCGTGGTGATGCTGCTGAAAAGGCACCTGCCCTTCCGGCTGCAGAAGTCGGATTTCCGGCTCAACCTCCAGTGCCGCAAGTTCCTGGCCATCGGCCTGCCGCTGGCGCTGCAGGAGTTTCTGACCCAGCTTTCTTTCCTGGCGCTGTGCGCCTTTGTGAACCGGCTGGGCCTGGAGGCTTCCTCCGGCTACGGCGTGGCCTGCAAGATCGTCAACTTTGCCATGCTGATCCCCAGCTCCCTGATGCAGTCCATGGCGTCCTTCGTCTCCCAGAACATCGGCGCGGGCAACAAAAAGCGGGCCAAACAGACCCTGTTCACGGGCATTGGCATCGGGCTGGTGTTCGGCTGCGCAATGTTTGCGCTGGTGTGGTGCAAGGGCGATGTCCTGTGCAGCATCTTTACCACCGAAGCCGGGGTCATTGCCAACGGCTTTGCCTACCTGAGGGGCTTTGCCCTTGAAACCATTGCCACGGCGGTGCTGTTCAGCATGGTGGGCTACTTCAACGGCAACAACAAGACCCTGTGGGTCATGGTGCAGGGCCTGGTGCAGACCCTGCTGGTGCGCTTGCCCATGGCCTACTTCATGAGCATTCGGCCCAACGCCAACCTGACCAGCATCGGCCTGGCCGCCCCCACCTCCACCCTGGTGGGCGTGGTGCTGAACGTGTGCTTCTTTTTGTACCTGCAGCGGCAGGAGAAAAACGCAGCCTGACCTTTGTGCAAACGCAGTGCCCCCGGAACGTTGAACCGCCCCAGAAATAGTAGACATGCACAAAAAGAGCCCCGTGCAGGGTAAAT
>CAVIXY010000009.1:0-33970 GCA_963646665.1 Bacteroides sp. CAG:545
TTCTGCATGGCCGCTTTGGCTTCGTCCGTGGTCAGAGCGGCCTTGATTTTGTCGTAAGCCTTGGTGCCGTCTGCCTTGGCAAGCTCTGCAGCGTTTTTCAGCAGGTCCTCAGCCACAGTCAGCTGAATGCTTTCCGCATAGTCGGCGTGGTTCACTTCACCCAGCCAGTTGTCCGCACCCGCAAGGTCTGCCGCCTGGCTCTTGGCAAGGCTCAGGGCCGCCAGCAGGGTGTCACGGTCTGCAGCCTTATCCTCTCCCAGGTCAATCAGGGCGTCATAATCCGGCAGGACGTCCGCATAGTTTTCCAGCTTGGTGTTCGCGTCTGCACGGCCTGTGTAGGACGTGATTTTCGTGGCATTTACGTCCAGAACGTCCGTATCATCCGGCAGCTTTGCCAGGCTGTCAATCGCCTTGGTGTAACCTGCCACGGCGGCATCGTTCTTGCCGAACAGGGCGCTCAGGCGGGCGCAGGCATTGTAGACCTTGATCTTCAAGGCTTCCAGCATCTGCTCGGTGACGTCCGTGATCTTTTCCACGTCCACCTTGTCCAATGCCGTGGACGCCGCTTCGTAGTCGCTCAGGGCATCTTCGTTGGCGGTGGTCAGCTCGTTCACCTCAGCGCGGCCAATGTAGGCTTCCGCCTGAGTGTAGGGCTGCTCTTCGGTTTTCTCAATCGCCGTGGTGTAGTCCGCTTTGGCGTCATCGTACTGTTTCAGGCCGATGTAAGCTTCTGCACGGCCCATGTAGGCGGGAATGTTCTCCGGGTCCAGCTCAATGGCTTCCGTAAAGGACGCCACAGCTTCGGTGTAGTTCAGTTCGGTCAGGTACTTCTGGCCCAAATCAATTTTTTCCTGCGCCTTGGCGGCTTTGCTGGTGCAGGCTGTAAACAGGGCCATGATCAGCAACAGCACGGCAAACAGACGCAGACTTTTGGTCGTTTTTTGCATTGTTATCGTCCTTATCTTCCTATGAAATGGATGCCATAGCTTCCAACTGCCGCATAATTAAATGCACATTCTTCACCGGCATTCAGAACCCGTTCCGCTTGATTGTTTCCCTCCCCTTCCGGGTGTTCCTTATCAATCCAAAACGTTGCTCCATATACAACAGTGCCTGCCGGCAAATAAAACGTACCGCGGCTTTCCGTTAATTTTGCATCCAGAATGGGTCCATTCAAACTAAACGTTTTATTATACGTCTCCCCTGTAGACCATGTTTCATGCAGTTTGATTTTGGTTCCTCCAATGCAGAATTCAATTTTTGTTGTGCGGACTGATCCTTCTGAATCATTGGATTTCTCAGTCGTTGTACGCGTTATCTTTTTCAGGTCCCCTTCCCAGGTGCCTTCTTCGGCACTCTGTTCCGTTCCAGTGGGATTCAGAATATACCATATTCCTTCCCCGGAGCGGTCCCAACTGGCATGACTGCCGTAGTAAACATACAGCTTGTCCAGCGAGATGGCATTGATTTCCTGTTCTGTCGGGTTGGCATTTTCCGTTCCTGCACCGCCCCTGCTCGTCCAGTTCTTTTCATTGACGTAAATCGCCAGCATTTTGCCATCGGCATCGTAATTTCGCAGTTGATAGCCCCGGGCAAGCAGACTGCGCATGGCCGCTTGTGCATTCTCTGCCAGCAGAATGGCCTTGACCTCATCATAGGCATCCGTCCCTTTGGTCTGTGCCAATTCCGCTACGGTCTGCATGATTTCTTCCATTGTTTCCAATTGGATTTCTTCGGCATATTCTGTGTGTTTTACCGATTTCAGCCAACTGTATCCGCCGCTCAGTGCACTGTTTTTGCTTTTCGCAAAAGTTACTTTTGCCAACAATGCATTCAGGTTTTCTTTTACATCTTCACCAAGTGCACTCAATGCATCGTAACTTTCCACGGCGGTACCATACTGCCCCAGTCTGGCACACAGCACCGCACGGGCATACAGAATCTTCTTCTTCAAAGCCGTGAGCACATCATCCTCGACCGGTTCCTTCTCGGCGATGTTCTCCGCTTCCAGCAATTCCTGCGCGGCTTTGTAGTCGCTTTCGGCGTCCTGCAGTTCCTCGGTCAGCTCGTTCACCTCGGCGCGGCCCACGTAAGCCTGTGCCTGGGTATAGGGCAGTTCGGCAGCTTTTTCAATCGCCGTGGTGTAGTCTGCCTTGGCTTCCGGGTACTGTTCCAAGCCCACATAGGCTTCCGCACGGCCCATGTAGGCGGGAATGTTTTCGGGGTCCAGCTCGATAGCTTCCGTAAAAGATGCCACAGCTTCGGTGTAGTTCAGTTCGGTCAGATACTTCTGGCCAAGGTCGATCTTTTCCTGTGCCTTGGCGGCCTTGCTGGTGCAGGCCGTAAACAGGGCCGCGATCAGCAACAGCACCGCCGCAAAACACAGCGGACTGCGCACTTCGTGCTCTGCAAACATCACCCATTCCTCCCCTTGGGGCTTTTATGCTTCAAACATTTTCCAGCTGACACAGCCTTCCAGCCAGAACTTGCCGTTGCCGGAGCTGCGGCTGATCAGGCTTTGTGCATCCAGGTCGTTGAAGTGCCACCACTCCGATGCCAGCGGCGTCAGGTCGGAGGCCGTGCAGTAAGACTGCAGCTTGCGCGCACCGTCCGTCATGCCGGAAGCCTCTGCAACGCTTTTCCAGGCTGTTTTGGAGCTGGAGGACACCGGCTTGGCAAAGCAGCACGCCAGCGGACTCAGCTCGTGCATCACCGAAGGCATCTCGTACTCCTCGCCGGTCACCCGCACAAAGGGGCAGCCGCCCAGGCTGTAGGAGGTGCTGTCGCTCACATGCACCAGGGTAGTGTCCATGGCTACGCCGCGCTGATGGTTGGACAGCGAGGTGGCAATGAACCAGCCGATGTTCCAGGAGCCTTCGTTCAGGGCTGCCATCAGGGTCTTGTCTGCGCGGGCCTTGGCATACAGTGCATCCTTGACCTTCATCTGCACCTCGTAGGGGCGGAAAGTCTCGATGATCTTCAGGCTGTCGCCCTCTTTCAGGGCGCTCTTCTGGATGGCACCCACCTTTTTGGCCATGTTGTAGTTGATGGGCATTACAAATTCGTCCCGTCCCAGCCGGGGGTTGTAGAACAGGCCATCGTACAGTTTCTGGCCGGTCACGCCGCTGATGGCTTCGCCCCGGGTGACGAACACAGCCGACACGGCATTGGGGTTCTGATAAATAACAGAGGGTAATACATCCGGCAGGTTGATCATGCAGTAATTGCTCTGCAGCCAGCCGATGGTGCCGTCCAGGATGCACACCTGCCAGTATTTTCCAGACTCCTGCCGGATATAGAACATATCGCCTGCCGCCAGGGTGCGCAGCAGCGCAGAATTTTCGGTGGGTTCTGCATACAGTTCCAGCTTTGCCGAGCCAACCAGACCGGTGGCTCCTTCCAACGGCAGCTCAAAACAATCCGGCACCTTGATGCCGGCCTTCAGGACGCCGTTGTCGTTGGTGATCAGCCCCTGCGCGGCAGAGCTGGCCGCTGCCGCCTCCGAAGAAGCCCCGGCTTCCCCGTTGGGGATCAGCAGGGCTTTTTCTTCGGTCTGGCAGCCGGTCAGCAGCCAGGCGCACGCCATGACGGAAAGCTGTAGAAAATCACGTCTTGAAAATTTCATGCAATCTCTCCGTTTCTCTCCAAATCGTTCTCGGTCTCGCCGGTGGTGTCCGGGGCAGTCTCCTGGGCAGGAGCCTCTGCGGGCTGCTCGGCCGGTTCGGCGGCGGGGGTCTGCTCCGCCGGCTGCTGGGGCTGCTCTGTGCCGGATGCCGCCGGGGTCTCCTCCGGCAGGGTGGTTTCATCGTCCACCGTGGGCGTTTCCACCTGCACGGCCGACACGCCGCCCAGGCTGCCGCAGCCGTTCAGCTCATACTGGGTCACGCCATCGCTGATGGTGCCGGACTGGCTGATGCCGTCAATGAAATAATAGATCTTGCCGCTGGTGCGGTCCCAGCCCTGCTTGAGGGCACCGGATGCATCAAAGGCATAGGGCTGGCCCGCGATCACGTTCCAGCCGGTCAGGTAATGGCCGTTGCCGTCCAGGTAGTAGCGGTTGGCCCCGTTCTGTGCCCAGCCGGCCTTGCTTACGCCATCCACAAAGTAGTAGCTGCCGCCGCCGGTTTCGGTCCAGCCCTGGGCCAGGCCGCCGCTGGTGTTGAAGTACAGCTGCGTGCCGTCCAGCGTCTGCCAGCCCTTGAGCATCTCGCCGGTTTTCTGGTAATAATAGCGGGTGCCGTTGTGCTCCTGCCAGCCGGTCTGCTCCACGCCATTTTCGTCAAACAGATACCAGCCGTCCGCCGTCTTGTACCAGCCGGTTACAATGGTGCCGGTGCTGTCAAAGTAGTAGCGCTTGCCGTCAATGGACGCAAAGGCATCCACGGCGCGGCCCGCTGCGGAGAAGTAATAGGTGTTGCCGTCCTTGGCCTTGTGGTAACCCTCGTCCGCCGAGCCGTCCGCGTTCAGATACCACGAAACGCCGTTTTCTTCATAGAAGCCGGAGCGGGGGTGGCCGGTCTCGTCAAAGCAGTACGCCGTATCGCCAATGGTTTTCCAACCGGTGTACAGCTGGCCGCTGTCGGGCTGGAAGTAATACGACACTCCGTTTACCTCGCACTCGCCCCGGGCCAGTTCGCCCTTGGAGTTTGCGTAGCCCACAAAGTCCTCGGTGTTTATCCAGCCCTTCTGCACGTAGCCGTCCTGATTGAAATAATACAGCTGGTCTGCAATTTCATACAGCCCTCGGAGCATGTCGCCGGTTTGTGAGGAAATAAAGTAGCGTCCCTTCACACTGCCGTGCCAGCCGGTAACGTTGTATTTCAGCGCTCTGGCCGTTTTCATCACACCAAAGGTGAATGCAGCAACAAACAGCACCGAGCCAACCACCATGGCGGCGGCTTTCAGCGGTGTTGCCTTGCCCTTTCGTCTGCGCGTTTTTTTGTAAATGCTGAAGTGATATCGCTTTATTTTCTGGCGCTTCATTGTTCCATTCCCATATCCTGAGATAGACGCTCAGCCTTCGGAGCATTTTCCGAAGGCTGAATTCGTTTATCAATATACGTCCTGTACGGTCTCCTTGCCGTTTTCACGGTAAGTTGTCACGGAGAAATCTCCGTAATCCAGAATGCCATCCTCACCGTCGCCCATGCAGCTGGACGCATACTCGGCGCTCTTCGGCTTGCCAATGGCGGCATACAGCTTGGACACATCGCTGCCGATGTACTTCTGTGCCGTTTCAATGCTCACGGTCTCGGCCGGGGCAGCTGCCGGTTCTTCGGCCGGCGCAGTGGAAGAAGCCGCCGGGGCGGGAGCCGGTTCTTCTTTTTTGCTCTCACTGGAAGCAGGCTTTTCTTCCTTGGAGGAAGCCGCCGGAACTGTTTTTTCTTCCTGCGAAGAAGCTGCAGGCTCTGCTTCCGATGCAGCCTCCGCTGCGGCTTCCGACACCGCAGAAGCCGCTTCCGATGCAGCCTCGCTCTCCGGCACCGCCTCGGATGCGGCCTGCGAAGAAGCCGCTGCTTCCGAAGAAGCTGCCGAAGATGCCGTGGAAGCTGCTGTAGAGCTTGCGCTGCAGCCTGCGGCAAAAAGAACCGCCCCGCACAGGGCAACACTGATCATATTGCGTTTTAAATTCATTTTCTGTTCGTCCTTCCAACGCTTTGCAGCGTTATTTGTTGATTGTATCGGAAACAAACTGCCCCCCGGAGCGGTATGCCACCGAGAGTGCCTGGTCCTGCAACGCAAGGGGGAGATAGGCCGTAAACGGCTGCTGGCCATCGCCGCAGGGCGAAGCCTCGTACATCTGGTCCCCGGCCAGAATGTAAATGGGCGAGTCGTCATCCACCGCAGCATCGGCCAGATCTGCGCTCAGGCAGAAATAGCCGTCCATGCGGCTGTCGCTGCTCTGTGCCGTAACCGTGCGGCCGGTGGGCTGCGCGGCTTCCGGGGTGCGCTGCGGCGCGGGAAGCTCCGGCGCACGCTCCAGCAGCCAGTTCAGGTTGCGCTCCACGATCTCCACCAGCAGGGTGTCCGGCTCTTCCTCCAGCACCGCCGTCAGCCGGTAGGGCATATTGCGGGAAAAGCACGCCTTGCCGTAGCTCTGAGCCAGGAAGGGGTGCAGGTTGATGCCAAAGGAATCGCGGTAGACAAAAATGCTGCCCTGCGCGGATGCATTGGTGGTGTGAATAGTAATGTCGTCCGCCGTGCGGAAGCCATCGCCGTAGACATAGCTGAAATCGTAGGCCGCATCCTGCTCGGTCTCGGTGCCTGCCGGATATACCATCTCGTACAGGTCACCGGTGTGGGGCTGGGTGCTGCCGGTTTTCAGGGCGTCAAAATCCACTGCCGTGCCGCCCAGCTTCTGCACCAGGGCCTGGGCTGCCAGCTGTGCGCCCTGCATGTTCCAGTGGCTGTCCAGCCGGTAATACAGCTGCTCGTCCTGAGCGCTCAGCACCCCGTACAGGTCCGCATACTGCACGCCCTGCTGCTCCAGCTGCTGGGTCAGCAGGTGGATGTTCCGGGTCTGGGCCGCCTGGTAGCGGGCGGGCATTTTGCTGCTGTACAGCGAGTTTTTGTTGGGTGCCACCGTAAAGCAGAACTGAATGCCGTTCTGCTCACAGAACTCCTGCATCAGGGCCAGCACATGGGCAGCGGCATAGCTCTGCCGCTGGGTAAACAGGCTGGCACCGGTGTAGTCCTCCTCGGTGCTGCGGTAGAACAGCCAGCCGTCCCGCCCCAGCAGCACGCTGTCGCTGTCCAGTGCCTGCAGCACCTTGCCGGTAAGGGTATCGTTCGCGGTGATCATCTCATGCCGGAAGCCGAAATGATCGGAGAAGTAATCCGAAAAATCGTTCAGGATGCTGGTGTTGAAGGTGCCGTTTTCATCCAGCAGCTCCGGCGCAGAGGCCAGGCGCTCGTTGCCCACTGCCGTGGCCGTCTGCCAGGGAATGACAACGTTCGGCAGGATGCAGAGCACTGCAGCCGCACCGACAAACAGGGCATAGCCCACTTTTTTCTTTTGCATTGCATTCACCTCAGAACTGGAAATAAATGAACGGCACATAGGATGCTGCCGACAGGTGCAGAATGTCCACCACCAGCAGAACCATCACAGCGGCGTAGCTCAGCGCATCCACCGCCGTCTGCGCGGTCTCGCTGCAGGCGGCCAGCTTCTGGCGGGCCAGCGGCAGCACCGGGGTGCTGCCCACAATGCCCAGCACCAGGGCGCAGGCCATGAACGGGGTCAGGCACTGAGCCAGCAGCAGCTGGGTCTGGGCTGCCGTGCCCACCCCGGCAAACAGCGCCGCGATCATCTGCATGGCCTGGCCCATGGTGTCGGCCCGGAAGATCATAAAGCCGATGAGCACCACCAGCAGGGTGTACCCATGCCACAGCACCGTGCGGACCCCGCGCAACGCGCCATTCTTCCGCGCCGGGAACAGCCGTGCGGCAAAATCCTCAGCCACAATGAAGAAGCCGTGCCACAGGCCCCACACGATAAAGGTCCAGTTGGCCCCGTGCCACAGGCCGGTGCAGAAAAACACGATCAGCTTGTTGCGGTAGGTTTTGGCTTTGCCCTTGCGGTTGCCGCCCAGCGGAATGTAGAGATACTCCTTGAACCAGGTGGACAGGGAGATGTGCCACCGCCGCCAGAACTCCTGGATGCTGCCGGAAATGTACGGATAGTTGAAGTTTTCTTTGAAGTGGAAGCCAAAGCACAGCCCCAGGCCGATGGCCATATCGCTGTAACCGCTGAAGTCAAAGTAGATCTGCAGCAGGTAGCCCACCGCTGCCAGCCAGGCCAGGCGGCTGTCCACCACGGCACTGTCGGCGGCATAAATGCGGGTAACCACCCCGCCGCACACGTCTGCAATGAGCAGCTTTTTGCTCAGGCCCACCACAAAGCGGCGCAGGCCCCGGGCCAGCTGCTCCAGCGACTGACTGCGGCAGTTGATCTCGCCGGCCACATCCTCGTAGCGCACAATGGGGCCGGCCACCAGCTGCGGGAACAGCGAAATATACAGCAGCACATCGCTGAACCGGCGGCTCTGCAGCCGCTCGTCCCTGTAAACGTCAATGACATAGCTCAGGCCCTGGAAAGTGAAAAAGGAGATGCCCACCGGCAGAACGATGGAAGGCACCGGCACTGCGGCCCCGGGCAGCAGATTGATGGTCTGCGCCAGGAACCCCAAGTACTTGAACACACCCAGGATGCCCAGGTTGACCACCACCGCACCGGCAAGCACCCACTTGCGGCGCGGCACAAACAGGCCCGCCACATAGTTGCAGAACACCGAGAGCAGCAGCAGCAGCATATACCACAGGCTGCTGAATGCATAAAACAGAAGGCTGACCGCAATGAGCCAGGCATTCTTTGCCTTCAGTTTCGGGCACAGATAATACACGCCCAGAACCACCGGCAGAAACAGGAACAGAAAAATTACGGAGCTGAAAACCATGTGATCTTACCTCAGCAGTTACGGGAACTGGTAGCTGAACACGGTTTTATTCAGCGGCATCTTATACATATTGTAATTTGCTTTGCCGTATTTACCAACGCGATAGCCCCACTCCAGCTCAACGTCATAGATGTAGGACTGACCGTTTTCCGGGATCATGACCCATGCATGGTCGGAATCCTTGCGGCCCACGCCGCCGGACACCACGTAGGCATCGTAGCCGATACGGCGTGCCATGTACATGAACTGACCGGCAAAGCAGTAGCAGTTGCCCTTTTTGTGTTCAAACATGAACAGGGCGCTCTCCTCGGCCCAGGACGTGGTGCCGCGGGCCTGATGCGGGCGTGCCAGGTAAGCGCCGTGGTCGCGCACATACAGGTAGGCGGCGCGCAGCTTCTGGGACTTGGTCATGCTGGAGTTGGTGCAGGAGGCCAGGGCCTGGTCCACATAGCTGTCCAGCGTGGCATTGCCGGAGGTGTAGCGGCCATCGGCACCAAAGTACAGGCGGCCGATGGTGGTGTTGGTGGCAAAGGAGCCATCCTTCTTCACGTAGTACAGGCCGCCGTCGATCTCGTGCTGACCGGCGCTGTAGCTGTCGATGACATAGCCTTCCTTGGAGACATGGTACAGGCCGCCGTCAATGGTCACAAAACCCGGCTGGTACACATCAAAGTGGTCGCCGGTGATGGAAACATGGCACAGCACACCGTCCACCCGCACAAAGCCTGCCGGGTAGGCATCAATCACGCTGCCCTCCTGGGAGACGTGATACACGCCGCCGTCAATGGTCACAAAGCCCTGCTGATACACATCCAGCACATCATCGGTGTAGTGGTACAGCCGGCCATCCACGGCCTCAAAGCCGTTCTTCTTCACGGCAGGCACCAGCGGCAGAGAGATGCCGGGCTGCCCTTCGCCGCCCTCACTGCTCTCGCCCGAAGAAATGCCCAGCCACTGCAGCACCTGAGAGATGCAGTTTTCCTCGGCGGGTGCCGCAGACGGCTGGGCCGCCTGGGCTGCCGGTGCAGCCAGCAGTGCAGCTGCAGCCACCGCAACCGCAGCAACTTTCATTTTTTTCAACATTTTCCAATACCCCTTTCGGTTGGTCCGCAGATGCGGAACCGTTATTTATACTCTTTCCAGATCTGTTCGTTCAGCTTTTTTTCCTTGCTGCGCAGCACCCGGAAAGCAATGACCGCCGCAATTGCAGCGATGATCATTCCAGCAATTCCCACGGCAAAAAAGATCTGCCCGGTCGACATGATGCATTCCTCCTTACTTGAGCCAGCCGCTGGTGTGCAGCTGATCCACCAGGTTCTTCAGGACGGTCATCTGTGCATCCTCCACGCCGTTGGCCTGGGCCTGACGGTACTTTTCCAAGGCCGACTCGTACAGCGTCTGCACCTGGGTGTAGTCCCGTTTGTCGGTGGCCAGCGTGCCCTGCCAGTCGATCAGCAGGTAGGCCTGCTGCATATCAAAGCGGTAGTCCGTGGGGTACTGCTCCGACAGCTCGGCCAGCAGCTGCTGGGCCTGTTTGTATTCATCCAGCGCCTGCAGCACCGTGGCCAGGTTCAGCTTGGTGGAAATGGTGCCGTAACCAGCGTCCACCAGCTCGGTCAGCAGCTGTTTGGCCTTGGTGTACAGCGGCTCGGCTTCGTCCTTGCGGGCCATAGCCTGCTGGATGTAAACATCTGCCAGCATCTCGGTCTGCAGCACAGCCTGGCTGTCGGTCAGCACTGTGCGACCCTGCTCCAGAATGGAAACGGCCTGGTCGGTGTCGTCCATCTGCAGAGCCGCGTTGGCCGCCGAGAGGTATGCGTGGCTCAGCAGCTGCGCATCCTCCACCTCGTCAAACACCTGCTTGTACAGCGTCAGTGCCTGGGCGTACTCCTTCTGCGTCACGGCGATCTCCGCCGCAACCAAGTCGCAGTCGCCGGAGGCGGCATTGCGGCTGCGCAGGTTGTCCAACGCCTTCTGGGCCTCGTCCACCTTGCCGGCGTTGGCCAGCGCAATGGCAAAGCTGCGGTAACTGTCGGTTCCCGCCCCTGTAACCTGCACGGCCTGCCGCAGCTCCTGCACGGCGCTGTCGTAGTCCTTCAGCTCAATGTAGCAGTTGCCCTTGATATAGTGCAGCTGTTCCACCGAGACCGAATCCAGATTTTTTTCTTCCAGGCTGCCGGAAGAAAGCGCACTGTCCAGCTGGTCGATGGCTCCCTGGTAGTCGCCCATGTGGTACAGCAGCACCGCACGCTGCAGGTAACCCTCAATGCGGCCCGGCTGCTGGCGGATTGCTTCGTCCAGCAATGTCTGCGCCGCGCTGTATTCCATGTTTTGTTCCTTCTGTTCGGCCTGTGCCAGGCTGAGCAGATAGGTATTTTCGCGGTCGGTTTTCATGCGCTCAAAACCGTACCAGCAGCTGTAGGCACTGGCGGCAAAGCAGCCGGCCAGCACCAGCGAGATCACCCGCTTCTGCAGTTTGTAGCTCTTGTAGCCCCGGTCCATCTGGGCAATGTCGTGCAGGGCGCGCAGCATCTCGGAGGCCTGCTGGAAGCGCTTGGCCTGCTGCTTCTGCATGGCACGCTGGATGATGGTCTGCATGGGCAGGCTGATGTGGGGCTTGTACTGCGCCAGCGGCGTGACGTTTCCCAGCGATTTTTCCGGGTGGTGCCCCGTTACCGCATAGTACAGCGTTGCGCCAATGGCATAGATATCGGTTGCCTTGGAGATGGGGCCGTACCCGCTCTGCACGGCAGCGGATGCTGTCTGCTTCGGGCGTGCATCCGGCTGCGGCATCACTACGGTGCCCCCCTGCGCATAGGCTCCCGGCTCCATCACAGCCGTGGCCCCGCCGCCCTGCGGCATGGGCACCGTGCCGTCCGCATAGGCTGCCTGCATGGGCATGGTACCTGCTGCAAACCCGCCCTGCATGGGCATGGTGCCGCCGGGCATGGCTTCGGTGGGCACCTGGGGCAGCGGCCCTTCAAAGGGCCTGTCCGCAGGGGCCGCCTTGGCCTGGTACTGTTCCGGGGCGGCATAGCCGTCCGTCACGCCCACCGAGGCGCGGTCCTTTTTGAAGATCAGCGAAGTGTTGAAGTCGATCAGGCAGACATTGCCGCTGTCGGTGATCATCACGTTGCCGGGCTTGATATCACAGTGGATGATGGCGGGCTTTTCCCGTGTTTCCTGGTGCAGATAGTCCACCACTTCACACAGCTGGCAGGCCCAGCGGTAGCAGTCCTTCTGGCTGATGGGGCCGTTGGCTTCCACATGCTGCTGCAGGTTTTTGCCGCTGATCAGGTCCATGACGGTGTAAATGCAGCCGTCCGTGCCATAGATCACATCGTAAATGCGGGGCAGGTACTGATGCTTCAGGTTTTTCAGGATGGAGGATTCGCTTTCCTGATCCATCATGTGCTGGAACTGGGGCTGCACCCGCTTGATCACAACCTCGATGTCCATGCCCTTTTTGTGGGCCTTGAACAGATCGCCCGTGCCGCCCAGATGGTTCAGCACTTCAATGTGGTCATAGTCGGGGTGCACAAAACCCAGCACTACATTTTCACTCACAAAACGCCTCCTATTGTCTGCTCATACGCTTGGGGTGCCGCCTGGCCGGAAAGCCGTGCCCAGGTCTCCACCCATTCTTCCCCGTCCGGGGGCAGGTCTGCCGTGTCGTTCCAGCGCAGGATCACCGCCGTCAGGTTGTCGGTCTCACCCTGGGTGCGGCAGTGTTCCGCCAGCGCGCCCAGCATCTGCTGCAGCTGGCTGCGGTCCTGCGCATCGGCCACGGCGCGGTGCATCAGCTCCGGGGTCACTTTGTGGTAAAAGCCATCGCTGCACAGCAGAACCGCGCCCTGTGCGGGGCGCGGTGTGCTGGCAAATACCGGTTCCACCCTGCCAAAGCCCAGGCACTGCAGCAGAATGCCGCTGCGCCGGTCGGACGCCAGCTGCTCCAGGGGCAGGCGGCCCGCCTCGTACTCGCTCATGGCAAGGGTCTGATCCTTGGTCAGCAGCTGCATTCCAAAGGAGTCGTCCAGGTAGATGCGGCTGTCGCCGATCTGCACAAAGTACAGGGTGCTGCGGGCCGCCAGCAGCACCGAGACGGTGGTGCCCATGCGGATGCCCTGCTGCTGGGCGTAGGTGCACAGCTGCCCGTGCAGCCGCTCCAGCAGCGCGTGCCAGGAGATGAACAGCTGGTCCTCCTGCAGGCCGTCCCGCATGATGCCCGGCAGCTCCCGGTCGAACCACTCTTCAAACCCGCGGATGGCCGCCGTGCTGGCAAGTTCGCCGCACTGCAGGCCGCCCATGCCGTCACACACGGCCAGAAGGGCGATGGTATCGGGGCCAAAGTTTGCGATCCGTGCACAGTAGCTGTCCTGGTTGGTCTGGCGCACCGCGCCCTGGTCTGTCAGGTGAACCAATTGCAATGCCATAGGCTCCCCTTATCTGCTGGCCACCACTTCAAACACCACGTCCGCCATGCGGATGCGGTCTCCGGCATGGATCTGGGTGGGCTTGGAAGGCGGCAGCAGCTGTTCGTTCAGGTAGGTGTGGTTCACGGTGTTGTTGTCCACCAGATAATAGCAGCCTTCCTGGATCAGGATGTAGGCGTGGTCGTTGCCCAGATAGTTGGTGCTGGTGCGCACAGTGTAGTCCACCACGTCCGGCGCACGGCCGATGTGGAAGTTGGTGTGGGTGATGTGGATGTACTGGTTGTTCGACTTCTGCACCAGATACAGCTCTGCCTGCTGTGCCATATCGGTGTTCATCAGGCCGGTGCGCACCGTGCCCCCCTCGCCATTGGGCAGCACCACGGTGTAGCCCATGGCCTGCTTGTCCTGCGTGACCGGCTTGTCCGGCTGCACCGGCGGATGGTAGTCCGGTTTTGCCGGTTCTGCAGCCTTGTGCTCTTCCGGTGCGGATGTCTCGTCAAAGGGGTTCTCGTGGGCAGCCTTTTCCGGCTTTTTCTTGTCCTTCTTGCCAAACAGGCCCAGGATGCCGCCTTTTTTGGTTTTTTCCGACTTGACGGGTTCCTCCGGTGCTTCCTCCTGTACGGGCGGCTTTGCGCCGCCAAAGGAGCTGTTGCTGCTTTCCTTTTTAAAGGGGTTGTCGCCGCCGGTCCCATTGAAGGGGCTTACATGGTCGGCTGCCGGCTTGGGCGGTTCAGGCTGCACCTGCGGCTTTTTGACCGGCTCAGGCTGCACCGGCTTGGGCGGCTCCGGGGCAGGTCTGCCGCTCCAGCCGCCGTCCGACTGAACGGGAGGTTTCTTCTCCGCCTGTTCGTGGTGCGTTTCCTCTGTCTTGGGGCGCAGATCCTTTTCAAGCTCGGCCAGCGAGAGGTTCTCGCCGTACAGCAGCTGGCCGGACAGTGCGCTGATCACCCTGCTGTCCTTGGGCATCTGGCGGCCCACCAGCCGCAGCACGGCATGGGCCAGAGCCGCCGGGTTGTAATTGCCGGAAGGCTGCTCCACCGGGCGGTACAGCACCCGCGCCTTGCCGGTGGCGTCCAGATAGACATGATCCGGGGTCAGGTCTATCTTCTGCGGGTTGAGCAGATACTCATCGCATTCTTTTTCCACCTTGCACAGCGAGAGGAAAAAGTTGGTCAGCCGCGTTTCGTGCTCCAGAATGCGGGCCGCCTGGGTAAACGGGGTCAGGCCGGAGATGTTGTACAGCAGTCGGCACTCCGCGTTCATCCACTGGATGCTGACGGGCAGCAGGCCGGGGATCTGATTCAGCATCAGCATTCCGCGGTCCACACTGTCCAGGCACTCGTCCGGGCCAAGCTTTCCCTCCAGGTAGGTGGAGCTGCCCTGGGTGATAATGGTATATTCCTCCATAACAACGTTCCTTTCCGCAGTTTTTATGCGTCCGTCCGGTTATTTTTTCCAGAGCCGGCAGCAGACTTTTTGTGTGCTTTTGAATTCCCCAAAATGGAAGGCTTCCAGGTAAAAGATAAGCCGCACCCTGTACTCGACCTGAATGGTCATGTCCGTGCTGGACTTGTTGGTGCCGGTAAACGAAATGCCTTGCAGCCCGTTTACCACCCCGTAATTTTTCAGCAGCTCATCCGCTTGTGTCTCTCCTCCGCCCAGGTAGGCAGCAAAGCGCGTTCGGGCAGTGGACTGCGTCGCTGTGTCAAGGATGCTTTGTTCCTTATCCGTTGTATCCGTAAAAAGTTTTTCCCAGATGGAAAAATCCGCATTGGCTGATTTGTGAAAATCGCTTTCCGACCCGCCGGTGATCATCGTCAGGAGTGCGTTCGGGATCTGCTGCAGCGTATTGCTGGCAAGCGATCCCTGCCCATAGTTTTCCAAGGCAATGCTCTGGCAGGCTTCCTGTGCGGCGTGGCTGATCATACTCTGCACGGTAAACATCCGCAGCAGGCTGTACAGGGTCAGCATTACAAAAAGGAACAGCGTCAGCGAGATGCAGGCTTCCAGCGCGATGACGCCGTCCTGCTCATCCCGGAAGCGTGAAAACAGTTTTTTCATGCTCAATACCCCCTGTAGATCACGCGCTGAATTCTCCAGGCCGAATTTTGCGAAAGCGTTGGGATCGGCAAAGCATTTACAAATTTTCCGCTTGTCTCCACTCGAATCGTTGTATACGCCTTGTCAATATCAAATTTCTTTTTGGTTCCGCTCAGCTGCTCTTCCAACGTGTACTGGCTGTTGTTCATTGTGTTGAGCCGGTTGGTCTGTTCCATCTGGATTATATCCGCAAACCGGTTCAGCAGCTCATCCTCGTTGTTCCAGAACAGCAAAAGCATCAGGAACATGTACTGATTATAATTGAAGGAACGCAGACTGTCCACATATTTCTCGCCGCTCACCAAAGGCTTGCTGTCCGAGCCGCCAGAGCTGCCGGAACCGCCCGAACTGCCCGAATCCTGAATTCCGCCAAGCTGATCCGTATTCTCCGTGCCGGTATTTTCCTCATATCCAGTCAGCGCATTCAGCTTATTCAGTTTTTCGTTGATGGCGGCTTCCTTTTGCAGGTTCGTCAGCTTGCTCACAGCTTTCACAATGCCCTTCGGGGTAACGTTCAAGTCATCTTCTGTCTTGATCAGCGGAACGCTGCCACCATTGCAGATCACATTTGCATCAATCACCGCATTTGCATAGGCAAATACCAAGGGCATAAGTCCCTCTACGATCGGTACCATGACCGGCACTGCAGCACACGCTGCCGCAAGGGCCTGCGTTGTCGTCTGCACAAAATCGTTTACGTAAACCTGGATCACACAGGTCAGAAGCTGGATCATCACCAGGCGATTGTATGCCGCTTTCTGATTTTCTTTTTCCTCCATCTCGCCGAACATAACGTATTCCAGCTCTGCTCCGCAGAAAGAGTAACCAACTCGTCCGGTCGATATCATGCCCGCCGTGATTCCATCCAGAAGCTTATCGCCCAGCTGACCAAGCTCGCCGCCTGTATCATTCTTTTTCATCAGGCCGCCGCTGCTGCTGTAAGACATGCCTGCCAGAGAAGAAGCCGATGCATAATTGGTGCGCGTTGACAGGTTGTAGGCAAGGTAGCCTTTCAGCAAAAAGCCCTGGCCCATCTTGCTGGCCACATTTCCCATCGCGTTGATCATATTGTTGACAGCGCTGATGCGGTTCTTGACGACCTTCATGACGTATTTGATTTTCTTGAAAAGATTCTTGGAATTCTTTCCGTCATCGTAGCTCGACTGCTTCAGGTCTTCGCCGTAGGACCAAACCTTTCCATCGTCACTCTGAATCTTCATGCCCATTTCGTAAAGATTCTGCCAGGCTTCTTTGGCATCCTCTTCTTCAAACGGCGAGAGCAGCGAGTTTTCAGACTTGGAGCGGTCCTTCTGGCTGGGCAGACCGCCATAATTTTGGTTATAATAGGTGGTATCAATGATGCTGTCCAGCTCCGGATCATACGAGCCATCAATGTTGATCAGCTCCAGCAGTGCATTCAGGACATCCCATACCCGGCTGCCCTCTGCGCCTTCCTCAACGGTTTTTCTCGTTTCTTCCCACAGCTCATCAAATTTTGATGTGTCCGAAAATTTGCTCAGATCTACCGTATGCGTGTTGCTCAGAATCTCATCAATTCCATCCGCTGTCAGGTTGTCAAAGTCAATATCCTTCAGCAGCTTTGCTTCCTCGGTCAGGCCCTGAACCGAATCCTGGCAGGCCTCCGTGTTGTAGTCTTCCAGCACTTCCCGCGTTTCATCGCTGCGTTTGGACGCGTCAATCGCAGAATCCGAGACGGTGTTGCTGTTGCTGTTTTTGTCCATCTGATTCTGGAGCTTGTCGCTTTCTTTTTGCATTGCGCTCTTTTCAGAATCCGAAAGATCGCCGCTCTTTATCTGATCATCGACTCGCTTTTTTTCATCCTTCAGCCCCTTGTTCACATCGTCTTTCAGTGCCGTGCCATATTTGGTCAGAATATCTTTGCTCGACTCTTTTGCATCAATCTCCTTTTGAACAGCCTGATCAATTTTGCCTGCCAGGCCGGAGATGTTGCTGCTCGTATCTGTGGTAGCGCTCAAGTAGCTGTCGCGGGATCTTTTTGCAGCGCTGATCAAGCTTTCCCTTTTGCTGTCCCATGCTGCAGCGCCTTCCTCATCGTCCGGGCGCTGCGTTGCCAGATGATCCCGCAGCTCCTGCATGGACGATTCAAACGCGCTGTTTTTTTTATCGTACTGTTTCTTTGCGTCTGTCACTTTGCCCATCTGCTCTTTGGCATCCTTTTGGGCGTTGTACGAATCAATGCCGCCTTCCAGGCTTTTTTCCATACTGGAAAGCATTGTATTGGTCGTTTTGAAAGTTTCACTGTAGCCTTCCAGCTGGCTGACGATGTTGCTGAACTCGCCAAAGTCCATAACGACCTTGGCCGTTACAGGAATAGCCGCCTGCTCCTGGATCTGCTGACGAAGAACCGCAGTATCGGCCAGCGGGTACAGTCCGTCCGCCTGCGTAGTGGCCCTCTTCAAGGAAAAAGAGCGGGTATCCTGCGTATCCTGTTTTTGAAAATACGACCAAAACGTTGAATCAATGTCAATATCCTGGTCTACCGCAAGCAGTCCGAAACGGTTCAGCAGATACTGATCGTACTGCGCCAGCACAGACATTTCACTTGCGCTGATTGCAGAGTCCAGTCCCCTGTAAGCGCTCTGATACCGCCCTGCCTCTTCCAAAATTGCTGCCACCGAATAAAACGGAACCAGCACCAAAATCAGCAGCAGTGATATAATGCCTTCCGTGCGTTTGATCAGCTGCTCCTTCACGCGTTTTTTCAGTTTCATGTCGATTCCTCATTTCCGTTCCGCACAAAAGCAATTACACCGGATCATTCTACTCCTCCGCCGTTTGAACCATCTGCGCTTGAACCGCCTGTTCCGCCGAACAGATCTTCTTTTACATCTCCCAGCCAGGTGCTGAATTTCCGGACAAATGCAATGCATTTTTCCACGTTGGAAACAAACTTGGAGTCCAGTCCGGAGCCAAACGTACTGCTGAAAGAATTCACGTTTTTAATCGTGTAAATGTAATGCTTGACATCGGTACAAACCGCGCGGCCGGTTGCTGTAAATGTACGGTACGGGTTCTGCCCAAAATATTTCATTGCAAAGCCAAACGGTACTTCGTAAGTTGCCGTCACCTTTACCTCAATATGCCGCTGTGCCAGCGAGTCATATTTTGTGTTGACCTCAACATCCAGGCCGCGGTATTCCGTAAAGCCTGTCTGTTTCAGCATGTATTTTGCATACTTTTGTGCACGCTCTGCATTGGCTTCGTCAATGTTCCCGCCAGAATTATACCGATACGGGCTGAGCTGTACGCGAATCGCCCGGCTCACAAACCCGGTCACCGGGTCGGAGTAGGGGTAGGCATAGGTCTGCGCAATGCGCGAGGCCGTATCGTTGGCCACATACTGCACCGACCAGTTCTGGAACAGCAGAAAGCCGAAGGCCCAGATATAGAACAGTACGAACAGCATCAGGGTGATCACCAGCAGGCCCTCAATGGCCTCCATGCCGGTCTCTTCCCGCAGCTGTCTGAGTTTTGTCCGCATTTCCATGGTTTTCCTCCGTTCGTCTCAGCTGCGCTCCACGCGCCAGCTCAGCACCTGAAGGGCGTCTGTATCCCCGGTTTTCACGGGGCAGTAACCGTTTGCGTCAAAGTAGGTGGCATCGTCCAGCAGGTAGTCGATCACCAGCGTACCGCTGCCGTTGATAAAGCCCCACTTGCCGTCCTTGCACACGGCAGCCACGCCGCCGGAGAAGGCCTTTGCGCCATCGTACTGCGGCTCAATGGCCACGCTGCCGTCTGCCAGCGCATAGCCCCACTTACCGCTCTTTTCAAAGGCGATGCCGCTGCCCCTGTTCAGGTCCACAGCATCGGCATTCAGTGCGCCCTGCTGCTCTCCGGCTTCGCTGTAAACATTCCATACGCCGTTCTTTTTGGCCAGGTACACGCCGTTTACCAGCCAGGATCCATTCTCGCTGATCTGGATCTCCTCATAGCTGTCGCCCTGCTGGGTGCCGCTCTGATCCACAAAGCACCAGCTGCCGTCCGTCAGCTGCACCGGGGCCTTGCCGTTCTGGAACATTCCGGCGGCCTGGTACCCGTTCAGGTACTCCTTGCCGTCCAGGTCGATGTAGCTCCAGTCGCTGCGGCCCTTGAACTGCACCGGGATCAGGCCCCCGCCGTAGCCGTTGGCCTGCTCTACCTCAGCCATAAAGCGGCCCACCATCACGCCATCGTTCAGGCGGTAAACGTAGCTTTCGCCCTTGTCGCCGGTCGTCAGAACCACATTGTTCTGGCCCACCGGGCCGATGAAGGTAAAGCCCTCGTCCATCAGCTCGCCGGAAGTCAGGCTGAACAGCACATTCTTCTCGCCATCCCAGGCCAGGTATGCGCCTGCCATGCCGGAGGGCACCATGGTCTCGTAGCTCACACTGGACACATTGCAGGCGTAGTAGGCCTCGTTCCAGTAGCCCTGCAGGGTTTCGTCAAAGGCAATGCCGTTGGCGCTGGCGGACTTCAGCACTTCGATCAGTTTGCTGTAGTCACCGTCCTCATAGTACAGGGATGCGTACTTGGTCCAGTAATCGGCACGTGCGGGGTAAACGCTCACCGCTGCCGCATAGGCGTTTTCTTCGGTGGAGCGCACCGTGGCCGTGGGGCTGTCCTCGTAGTAGGCATCGCAGGTGGCCAGGTACTCATCGTAGAGTTCCTCGGTGGTCTTGCTGCTCAGCGCCGCCTGATAGTTCTGCAGCGAAAGCTGGAACAGCTTTTTGTCGCGGTAGTACTGCGCCGTTGCGATGGTGTTTTTCTGGGCCTGTGCATCGCTTACCGCCGTCATGCTCAGGATGGCCCAGCCCGCAATGCACACTGCCACCAGCGCCGCAATGGCGATCACACGTGTTTTTTTCATGATAATTCCTCCTGTGTGTTGTTTAGAAAGACCCCATCAGGATCGTAACAAGATACCCCAGATAGAAAAACGGACCAAACGGCAGGCCGGATTTGCGGGTGGCTTTTTTGGTAAAAAGCAGCACCAGCGCCACCAGCGCCGCCAGAACATGGGAGAACAGCAGAAAACTGAACTCCCCGTACACTCCCAGGATCAGTGCCGAAGCCGTGATCATTTTGATATCGCCGTAGCCGATGCCGCCATGCGCCACCACCCGCAGCAGGAAAAACACCAGAAAAAATACCGCTGCCGATACCAGGCCGTTGATCATCATGGGCAGGGCATCGGTGCCGCTGAGCACAAAATCCAGTGCCGTGCAGGCTGCAAACACGGCTGCAGCCGCCAGCACGATCTTGTTGGGGATGCGGTGGGTCTGCACGTCCACGCAGGCCGCCATGACCAGCAGCACCCCCAGCAGCGCCATGCGCAGCAGGTTGGGCAGGTAGGTGCCGACCCGCAGCACCAGCAGATAGCCGCTTGCAAAGCCGCCCGCCGCTGCCAGCAGCAAAGCCAGCCGCAGCCGGTTCTGCTTTACAGGCTGCTCCCAGGTTCTGTGTGCCGCATACCAGGCCGCCGCAAGGCTCAGCCCGGCATCACACACCGCAACGATCCATTCCATAAAGTTCCTCTTTCGTTCTTTCGTTTCCTTCAGGCTGTACCGGCCCGCTGCCGGGGGTACAGCCCGCAGGAAACGAATCCTGCCCTGCGGGGCAGGACCCGTTTTTTCCAAAGGCTTCTGTTTTGGTCAGCTGGTCACGCGGTCCACCTGCTGGCCTGCCGAATTGATGATCCGGGTGGCGTACTTTGCCAGCACGCCTGCCACGATCAGACCAATGGCAAGCAGCACAACGGTCACGATCACGTCCAAGCCTTCATCCTCTTCGCACATTTTTTTCAGTTCCGCACCGGCGCGGCGCAGGCCAAACTGCGCGCGCAGCACGGCACGGTCAAGGTGTGCTGTCAGTTTTTTCGTAGGTCATCCCTCACTTCAACGGACGTATTGTTGGTTTCAGGTAAATTTATTGCACCTTGCCTGCTTCAGCACCCAAGCCGCTGATTGCCTGATTTGCACCGGAGTTTGCGCTGCTTGCGCTCGACAGTGCCTGAGTGCCGTACTTAGCCACAACGCCAACCAGCACCAGACCAACGGCCACCAGGATGATGGTGATGATGATGTCCAGGCCTTCGTCCTCTTCACGCATCTTGTTCAGCTCGTTCTTGGCGGAAGCCATTGCGAACTTGGCGTTCAGATACATGCGGTCGATCACATTCTGAAAGTTTTTCATGGATAATTCCTCCCAAAAAGAAATTTTATTGATAAGCAGACGGGTTCTGCCTATACCAACATTAAACGGTCAGGCTTAGGTTGGACATGGCCGCCACCATAATAATGACGATCACGCCAATGAGCACCAGCATGGTGGGGGCCAGCAGCTGGGCTGCGGCATCATCGCCTTTGCGCAGCAGCATCTGGCGGCGCTGGCTCATCAGCTCATCCGCCTGCTGGCGCATGATCATGGTCACGTCCGAGCCGCCTTTTTCAATGTTCTGCACAATGATGCTGGCAAACTTGCGCACTTCCGGCGAGCCGGTGCGCACACCAAAGTTGTAAATGGCTTCTGCGCTGGCCATGCCGTTGTCCATTTCGCGGCAGGCGTCCTGCATCAGCTCATAGATAATACCCTCTTTGCTCTTGGCCACGATGTACCAGGCTTCCTTCAGGATCATGCCGCAGTTCATCAGCAGCGTCAGCTTGGACACCACGTTGGAAAACTCCATCATGCAGTCGGCACTGCGCTTCTTGAGCTGGTTGGTCATCTCGTTGGCGCCGTTGGAGTACACCACGGCCACCATGACAATGCCTACCAGCACGGTGGCAAAGACCATATAGCCATCCATGAACACCGCCGCGCAGAAGGCCAGTGCCAGCACCAGCAGCGACATGGACAGGGTGCGCGCCCAGTACAGGCGTGCCCAGTATTCGGCAAAGCGGCCCCCGTTTTCCGGGTGCAGAATGGCCGAAGCGGTCATCATTTTTTTGCCCACCTCGCTGTTCATGGAAAAGGCGGGCAGCTGCTGCAGCGCAAACCCGGCTGCCCACAGCTCTTTGTCGCTGAACTCCTTCTGCGGCACACCTTCAATGCGCCAGTCCTCTTTTTTGCCGCGCACCGTGAACAGAATGAACAGTGCTGCCAGCACCGTGCCCACGATCAGGCAGATCAATTTTACAATCAGCACCGTTTCTCACCTCACCGCAATAATCTTCTGGCCCCAGATGTACGCGCCCACAAAGGCAACCAGCGCACCGGTCACGGTGATCACGCCCAGCGGAGTGGCCAGGTTGTTGGCAAACGTTTCGTTGGAGCCGCGCATCAGGGCAATGATCAGCACCGGGGCGATCATGATGATGTTCAGTTCGGTTTCGTTGGCGTGGATCTTGGCCTCGATCTCGTCCTCGATCTCCATGCGCTCGCAGATGATGTCGTGGGTCTGGCCGATGACCCGGCTCATGTTGCCGCCGGGGCCGTAGCACACCTGGAACACGTTGTTGAAGTCCTGGATCTCCTCCACGCCGCTGCGCTTGGCAAAATCGTCCATCATCACGTCCAGCGTCACGTTTACCTGCTCGGCACGGCGGAACTGATCCAGCTCTTTGGAGATCATGGCATCGTCCGAGTACTGCATACACATATCGGTGTATGCGGTGTGGAAGGCATCCCGCACAGTGCTGTTGGCCGCCAGCGAGGCGGTCAGGGATTCCAGCAGGTCGCGGAACTGCTTGCGCAGCACACTGCGGCGCTTTTCTGCCAGCTGGCGGCAGCGCACCGGCAGGAACACCTTGCCGGCGATCAGACCCACCACCACAAAGGCAGCGGCGTTGCTGATATAGGTCAGCAGCGTGGGAGCGCCATCCTCTTTGAACAGCCCGCCGTAGAAGAACTGGCTGACGATGCCGCCCACCAAAAAGGCCAGCACAAAGTACAGCACCTTTTCGCTCTGGGTCATTTCATAGTTGTGGTAGTCCAGAACGGTCTCGTTCAGCGGGTTTTTTGCCCACTGGGAAACCGGTTCCTTTTTGGGCTTCGCCTTGCGCGGAGCCTTTGGCTTTGCAGCCTTTTTTTCTTTTTTCATGCTCTCATTCCTTTCGGGTCACACCAATGATCTGCTCCGTTTACTTCCGCACCGGAGCGGGGATATCTTCCAGCAGAAAACCTGCGCGGGTCCACTTATCGGTCTGGATCATGGGGTTTTCGGTGCGCACCAGCGCGCCGGACACATGCTGCAGCGTGGAGTTCTCGTCCTCCCGGAACTCGTACAGCGGGTTCAGGCAGATGTCGCCGTTGGCGTCCAGATGGGGCAGGATCTCGCTGACCATCATGGTCTTGCGGCTGTGGTCGCGCAGACGGGACAGATGGATCATGATGTCCACGGCGCTGGAGATCTGCTGCCGGATGGCCTTCAGCGGCAGGGCCGCTTCGCCCTGCAGCACCATGGTCTCCAGACGGCTCAGCATATCCTCGGCAGAGTTTGCATGGCCGGTGGAAAGGCTGCCGTCGTGGCCGGTGTTCATGGCCTGCAGCATGTCCAGTGCCTCCGCGCCGCGCACCTCGCCCACGATGATGCGGTCCGGGCGCATACGCAGGCTGGACCGGATCAGGCTCTGGATGTCGATTTTTTTGCTCTCGCCCGAGGAGGCTGTGGCGTTGCGGGTTTCCAGACGCACAATGTTGGGGATCTGGGTGATCTGCAGTTCCGCCGAGTCCTCGATGGTGATGATACGCTCATCGTGGGGGATGTAGTTGGACAGCGCGTTCAGGAAGGTGGTTTTGCCGCTGCCGGTACCGCCCGCAATGAAAATGTTGTACCGTGCCTTGACCAGCTTTTGCAGAAAACAGGAAACTTCCGGCGTGATGGAGCCGTATTCCAGCAGCTTCTGCATGGTCATGGGCTGCTTGGAGAATTTACGGATGGTCACCGTGGAGCCGCTGAGGGCAATGGGCGCAAGCACCACGTTCACACGGCTGCCGTCCTCCAGGCGGGTATCCACAATGGGGTTTGCTTCCGAAACTTCGCGGTGGGCCTTGCCCACGATCAGGTCGATGACGCGGCGCAGCTCCTGCTCATCCTTGAAGTGCCGGTCCACCCGGGTCAGGCGGCCGCTTTTTTCCACAAAGATATTGTCCGGGCCATTGATCATCACTTCCGTGATGCTTTCGTCCGCCAGAATGGAATCCAGTAGGCCGCCCAGGCCGCGGTACATCTTATAAATGGTGTTCACCGTCTCCATTTTCTGGATCGGGATCAGGTAGCCGCCGCGGCTCTCGCGCTCCACAAGGCGGCTGATGGCCTGCAGCAGCTCGCTGTCATCCATGCGGGTGGGCTGCAGTTCCCGGTTGATGGCGTCCACCACCCGGGTGCGAAGGTCTTTCAGTTCTTCGGTCGTCATACGGCAGGTCCTCGCTTTTTATTCCAGTTCTGCATACACACGGCTGCTGGCCAGGTCGGCCACGATCCGGCTGCGGTCTGCATTCTGATAGCGGGGGATCACGCCCAGCTCCCGCACGTACTGGGGCAGGTCGGCCTTCTGGGCGGCACTGCCAAACTGGTTGTACACCACGCCGATGCTGCCGTTGAACAGCTTTTCGTCCATGCTGTCGATCACTTCCAGCGAGTTGAGCAGCTTGCGGGTCTTTTCGTTGCCCATGGGGGTGCTGTTGCTCACCACCACCACCCAGTCGGCCAGGCGGATGGTCTTGAGCAGCACCGGCACCAGGTAGCTGTCGGCGCTGATGATGCACACATCGCACAGGCCCTTGAGGGCGTGCAGCAGGCCGTTCACATCGTTCGGTTCCAGGTTCATGGCGCTTACCGGCATATCAAAGGGGGCAAAGGAGTACACGCCGGTTTCATCGTCCTGCTTGAGCATACTGTTCAGCTTGAGCTGCAGCTGGCCGTAATCGGTGCCGCCCAGCTGACGCCACATGCCCAGCTCATAGCGCACATCCGTCATGGAGCTGCCGCTGATGTGGAAGGGGTTGTCCTCTTCGTTCTGCTTCAGGCTGAGGTACACCACCTTTTTGCCGTGGGCTGCCATGTAAGCCGCACAGCCGCTGGCCGCCGTGCTGCAGCCTGCGCCGCCGGCACCGGCCAGGAACAGCCGCACACTGCCGTTTTCGCTCAGCGAATAGGAGCCCTTGCTGTGGCCGGAGCACATGCCCTGGATGCAGCGGAAGATATCGCTGGCTTTCTGGTAGCGGCACACCACCGGGTAGCCGCTTCGGCTCTGCTCGTGCTTGTCCTCGCTCCAGAAGGCAAGCTCCGCTTTGCGGGCATACTCTTCGGGGCTGTCCAGCAGCTCTTCGTCTGCGATCAGCACGTCCAGGCGGGCGGCATGGGCCAGCTGCGCCTTCAGCGCCTGCGCATCCGTGAACAGATGGATCTCCAGCTGGGTCGTCTCGTCCGGGTGTGCACTATAATAGTTGGCAAGGCGGGCAATGTAGGTTTCGTCTTTGTCCAAAAGACCAACGCGAATGATCATATGCTTCCTCCCTTTCCCGGCGGCTTCGGCCGGCCGGTCCGCAATGTTTCGGGCAGTATGCCGCACTTCGTTTTTCTGCCGCAGGCTGCAAACAGTTTGCGACAATAATTCCAGTTTAAATTCTACCGTAATTTCTCTGTTCGGTCAAGTATGGATGTGTTCAATGGGGAATATTTTATTTGCTTTTTTCCGTTGGATACAGCATCTTTGCCAAATCCAAACTAGGAACTTTATGCATCCCGCCGGGACCTGATTTCACCTGCCCTTTCCGGGGGCAGTTTTCCACCGTTTCTCCCCGCATGGTGGAATGCCCGGCAGGCATTTTCCGCCCGGCCTTCGCTGCATTTTTTACCCGCAGAGCGTGCAAACAGCGTATCTGCGTTTTATTTGATTGTCAAGTGAATGTTTTTGCTCTGTGATGCTTTGCAGGTGAAAAATTGCACGGCCTTGCACCCTTGACTTCCCGCCCCGAAAGGGCTATACTGCAGGGCAGTGAAATATTCGGCTATGACGAGAACAAGTACCCGAGCGGAGTGCTGCAGAGAGCTGCCGGTGGATGCAAGGCAGCGCACGAACCCCGTGGGAAGATCCTCTCCGAGCTTTCGGGCTGAAAAGGCTGTGCGCCTTGTGTAAGCCCGGACGGCAGGCTTCCGTTATCAGGAGCCGCGCATTGTTGGATGCGCACTGAGGGGCTGGCCTGACCCTACAGGCTGGCAAGTAAGAGTGGTACCGCAGAGGATTTACACGCCTTTGTCTCTTATGCAGGAGACAAAGGCGTTTTTTGTTTGCGGCACCGGGCCATTCCGGATGTTTCATCAGAATCGGACGGGAAGCTGACCACAGCTTCCCGTCATCCGTCACCTTCCCCCGCGGGGGAAGGCTGAAAAGAAAGGACGAATCAACATGAAAACTCTGGAAAAAGTAAGCGACTTTGTGGGCAAGTACATGGCCCTCATCGTCATCGTGGTGGCCGCCGGTGCCCTGTTCTTCCCCGGCCCGTTCAGCGTGATCAAGACCAGCTGGGTGAACAACCTGCTGGGCATTGTGATGTTCGGCATGGGCCTGACCCTGAAGCCCAACGATTTCAAGGTGGTGTTCAGCCGCCCGAAGGACGTGATCGTGGGCTGCGTGGCGCAGTTCACCCTGATGCCTTTCCTGGCCTGGGTGCTCACCATGGTGTTCCACCTGCCCACGGAGCTGGCCATCGGCGTTATCCTGGTGGGCACCTGCCCCGGCGGCACCTCTTCCAACGTGATGACCTATCTGTCCAAGGGTGACGTGGCCCTGTCCGTTGGCATGACTGCCGTTTCCACCGTGCTGGCTCCCCTGCTCACCCCGCTGCTCACCCTGCTGTACGCCGGCCAGCGCGTGGACGTGAACCCCATGAGCATGTTTATGTCCATCGTCAAGGTGGTGCTGGTGCCCATCGCACTGGGCTTTGTGGTCAACCACTTCTTCCATAAGTTCACCGAGCAGGCTGTGCGTGTGCTGCCGCTGGTTTCCACCACCGCCATCGTGTTGATCATCTGTGCCGTGGTTTCTGCCAACAGCGCCAAGATCATGACCAGCGGCCTGCTGATCCTGGCCGTGGTCGTCCTGCACAACGTTCTGGGCTACCTGACTGGCTACGCCGTGGGCAAGGTCCTGAAGCTGGACTCCACCAAGTGCCGCGCCATCTCCATCGAGGTTGGTATGCAGAACTCCGGCCTGGCCACCAGCCTGGCAGCTGCCCACTTTGCACAGTATCCGCTGGCTACCATTCCTGGTGCTGTGTTCTCCGTGTGGCACAACATTTCCGGTGCCGTGCTGGCAAACTTCTTTGCACGCACCGCAGAAAAGAAGTAAGCTCTTCCTGCACACAGCAAAAGGCAGGTGCCCTGCGGCACCTGCCTTTTTTGCTGCAATTTTAGGTTTTAACAGTGTTTCCGGCGCGGCGGCTTATGCATCCGAGCGGGAGTAGGCATTCTTCATCTGGCAGCTCAGCTCAAACAGAACCTTGTCCAGCGTGTCGGCAGCCTTTTCCCGCAGCATGGCAGCCAGGGCGATGTTGGCTTCTTCCCGCAGGGCGGCGCGGTCTGCTTCCGGCGCAGCAGCCAGCTTGGCATCGTACTGGTTCACCAGGGCATGGGCCGCACTGAGCACGGCTTCCTCGTAGCGCTCAATGTGGAACAGCGACTTTGCATAGGAGGCATCCGCCATGGCGGCGATCATGCGGCTGACCCAGTAGAAGCTGTCGGTGGACACTTCCTTCGTGGTACAGGCCAGGTATTCCGGGGTGGTCTCCACGTTGGCGTAGAAGGGCACCATGGTGTTGAAGGCGTTGGATGCATAAGCGATCCATTCCAGTGCGCAGTGGTCAGCGTCCACATCCGGGCGCAGCTGGATCAGGGCCATAAAGTCGTTGCGGTTGATGCCGATGGACCGGTAAGCGCCCTTCATGCTCTTGTCGCCGTAGCTGCGGTAAGGATCATACGGGGTACCCTGGTAGTGGCTGGACAGCACATACTTGACATCCTCGGGGGTGATCTTCTTTTCCGGCACCATGCACCAGGGCAGGTCGTCATCGGTGGGGGTGTAGTCTGCATCCGGGCCGTCCCACACCCAGGTCTTGGGGTTCAGGGTGCGCAGCATGTACCAGGCACGGGGGGTGTTGTACACGTGGTCGGCGTCATCGTGGCTGCCAAAGGCATCCCGGGGGTTCAGCACGCCGTCCTGCGACAGGTCGAGGTGGTACTTTTTCAGGAAGTCGGCCAGGTCGGCAGAGCACATATACTCTTTCTGTTCGCCCAGAGCATCTTCCAGGTCCAGGCTGTCCAGGCCCAGCTGGTTGGGCATGACCACATAGCTGTCATCCGGCACGCGGCGGGCCATCCAGTGGTGGCCGCCGATGGTCTCCAGCCACCAGATCTCGTTCACGTCCGCAAAGGCAATGCCGTTCATCTCATAGGTGCCGTAGGTCTCCAGCAGATGGCCCAGGCGCTGCACGCCTTCACGGGCCGAGTGGATGTAGGGCAGCACCAGGTACACGATATCCTCTTCGCCGATGCCGCCGGGCACTTCAGGCTGCTCCCCTTTGGCGGGCTGATACTCCACCAGCGGGTCTGCCCCCAGCACGCGGGGGTTGGAGGTAATGGTCTCGGTGGCGGTCATGCCCACGTTGGCGGCATTGACGCCGGAAGCCGCCCAGATGCCCTTGCCCTCCACAGCATTGGGCATGGCGGTAAAGCGCATGGCTCCCTCCGGCAGCGGCACTTCCACATGGGAGAGCACACTGCGGTAGACCTTGGGCAGATCCTGCGGGTGCACCACGGTGAATTTTTTTGCGGTAAAATGGCCGGAGCCGGAATCATCGTTGCGGGCGATCATGGTAGAGCCATCGAACGATGCCTGTCTGCCGACCAGAATGGTAGTACAAGCCATAAACAAAAACCTCCGTTTCGGGTGTATGTTATTCACTGCAAACCTTATTGTAACCCTTTGCCGCCGGAATTGCAAGATGGCGGCAAGCCCGGTCAGATGCAGTTTTCCCGGCAGAGCGGCGGGGAGTTTCCTAAGCAAATGATCCGGAGGGTGGGTCCCTGCCGCCGCAGGCGGTAGGGCGGGCAATGGAATGGCCTGCAACAACAGTGACCGCTGCCAGTGGCAGAAACAGGGAACTGTTGTTGGGGCCGCGGCCAGCAAGACGCAAGCGTTAGCAAAGCGTATTCTGGGTGCCGCAACCCGTATTCATTTGCGTGGAAAGCTCCCCGCTGCTCTGCATATGCACTCATAAAAAAGAGCCGCCGTGCGTACCAATCGCACAGCGGCTCCGGAGAGATGGGCTGATTTTGGGGAATTACTCTGCGGACCAGTAGAAGTCCTCGCTGGGCATTGCGCCGCCCACGGCAGCGGGGTCGGCGTCAAACAGCACCTGCAGATAAGCCGATGCATTAGCCTTCAGGTCCTCGCCGGTCAGGCAGACGATGTTGCAGTTGGGCAGAGCCTTTTTGGCAATGGCAGCCTTGGCCACCACGCCCTGCTCCTCGCACAGAGCTGCGGTGCCGTCCAGATCGGTGTTGGCTGCATCCACGCTCTTGGCGTAGTCCGCCAGGAAAGCGGCCACCACGTCCGGGTGCTCCTCGGCGTACTCCTTGCGCACCACGGTCACACCGGTGATCAGCTGGGTGTCGGACACCTTGTTCCACTCCTCGGTCAGGTTCAGGGCCACACGCAGGGTGTCGTCCTGCAGGCCGGCGGCGGTCACATAGGGCTGGGGCAGCACCGCAATGGCATCCTCGGTGTTGGCCATCTGGGCGGTCACTTCGGTGGCCTCGCTGTAATACTCAATGTTCACGTCCTTGTCCGGGTCAATGCCGTTCTGGGTCAGCAGGTAGCGCAGCACGTACTCCGGCGTGGTGCCCTTGCCGGTGGACAGAATGGTGCGGCCTGCAAGGTCTGCCATGCTCTGCACGGTATCGCCTTTTTCCACCACATACAGCACACCCAGGGTGTTGACTGCCACGGCCTGAATGCCGCCGTTGGTTTTCTGATACAGAGTTGCTGCCAGGTTGGCCGGGATGGCGGCCATGTCCAGCTCACCCTTCATCAGCAGGGGCACGATCTCATCGGCAGCACCGTACAGCTGCAGATCGTAATCCATGGAGGCAGTGCCCTCCTGCTCCATGCTGAGCAGGTTGACCAGGCCCATGGTAGTGGGGCCTTTCAGGCCTGCAATGCGCAGGGCCTCGGTGGTGGACAGCTCCTGAGCAGCTTCACTGGAAGCAGCTTCGGAAGATGCAGCCTCGCTGGAAGCTGCAGAGCTGGAAACAGCGGAGCTTGCGCTGCCGCCGCAGGCTGCCAGGCACAGCGCAAGGCTGAATGCCAGCAGCAGAGAAATGATTTTTTTCATAGGGTATTTTCCTCTTTCCGCACAAGGCCTGCCCCCGTTTGCAGGAGCCGGGGCCTGTTTTTGAAATTTTACAAAGCAAATTTGCAAAAACATTTGCTTTGCGCGTCTAAGTTTACTATAATAGGGGCAAAAATACCGTTGCCTGCGCAACGGAATTGCAGGAGGACTGTGGGAGCCTGGGTCTCTCCCACGCAGTTGCAATGAAAAGTTATCTTCCGCTGTTACAATCCACCTCTCTGTTTGCCGGGCTGAGCACCGAAGAGCTGCACCATCTGCTGGTGCGGCTGGGGGCCGGTGTGCGCAGCTATGGCAAAGGCGAAGCACTGGTACTGGCCGGAGAACCGAACCGCCGGGTGGGCATTGTGCTCACCGGCGAGCTGGAAGCCTACCGCCCCGCCCCGGGCGGGGCCAGGGTGCCCATTACCCGCATGGAACCGGGCGGCGTGTTCGGCGATGTGCTGGGCGGTTCCAGCCTGGCCAGCCCGGTCACCGTGCTGGCCGCCACCCCCTGCGAGGTGCTGTTGGTGCCCTATGAACGGCTGCTGCTTTCAGACGGCAGCCCCGCCCACCAGCGCGTGCTGCAAAACCTTGTGCGCACCATCAGCGACAAATATTTTCTGCTGTCCCGCCGGGTGGATCTGCTGGTGCTGAAAAGCCTGCGGGCCAAGGTGTGTGCCTACCTGCTGAGCGAGAGCGCGCGCGCCGGGAGCCTGACCTTCAGCATCCCGTTTTCCCGCGTGCAGCTGGCCGATTACCTCAACTGCGACCGCAGCGCCCTTTCCCGGGAGCTGAGCCTGATGCAGCGGGACGGCCTGCTGGATACGTTCAAAAGCAGCTTCAAGCTGCTGGACGTGGAGGCACTCAAGCAGATGGTGCAATGAAAAAGCCTTCCCCCTCGGGGGAAGGTGCTGAACGAAGTGAAGCGGATGAGGGGAAGCTGCAGCTCGATTCCGTTCAATTGAAGCGGCTTCAGAAGATCGCTTCCCCCTCATTCGGCGCTGACGCGCCACCTTCCCCCAAGGGGGAAGGCTTTATGATATGAAGGAGTTTTTCAAATGTCCAAGCCTATTCTCTGGATCGTGATCCCCTGCTACAACGAGGAAGCAGTGCTGCCCATTACAGCCCCGCTGTTTCTGGAAAAAGTTAACAGCCTGGCCGCACAGGGCCTGGTGAGCGAAAAAAGCCGGGTGCTGTTCGTCAACGATGGCTCCAGGGATAAGACCTGGGAGCTGATCCAGGGCTTTGCCCGGCAGGATGAACATTTCATCGGCATCTCCCAGAGCCGCAACCGCGGCCACCAGAACGCCGTGCTGGCCGGGCTGATGGAAGCTTTGCACAGCGGCAGCTGCGACATTACCATTTCCATCGACTGCGATGGTCAGGACGACATCAATGCCATGGACGAAATGGTGCAGAAGTATCTGGACGGTGCCGAGGTGGTGTACGGCGTGCGCAGCCGCCGCGACACCGATACCTTCTTCAAGCGGTTCACCGCCGAGGGCTTCTACCATGTGATGAATGCCCTGGGCGCGGACATCGTGTTCAACCATGCGGACTACCGGCTGATCAGCACCCGGGTGCTGGAAAGCTTTGCCGATTACAAAGAGGTCAACATCTTCCTGCGCGGCATGGTGCCTTTGGTAGGCTTCCCCAGCGATGTGGTTACCTACGAGCGCCACGAGCGCCTGGCCGGGGAAAGCCACTATCCCCTGAGCAAGATGCTGGCGCTGGCCTTTGACGGCATTACCAGCCTGTCCAACAAGCCCATCCGCATCATCACGGGGGCCGGCATTGTGGTCAGCCTGGTGAGCTTTATCGGGGTCATCTGGGCCATTGTGGAAGCAGCCCTGGGCAGCGTAGTGGCCGGCTGGGCCTCCACCATCTGTATCGTATGCTTTATGGGCGGTGTGCAGCTGGTGTGCCTGGGCGTCATCGGCGAGTACATTGGCAAAATTTATATGGAGACCAAGGCCCGCCCGCGCTATATCATCTCTGAGCGCACCTGGGCACCTTACGAAAGGAAGTATCACGGATGAGCAAACAGAGCTGGAAGGGCAGCACCCTTCTGAACCCGGAACCCCCGGTGCTGGTGTCCTGCGGGCCGCTGGACGCCCCCAACCTCATCACCATCGGCTGGACGGGCACCATCTGCACCCAGCCCAGCATGGTAAGCATCAGCGTGCGGCCGGAACGCTACAGCCACCATCTGATCCAGGAAAGCGGGCAGTTTGCCATCAACTTGCCCGCCGAAGCGCTGGTGCGCTCCATCGACTGGTGCGGCGTGAAAAGCGGCCGTGATGTGGACAAGTTTGCCGCCTGCGGCCTGCACGCTGCTCCCGGCAGCGTGCTGACCAGCTGCCCCATTCTGGAAGAAAGCCCGGTGAACCTGGAATGCAAAGTGACCCAGGTGATCCCGCTGGGCAGCCACGATCTGTTCCTGGCCGAAGTGGTCGCCTGCGATGTGGACGAGAGCCTGCTGGACGAAACCGGCAAGCTTTGCCTGGACAAAGCCAAACTCATTGTGTACAGCCACGGCGAATACCTGGCCCTGGGCAAAAAGCTGGGCACCTTTGGCTACAGCGTGCGCAAGAAAAAACCGATCAAACGCAGAAAGTAACAAAAAAAGCGATGCCGTGCGGCATCGCTTTTTTTGTTACCGATCTTCGTGTTTGACACGCTGGATCTCGCCCAGGTCGTAGGGAGTGTTCTGATAAACGTAGTAGTTCAGCCAGTTCTCATACAGCAGGTGGGCGTGGGCACGCCAGCGGAACAGCGGGGGCTGCTCCGGATCGTCATTGGGGTAGTAGTTGGCGGGCACATGAATGGGCAGGCCCTTGGCCACGTCCCGCTTGTACTCGGCATCCAGGGTATACTTGTCGTACTCCGGGTGGCCGGTGACAAAGATCTGCCGCCCGTTTTCGGTGCTCATGAGGAACGGCCCGGCAATGTCGCTTTCGGCCAGGATGCGCAGAGCGCTGCAGTTGTCCACATCTGCACGGGAGATGCCGGTGTGGCGGCTGTGGGGTGCATAGAACACCTCATCGAACCCGCGCACCAGCGGGTTTGCTGGGCGGGTGACCCGGTGCTCAAACACGCCGAACATCTTTTCCGGCAGCAGCTCCTTGTGCACTCCATAATGGTAGTACAGGCCCGCCTGGGCACCCCAGCACACATGCAGGGTGGAGTACACGTTTGTCTCGCTGAAATCCATGATCTCGCACAGTTCCGGCCAGTAGTCCACCTGCTCAAAGTCCATCGTCTCCACCGGTGCACCCGTAATGATCATGCCATCGTAACGGTTGTTCTTCACCTCGTCAAAGGTCTTGTAGAACGCGTCCAGATGGGCCGCCGACACGTGGGTGGCGGCGTGGCTGGCCGTCTGCAGCAGGGTCATATGCACCTGAATGGGCGTATTGGCCAGCAGGCGGGCGATCTGGGTCTCGGTGGCGATCTTGGTGGGCATCAGGTTCAGAATGAGGATCTCCAGCGGGCGGATGTGCTGGGCCAGGGCACGCTCCCGGTGCATGACAAAGACGTTTTCTTTGTACAGGGCATCGTAAGCGGGCAAAGTTTTGGGGATGATCAGCGGCATAGTGTCGTACTCCTAACGATTTAGAATAGCCTCCG
>CAVIXY010000010.1:0-33402 GCA_963646665.1 Bacteroides sp. CAG:545
CCCATGCCGAAGCCGAAGATCAGGATGGCGTTGCCGCCGATGTTCACCACGTTCATCACCAGGCTGGACAGCATACTGATCTTGCTGTTGCCCTGGGCGCGGAACAGCGCCGCCCCGGCGTTGTACAGGCCGATGAAGGGATAGCTCAGGGCCGACAGCAGAAAGTAGGTTTCGGCATAGTTCATCACGTCTGCTTCAATGGAGCCGAAGATGCCCCGCAGAATGGCATGCCGCCCCACCACCACAATGGCGGCCACCAGGCAGCTCAGGCTGGCCAGAATGAACAAGATCTGCGCCGCAGCGGCCTTGGCCTGCTTTGGCTCCCGGTGGCCGATGTACTGGCTGGTGACCACGGCACCGCCGGTGGCCAGCGCGCTCATGATCTGGATCAGCAGGGTATTGAAGCTGTCCACCAGGCTCACGCCGGACACGGCGGCTTCGCCCACCGAGGACACCATCAGGGTGTCGGCCAGGCCGATGGTCACGCTCAGGGCCTGTTCGGCGATCAGGGGCAGCAGCAGCGCAAGGAGCTGCTGCCGGGTAAACAGCGGGGCAGATTGGAATTTGGTTGATGACATGGCGTCCTCCGGGTTGGCAGTTGAAGCAAAACAGCAGGATCCCTTTTATGATACAGCGCGGCGGGGCAAAAAACAAGAGCATGTATACAAGAATTCGGCGCATTTCGTGCTTTTTGGCCTGCGGAACCGGTGCAGTGTCTCCCTTTACCCCTGCGGGCAATTGTGCTAAAATAAAGCTGCAGCCCGCTGCCGCTGTGCAGGAGCGCGGCAGGCTGCAGAAAACACAAATGATAGAAGGAAACGACCCAGCAAAGGGGGAACATTTATGCCCAAAACAGCCCATAAGGTGGTGGTCATCGGCCACCGCAACCCGGACACCGACTCCATCTGCTCGGCCATTGCGTATGCAGAGCTGAAAAATAAAACCAGCGACCTGGTGTGCGAAGCCCGCCGCGCCGGCAAAATGAACCAGGAAACCGAGTTCGTGCTCAAAAAGTTCGGCGTCACGCCGCCGCGCATGTGCACGGACGTGAACCCCAAGGTGCGCGATGTGGACTACCGCGAAATGCCCGGCATCCCGGGCAGCACCAGCCTGCGCAAGGCGTGGGAGATCATGCGCGATCAGCAGATCGACACCCTGCCGGTGACCAGCCCGGACAACGAGCTGGAAGGCCTGATCACGGTCAAGGACATTGCCACCGCCAACATGGACCTGTTCGACACCGGCATTCTGGCCAAGAGCAGAACCAGCTTCAAGAACATTCTGGAAACGCTGGGCGGCACCATGGCCGTGGGCAGCGAGGACGCCGTGTGCACCACCGGCCACATCCGCATTGGCACCGCCACGCCGGAAATGCTGGAAAACACCGTGGAAAAGGGCGATATCGTCATTCTGACCAACCGCTACGAAAGCCAGCTGTGCGCCATTGAAAAGGAAGCTTCGCTGCTCATCATCTGCAACGGGGCCAAGGTGGGCCGCACCATCCAGCGCATTGCCGAGGAAACCGGCGTGGCCATTATGACCGCCCCCTGCGATACCTACGCGGCGGGCAAGCTGATCAGCCAGTGCGCGCCCATCTCCTATTATATGACCCGCAGCGACATCGTAAAGTTCACTCTGGTCACCCCGGTGGCGGACGTGACCAGAGTGATGGCCAAGGTGCGCCACCGCTATTTCCCCATTCTGGACGAAGAGGGCAAATACTGCGGCATGGTCAGCCGCCGCAACATCATCAACCTGCGCAAGCGCCGCATCATCCTGGTGGACCACAACGAGGCCACCCAGGCCGTGGAAGGCTTTGACCAGGCCGAGATCCTGGAAATCATCGACCACCACCGCATCGGCAGCCTGGAAACCAGCGGCCCGGTGTACTTCCGCAACCAGCCGGTGGGCTGCACCGCCACCATCATCACCCAGATGTACGATGAAAACGGGGTGGAGATCCGGCCCCAGATCGCGGGCCTGCTGCTGGCGGCCATTCTGTCCGATACGCTGGCCTTCCGCAGCCCCACCTGCACGCCGGTGGATGTGGCCTGCGCCAAGCGCCTGGCCAAGATTGCCGGGGTGGAGGTGGAAGCCTTTGCCAACGAGATGTTTGAAGCCGGCGAAAAGCTGGACGGCAAAACCGCCGAAGAGGTGTTCCTGCAGGACTTCAAGGTGTTCATGTGCGGCGATATCCGCTTTGGCGTGGCCCAGGGTAGCTACATGACCCGCAAGAACCTGCTGGCTGCCGAAGCGCTGCTCAAGCCCTACCTGGACGAGGCACGCAACAAGCAGAATGTGGAGGATCTGTACATGCTGCTGACCGATGTGCCCAAGGAAGAAAGCGTGGTCATCTGCAGCGGCCGCTATGCTGCCGACATGCTGTCCGATGGCTTTGAAGTTCAGCCTGCAGAGGACGGCAGCTGGACCCTGCCCGGCGTGGTGAGCCGCAAAAAGCAGTTCATCCCCGCCCTGATGACGGCATATCAGGAACTGTAAAGGGGAAATGATGCATCATTTCCCTCCCTCTAGGAGGAGCAATGTTTGATTTTTTGAAGCAAAAAGACCGCACGCCGCCCACCCTGCCGGAAGGCACCCAGCGGCGGCGCTACTCCATCACCGGGCAGGTGCAGGGGGTGGGCTTCCGCTACCGGGCACGCTATGCGGCCCAGGCGCTGGAACTGACCGGCTGGGTGGAAAATGAGGACGATGGCAGCGTGACGCTGGAAGTGCAGGGCGACCCGGCAAAATTTCCGGAGCTGTTCAGCATGATCCAGCACAGCGACTATATCCGGATCACCGGTCTGCGGGAAACGCAGCTGCAGCCGGACCCCTGGGAGCGCGGCTTTTCGGTGCGCGGGTATTGACCCCGGAACCTCTGCATACAGTAAAACGGCGGACGCAGCTGCGTCCGCCGTTTTACTCTTTCTAATTTCAACCTGCAATTTTGAGGGGAGAGTTGGCAGTCCAGATGGTTCCGTCCAGCAGGCGGGTAAGGGCCAGCGTGCCGTTGACGGAAATACGGGCCGGGTCCAGCGCGTAGAAGTCGCTTTCCTTCAGGTTCGCGGGGTCGGCCGTGGGGGAGATGCCCACCACGCACACCCAGTGGCCGTAGGTATCACTGGTGGCAATGTGGGGGTAGTTCACCTGGCTCCAGCCGGAGCCGGTCAGGTGGTATTCGTATGTAGAGGTGCGGTTGGTGTGCCTGGACACCCCGCTTACCGTGGTGTTTTTCAGGTGGACGATCACCGGGTGCCCCGCCGAAAGCTCGGTGTAAAGCTTCTGCAGGCACTCTGCCAGGCTGCCGGAGTAGCTGTAGTATCCGCCGGCAGACCACACCGCGCCGTTGGACCACATGCCGCTGCCGGACGAAGTTTTGCCGTCCAGAATGGTGCGTGCGTAGCACAGTGCATACCAGCTGCACTTGCCGGAGGTCTGGTTGCCGATGGAGAGGATATGGCTTTTGTCAAAGCTCAGCAGCCGGATGCCGTGTGTTTCCTGCAGGGCGGCTGCGTGGGCGCGGGGCGCGGCCAGTGCCAGCACAAGCACCAGTGCAAGCACTGCTGCCGCCAGACGCTGTGCCGCGCGGGCGGGACAGTGTTGCATCGGTAAGATCACCCTTTTGTCTTGTTTTTACGACATTATTTTACCACTCAAACGTGGTGAAATTGTGTAATTCCGGCCCGATTTGGGACGAAATTTTTGGCACATCGGCGCAGACGCGGGCGGGCGCTGTGCCGCCCGGGGCGGACGGCACAACAAAAATGCAAACCGTGCTGCGCTGCCTGCGCAGGCAAAGGTTCTTTGCTGCGGCGGGGCACGGCAGCGCTTTACCGCTCCTGCCCGGCGGCAGGGCTTTGGGGCCACCGGGGGAAAACGCGGCAATACTGCAACAAAACAGGCGGATTTTCGTTTGTTTTTCACGAAAGCGGCGGACAAACTTTATACACCTTTGGCAATTGACAAAACCGACACTTGTCGGATACAATAAGGCCAGAACAACACCTGCCGGATGCGCGGCAGAGTGTATCAAACATGCAACAAAATTCTGCAACGACAGGAGGGTTCCAAGATGAAAAAACTGCAAAAACTGTCCGCTCTGCTTCTGGCCTGCGCCATGGCGCTGCTGCTGTTCACAGCCTGCTCCGGCGGGTCGGCACCCAGCGCAGAGGCAAAGGCAGAAGCCGAAACCATGAAGGCCATCAACGCAGAACGCACGGATAAGCTGCCCAATGACCCGGCTTTGAAGCAGGAAGCAAAAACATTCCTGGATACCAAAGTCGATGTGAATACCGGTTTGGGAAGTGTGCTCAATCGGGTTGAAGTCAAGAAGAACGAAGCCGGTGTGTACACGGTCAAGGTCATCACGAAGGTGGAACACAGCACCAAGATCCTGGATGATCTGTTTGGCGTAGTAAATATGGCCAATAAAGACGTGAATATTTCGGCAACCGGCCACTGGACCAAGGTTGGCGTGGCAGCCAAGGTCGTGCAGGGCAACACCTATGTCTGCGTGGCAATTGAAGTGAACCCGAACGCCTGACCGGAAGCCCCGGCAGGAGGACCCCAGAACAACCGCTGAGTTTCCAACCTTGTGCAATTTGCCGGGGAGCAGCCGCTCCCCGGCTTTTTTGCGCCATTTTGTGACAAACTGTGCCCGTTGTGGTACAATAAAACCGTATTCTATCATAAGCAGAAAGGGATCGTTCCATGCAGCTGTTTGAACTGGTCAGCCCGCGGCTGTTCCGCCCGTTGGCGGGGCCGAACCGGGCTTTTTATGCGGAGCTGCTGCTCCTGCTCTGGGAGGAGTGCCGCCACACGGCGGACTACAGCATCTCCCGCGCCGAAGCAGTTTCCCGCGCAGAGGATTACTTTGCCGCGCTGGCAAAGCCGCTGGCGCTGGATGCGGATGGCGCCGGCGATGAAGAGGAGCAGCCCACCCGGGACCCCCACACCCTGGCCATGGGCTTTTTGCTGCGCCTGCGCCGCACCGGCTGGCTGGAAGAGCAGCCCGGCAGCTACGAAGGCGAAGCCGCCCTGACCTTTGTGCCGGAGGTGGCCCCGCTGCTGGAAGCGCTGGAAGAGATCCTGAACCCCCGGGTGGTCACCTACACCGGCAAGCTGTACAAGGCCTGGCAGCTGCTGCAGGGCGTGGGGGAGGAAAAAAGCCCCTACGAGAACGTGCTGCGGGAGGTAGCCGCCGATCTGGAAGCCCTCAACAAATCTCTGCGGGCGCTCAATGCATCCATCGGCCATTACATCGACCGGCTTACCCGCAACCGCACCCCGCAGGAGGTGCTGGAACTGTTTGACCAGTACGAAGAAAAGGTGGTGGCGGCGGCCTATCACCGCTTTAAAACCAGCGACAACCTGTTCAACTACCGCGCCTATCTGGAAGAGGGTCTGGACGCCTGCGAGGAGCAGTATCTGCCCCGGCTGGCGCTGGACTACGCCCGGGTGGAGCGCTGCGCCCCCGGCGAAGCCGCACCCCGGGTGCGGGCGGTCATCCAGCAGCAGCGGGACGCGCTGGAAGAGATGAGCACCCTGATGAAAGAAATTGACGCCAGCCACATCCGCTACCGCAAGCGGGCCGTGCAGCGGGCGCAGTTTTTGCTGCTGAGCGACCGCTCGTCGCAGGGCAGTGTCACCGCCCTGCTGCGCCGCTATGCCGAGGAGATCAAAACCCCGGACCAGCTCTTTGCACCGGACAACGGCCCGGTGGCAAAGCGGCTGCGGCTGTACCCGGCGGCGGTGTTCGGCGAAAAATTCCTGTATCCGCCCGCTGCGCCCCGCACAGCGGCCCCGCTGGCCCCGGTGCAGGCCGAAACCCTGGACCCGGAACAGCTGCGCAAAGAGCAGCAATTGCTGCTGGACTACGCCCGGCTGGCCGTGACCGAAGAAAACGTGGCCCTGCTGGCGCAGCAGGCGCTGGCGGCCCGCCCCCAGGTGGAAGCATCCACGCTGGCGGACGAATACCCCGGCGATTTTGCCCGCATCATCGGCCTGCACACCTATTCGCAGTCGCCGCACCGCAATTATGACATTCAGCTGACCAATACCTGGGTGGAGCGCGGCGGCTTCCGGTTCGAGGACTTTATCCTGACCCGCCGCAAGGAGGAAAACACGGATGGCAATTGTTAATATGTTGGAAGAAACCGCAAACTACCTGCTGAACCACTGCTTTGTGCTGGGCGGCGTGGAAGATCAGCGGGCAAAGTACCTCTACGTGCAGGACCACCTGCCCGAAGTGCGGGCCGTGTTTGCCCCGCTGGGCTACTCGGTGCTGCTGTACCCGGCCCCCCTGCAGGCGGCGGCCCTGGTGAACGGCCACGAAGGCAGCCAGGCCCGGCTGCTGAAATACGAGAGCATTCTGCTGCTGGTGCTGCGCCTGCTCTACCTGCAAAAGCGGGAGAGCCTTGCCGCCAGTGCGGATCAGGTGCTGGTAACGGTGGAAGAGGTGCAGACCGAGCTGCAGAAGATGAACCTGCCCCGCAAACTGGACCAGCAGACCCTGGAACGGCTTATGCGCACCCTGCGCCGGTACAATCTGGCCCGGCCCGTGGGGCGGCTTACCGGGCTGGACAGCCGCATTGAGGTGTTCCCCACGGTGCTGCTGGCCCTGCCGGACGCCGACCTGGCGGATGCCGCCGCAGAAGCCGAGCGCACCCGCACCGAAATGGGCCTGTATGAACGCGCCGAGGAAGCAGGGGAGGCAGAAGAATGATCGAACTGAAACGCCTGAAACTCATCAACTGGCACAACTTTGAAAACGTTACCTTTGACTGCGCCCGCCTGACCTACATGATCGGCGTGAACGCTGTGGGCAAGACCACCATTCTGGACGCCATTCGCTACTGCCTGACCACCAACCGCAACTTCAATGCCCTGGGCAATAAAAAGAGCGGCCGCACCCTGCAGGGGTCGGTGCACGCCAAGCAGCGCGGCGAAAATGCCTACCGCCGCCCCGGCCATACCGTGGCCTACATCGGTGCGGAATTTTACGACAGTGCCAAGCGCACCCCCTTTGTCATCGCGGTGCGTGTGGAATCCGAAGGCCCCATGCAGGAGCTGCACCCCGGCGACCAGACCTGGTATCTCTCCGAGGACGGCTGCACGCTGGAGCAGCTGCCCTTCATTGACCCGCGCACCGGGGCACCCAGCGCCAAGGAGGACTTCAAGCCCGCTGTGGGGCGCCTTTCTTACACCCGCAGCCCCAGCGAAGCCCGGGACCGCATCTGCCGCGCGCTGGGCATTGGCCGGGCTTCCAGCCCGCTGGGCAAAAAGTTCAACGAGGTGTTCCAGATGGGCACCAGCATGGATGAGATCCCGAACTTCCGGGAGTTTCTGTACCAGTACATCCTGCCCCAGCCGGAGCTGGATCTGGACGCATTGCAGGGCGACCGGCTGGAACTGGAAAACCTGCACGCCGTGCTGGCCGAAGCCCAGACCCGGGCCGCTGCTTTGGAAGAGATCGTGAACTTTGGCCGCGAAGCCGCCGAAAAGCAGACCGAAGCGCTGGTCAACCAGGGCGCGGCCCTGCTGGCCCGGGCTACCGCCGATGGCGGGGAGCAGGATGTGTGGCAGGAGCATCTGGACGCCGGCCGCCGCCAGCTGGAACAGCTGAACGCCCGCTATGCTGAAGCCAAAAACACCGAAGCCGAAGCCCGCCGCGCCTACCTGACTGCCCACGGAGCCGCCAGCGCCAGCGGCGAGGGCCGGGCACTGGACGCCATGAGTGAGGAGCTGGCCCGCCGCAAAACGGCGCTGGACGCCGCCGCCCGCACCGCTGCCCAGGCCGAACATGCCGCCGCAAAGGCGGAAGCTCTGCTCACGGCCCTGCGCCGGGGCGGGTTTGCCTCCGGCTGGAAGCTGGCAGAGCTGACGGCGGACACCCTGCCCCAGCTCACCGACTGGCTTTCCGCTCAGGAAAAACCGCTGGAAGAAGCCTATTTTGCGGCCCGGCAGGCCACGGCTGCCCTGCAGAAGGAGCAGGCCGACAAGCGGGCCGAGCTGGACGCCGTGACCGGCGGCAAATGGGTGTACCCCCACGGAGACGCCGCCACCCGGGTGCGGGATGCCGTGAATGCGGAACTGCAGAGCCGCGGCATGAAGCCGGACGCCAAGATCTTCTGTGAGCTGCTGGCCGTGGCGGACGAGAGCTGGCAGGACTGCGTGGAAGCCTGCCTGGGCGACCGCCGCTTTGATATCCTGGTGCCGCCTGCTCATTACGAAGCAGCCAAGAGCGCCTTTGTGGCCCTGAAAGACAAGGTTGGCCCCATCAGCCTGCTGGACACCCCGGGCATCCGCAAGGCCAACCGCCATGCGGACACCGCCCCGGCGGACAGTCTGGCGGCCCAGGTCACCAGCGAAAACCCGCTGGCGGCCCAGTATGCGGACACCATCCTGCGGCGCATCGTCTGCTGCGATACCGCCGATACGCTGGAGCAGTACCCGGACAGCGCCACCCGCGACCTGCTGCGGCACCACCCCTTCCGCCTGGAACGCCTGCGCACCCCGCAGCGGTATATCGGCCTGGAAGCCCGCCGTGCCCGCGCCGGCAAGCTGACCGAAGAGCTGGAAGCCCTTACTGAACGCGCCCGGGCCGCCGCCCAGACCGAACAGAACCTGAAAACGGCCTACAACCAGTATCAGAGCTTCCAGCGCGGCACCGCCCCGCAGGAGCTGGCCGCCTTGTGGCAGGCCCGCACCGCAAAGGATGCCGCCCAGGCCGCCGTGGCCCAGCAGGAAGCAAAGCTGGCCGAATACCGCGAGAACCCCATGCTGCAGGAGCTGTACCGGGAAGAAGAGACCCGGGAAGCCGCCTGGGAAGCTGCCCGTGCGGCTGTGGAACAGGCAGGCGGCGACATCCGCGTGTGTGAAAAGCAGATCGCTTCCTGCGAGGCAGAGCAGAAAAAGGCCGGGGAGACGGCACAGCAGAGCGCCGATGCCGCCCAGAAGTTCTTTGCGGTGCACCCGCTGGTGGAGCCGCTGGCCCGCACCCGGATGCAGGCCCTTGCCCCGGCAGACAAGCCCCGTGCCGCTGCCCAGGCCGCCGAAAAGGCCCAGGCCAAGCTGGACGATGCCCTGGCCGTGTACCTGACCGGTACGCTGGAACCGGCCCAGAAAGCCTACAACGAGCACTATGTGTGCGATTACCCGCTGGGCCTTGCCGGGCTGGAACAGTACCGCGCCCAGCACGAAAGCCTGGTGCGCATTGATCTGGAGCGCTACGCCGCCCGCCTGGAACAGGCCCAGCGCGACTGCAAGGACCGCTTCCGCAAGGACATCCTGTTCCGCATGAAGGACGATATCTTCAACGCCCGGCGGCAGTTCCGGGAGCTGAACAAGGTAATGGAGCAGCTGACCTACGGCGAGGAAGTGTACCGCTTTGAGCTGGAACCCAGCCGCGACCCGCAGCTGGCTGCCTTCTATCAGGTGATCGTGGACAAGGGCAACCAGCAGATGACCGAAGGCGACTCGCTGGACAACCTTGCCGCCACCGCCGACCCGGCCTACGAGCGGCAGGTGGACGAGCTGATGGAAAAGATCATGGCGGATGTGGACGAGAACACCCGCGCCCGGCAGGAGGGCCGCAGCACCTCCGGCACCACCCTCTCGGACTATGTGGACTACCGCACCTATCTGGATTATGATATCAAGGTCACGAACCGCGTCACCGGCCAGCAGGCCTATCTGTCCCGCGTCAGCCGCGATTCCTCCGGCGGCGAGAACCAGGCCCCCTTCTATGTGGCCATCTGCGCGTCTCTGCTGCAGATCTACGAAAAGAGCGAAAACAGCATCCGGCTGGTGCTGCTGGACGAGGCCTTCAGCAAAATGACCAGCGACCGCATCCGCCCCATGATGGAGCTGTTCCGCCGCCTGCAGATGCAGGTGATCCTCATTTCCACCGTGGAAAAGAGCACCGCCATCCAGCCCTACTGCGACATTACCTACTCCATTGTGCGCCATGGTGATGCCAACGCCATTGCACCGTTTGTACGGGTGGCTGAATAAACAAAAAAAGAAGCACGCTTCGGTGTGCTTCTTTTTTGTTATCTTAATGGCAGAACGTCCTCGTCCTCGTTGATCTCCTCCATGGTGCCGTCTGCAAAGTACCAGGCCTGCCCGTACAGGGTCTCGCGGCCTTCGGCGCACATCAGGTAGGAACCGTCCGGCAGGGCCAGGAAGGGGCGCTTTTTGCTGTCGGCCAATGCAATGTCCTCCACTTTCTGCCCGTCCAGAATGTGCTCCCGGATGAACTGGTAGTGCGGCAGGATGCGGGTCTCAGTCAGGCCCAGACCGTTCAGCCAGCGGCAGTAGCCGGGGTCGGCGGCTTCGCCCGGCTCTTCCGGTGCGGCGTACACCAGCCGGGCGGCGTTCATGCTGCCGGCACTCACGCCCAGCACGATGCCGTGGTAGTTGTGGAACAGCCCCGGCAGGCCCAGCTGGGCAAAAAAGTGGTTCTGGGTGGGCACGTGGCCGCCGCACAGCATCACAAAGCCGCTCTGGGGCAGCAGGGTGCCGATCTCTTCGGCGTTGCGGGCATCGCAGGGCACAAGGCTGCTCAGCGGCAGGCGGGCATTGGCAAATGCCTGCAGAAAATCCCGGCACATGGCATCGTTCTGGGCATAGGCACCGGGGTCGGCTGCAATGGCCAGGCCCAGCACCGGGTGGTCCGGCCATACGGCCCGCAGGTTTGCTACAAAGTGGTTGCGCTGGTCCAGAACCGGCACCGCAGGCCCCGGCTCAAAAGGGCAGCCGCTGGGGCTGCTGGTCAAAAACAATGTCATAATGATCCCTCGTAAAACAGTGTATAAAGGCTGTGTCCATTCTAGCACGATTTGCCCGGACGCGGCAGAGCCAGAATGACCAAAAAAATCCCCCGCTTTTTGCCGTTTCGCAAAAAACAGGGGAAAGGCTTATGCTTTGCGGTAGTGGAATACCTTATCTTTGGTGATAAACATGGTCACGCTCACCGCCAGAGCAGCCAGTTCGGCAGCGGTGATGGCCAGCCACACACCATCAATGCCCCAAAGAGCGGGCAGAATGAGCAAAGCCGCCAGCTGGAACAACAGTGTGCGCAGGAAGGAGATCAGCGCACTGGTCACGCCATCGCCCAGGGCTGTAAAGAAGGAGGACGCATACACGTTGAAGCCCATGATGAGGAAGCTCAGCGCGTACAGCCGGAAGGCGTGGGTGGTCAGGGCCAGCAGGTCGGCATCGTAGCCCACAAAAATACGGGCCACATAGGGGATGAACACCATGGAAACAGCCGTCATGACCACGGCCACCACGGCGATCAGCCGCAGGCTCTTGGCGTAAAGGTTGTGCACCTCGGCGTGGTTGCGGGCACCGTAGTGGAAGCTGACGATGGGGGCGCTGCCCACGGCGTAGCCTACGAACACTGCCACGAACAGGAAGGCTGCATACATGATCACGCCGTAGACGGCCACGCCGTTTTCACCGGCCAGACGCAACAGCTGGTAGTTGTACAGGATGTTGACCAGCGACATGGAAAGATTGGTCATCAGCTCGGAAGAGCCGTTGATGCAGGCGTCCCGCAGCACCCTGCCGTAAAACTGTGTTTTGCACAGGTGCAGGCGGCTGGAATTGTTGTGGTTGAGGAAGTAGAATACTGGCAGCACGCCGCCCACCAGCTGGCTGATGAAGGTGGCAATGGCAGCGCCTTCCACGCCCCAGCCCCACAGGCCCACCATCACCACGTCCAGCACCATGTTGGTGCAGCCTGCGCCAACGGTGAACCAGAAGCCCAGGTGGGGCTTTTCGGCGGTGACGAAGAAACTCTGGAACATGTTCTGCAAAGCAAAGGTGGGCAGGGACACCATCAGGATGCGGCCATAGCGCAGGGCGTAGTCCAGCAGCTCGCCTTTGGCGCCCAGCAGCACGGCGATGGGCCGTAGGAACACAAAGCCCAGCACCGCCAGCACGCTGACCGACACCAGCGCCGCCAGCAGGAACATGGTAAAGTAGCGGTCAGCCTTTTCCTGGTCGCCCTCGCCCAGGGTGATGCCCACGATGGCGCTGCCGCCGGTGCCCAGCATAAAGCCGATGGTGCCCAGCAGCTGCGGCAGCGGCATGATCAGGTTGACCGCCGCAAAGGCCGTTTTGCCCACAAAGTTGGACACGCAAAGGCCGTCCACCACGCCGTAGATGGAGGTAAACAGCATGGTGCCGATGCAGGGCAGCACGAACCGCAGAAGGCGGGAATAGGTAAAGTGATCGGAAAGTTGGATTCTCTGTTTCGACATGAAAGTTCCTTTCAGTTGTTCGGGTCGGGGGCTGCAGGGGCGGTCAGCCGGTGAATCTCCTGTTCCAGGAAGGTGCACTGCTTTTCGCTCAGGGCCACCAGCAGGGCGCGCTCCTGGGCGGAGATCCTGGACAGGCAGCGCTCTTCCGCTTCCATCAGCGGGGCAACGATCTTCCGGCACAGGGCTTCCCCGGCGGCAGTCAGTTTAACGGTTTTGCCGCTGCGGGCACCGGGCCGCTGTTCCAGCAGGACAATCCCTTTTTTGACAAATCCCGTGATCGTGAAGTTGATGGTCTGCTTGGGGTACATCCACAACGCGCAGATGTCGTTCTGGGTCAGGTCCCGGTCAGACTCCCACAGGGAGTACAGCACCCACAGGGCGGGGTCCGACAGGCCGCAGGAGACCGCATAGCTGTGATATTGTTCATTCTGGCGCTTATACGACTGGTTCAGCGCCAGATTCTGGGCTTTGACTTCGGCATCCATTCCGATGCTCCTTTCCGCAAAAATGGGCAGAGTCCGGTTTGGGATTCTGCAAGCCGGGATAGTATAAATCCAATATTGGATTTTGTCAAGGCTAATCTGCGGCTAAAAGTGGAGTTTGTGGGCCAAAATTTAAAATCTGTCTATTTTCTGGGTGCATCAAATCTGATAGAATGATAAAGTATTCCGAAATCCAAAGGAAAGGAGCCTTTTCTTTTGCTGAAAAATTTTTATACGGCCATTGTGCGCCGCCGCAGGCTGGTGCTGGCGGTGTTTGCGCTGGCGGCTGTGCTCAGCGTGTTTGCCTCCCGCGCGGTGCAGGTGGACTACGACATCAACGACTACCTGCCGCCGGATTCGCCCTCCACCACCGCGCTGGAGGTGATGAACGGTGCCTTTACCGGCGGCATCCCCAATGTGCGCGTCATGGTGCGGGATGTGACCGTGCCCGAAGCGCTGGACTACAAACAAAAGCTGGCCGTCATTGACGGTGTGGTGTCGGTGACCTGGCTGGACGACAGCCTGGACGTGACGGTGCCGCTGCAGATGCAGGACACCGCCGCCGTGGAAACCTATTATAAAGACAACTGCGCGCTGTTCAGCGTGACGGTGGAGGACGCCAAGCGTCTGGAAGCCGTGGCCGCCATTCAGGACCTGATCGGTGAGGACAACGCGCTGGCCGGTACGGCAGTGTCCACTGCCGTGGCCACCAACTCCACCGTGACGGAGGTGGCAAAAATTGCCGCCATTGCGGTGGTGTATGTGCTGTTCATCCTGATCCTGACCACGGATTCCTGGGTGGAGCCGCTGCTGGTGCTGCTGGGGCTGGGCGCTGCCATCCTCATCAACAACGGCACGAACCTTGCGTTCGGCACCATCTCGTTCGTGACCAACGCGGCGGGCAGCATTCTGCAGCTGGCGGTGTCGCTGGACTATTCCGTGTTCCTGATCCACCGCTTTGCGGAGTGCCGGGCCGAAAACCCGGACGCCAGCCCGGAGGAGTGCATGGTGGATGCTTTGTGCAAGTCCACCGGGTCCATCTTGTCCAGCGGCCTGACCACTGTCATCGGCTTTCTGGCACTGGTGCTCATGCAGTTCCAGATCGGCCCGGATCTGGGCCTTGCCCTGGCCAAGGGCGTGGTGCTGAGCCTGATCACCGTGTTCACCTTCATGCCGGCGCTGACGCTGGCGTGCTATTCGTGGATGGATAAAACCCACCACAAGCCCCTGCTGCCCAGTTTTGCAGGGTTCGGCCGCTTTGTGTCCCGCATTATGCTGCCCATGGCACTGGTGCTGGCCATTATTATGGTGCCCAGCTACCTGGCCTCCAACTCCAACAGCTACCATTACGGTGCGGCCCACATGTTCGGCACCAACACCCGGCTGGGCGCGGACACCGCCGCCATTGAAGAAATTTTCGGCAAGAGCGATACCTATGTGGTGCTGGTGCCGGAAGGCGATACTGCCCAGCAGCAGAAGCTGTCGGATGCGCTGCATGAAGTGCCGGAAGTGACCAGCATCCTTTCTTACGTGGACAACGCCGGGGCGTCCATCCCGCCGGAGTTTGTGCCCTCGGATACTCTGAGCCTGCTGGTGTCCGGCGGTTATACCCGCATGGTGCTGACCGTGGACGCCGACACCGAAGGCGATGCCGCCTTTGCACTGGTGGAGCACATCCGCGCCATTGCACAGGAATATTACCCGGACAATTATTATCTGGCCGGACAGGGCGTGAGCACCTACGACCTGATGGACACCATCACCGCCGATATGGTCAAGGTGAACCTGCTGGCCATCGGGGCCGTGTTCCTGGTGCTGCTGCTCATGAAGCGCCAGCTGCTGCTGCCAGTGATCCTGGTGCTGAGCATTGAAACGGCCATCTGGATCAACCTGGCCATCCCGTATTTCCGCGGGCAGGACGTGTTCTACATTGCGTACCTGATCATCAGCTCTATTCAGCTGGGTGCCACCGTGGACTACGCCATTCTGTTCTCGGACCGGTATCAGGAGTTCCGGGAGACGCTGGGCCGGAAGGAAGCCGTTGCTGCCACCGTTGCCACCGTGACCACCTCGGTGATCACCACCGGCAGCGCACTGGCCGTGGTGGGCTTTCTGATGGGTGCCATCTCCTCGAACCAGCTGCTGGGGCAGCTGGGCAACTTCCTGGGCGTGGGCGGCCTGGTGTCGCTGGCCATTGTGCTGCTGGCCCTGCCGGGGTATCTGTACCTGGCCGACCCGCTCATCATCAAAAACAAAAAGCAAAAACAGCCGAAGGAGGCTTAACGGATATGAAGCAGAATCTTGTGCGCTGGGCTTCGGCGCTGGCCCTGGCCGGCTGCCTGCTGGCGGGTGCGGCAATGCCCGCTTTTGCGGCGGCATCCACAGCCAAGGAAGAAGTGATCTATGCCAACCTGACCGCTGCAGGAGATGTGACCGGCGTGTACGCCGTGAACAGCTTTGCGGTGCAGACAGGGGATACCGTCACCGACCACGGCAGTTACAGCGCCGTGCGCAACATGACCACCGCCGACCCGCTGACCCAGAGCGGCGACACCATTACCGCCACGGTCTCCGGGGACGGTAAGCTTTACTATGAAGGCACCATGGACGCCGCCACGGCCCTGCCGTGGATCGTGAAGCTGACCTACACGCTGGACGGGGCCGAGATCAGCCCCGAAGAGCTGGGCGGCAGGAGCGGCGCGCTGGCCATCCGCCTGCAGGTAAGCCGCAACCCGGATTGCACCGGCAGCTTTTTTGACCAGTACGCCCTGCAGGTGACCATGAGCCTGGACACCGATCTGGCGCAGAACATTGAAGCGCCGGGTGCCACCATGGCCAATGTGGGCAGCAAAAAGCAGCTCTCCTACATCCTGCTGCCGGGCGCGGACAGCGATGTGACCGTGACCGCCGATGTGACCGATTTTGCCATGGATGCCATTTCGCTGAACGGTGTGCGGCTGAAGCTGAACATCGACCTGGGCGATGCAGACCTGACCGGAATGCTGGACCAGCTGCAGAACGGTTCGGTGCAGCTGGACGACGGAGCCAAGGCTCTGGCGGACGGCATTGCCCAGGTGCAGGCGGGCCTGGATACCCTGAACGGCAATTCCTCCAGTCTGACGACCGGTTCGGCAAAGGTGCGCGCCGCCCTGACCCAGATGCAGACTGCCCTGAACGGGGTGTCGGCCTCCACCGATCAGCTCACCACCCTGCTGGATGCTTCCACCCAGATCCAGGACGGCATTGCCCAGCTGGACCAGGGTGCCGCCCAGCTGGAACAGCAGGTGAGCTTTGAGGCCTACAAGGCCATTCTGAAGGAGAACGGCCTGGACCTGGATCAGGTCAAGGACGGCAACGCCAAGGCTATGGAGCAGTTGGAACAGCTGGCCAAGGTGATGCCCCAGCTCAAGGACGTGATCCTGCTGCTGAAAGGCTCCACCGCCAACATTGACGCCATGGAGACCTACCTGAACACGGTCAACGGCGGCATTGCCCAGCTGCACCAGGGCACCAGCACCCTGAACAGCCAGTACGGGCAGTTTGACGCCGGGGTGCGCCAGCTGGCCGGTGCCCTGACCGATATGCTGGGCAACCTGGCCGTGCTGACGGACGGCGTGAACCAGCTGGCCGGGCAGTATACCCAGCTGGACAAGGGCCTGAACGATTACACCAATGGTGTGGCGCAGCTGCAGGCAGGTGTGCAGCAGCTGGCGGCCGGTGCCGCCCAGCTGACGGCAGGCACCGGGGAGCTGCGCAGCAGCGTTTCCGGCGTGGAGCTGGGGGACCAGCTGGACAGCCTGCTCAGCAGCCTGAGCGGGGAAGGCGAAGTGCAGAGCTTTACCTCCGCAGAGAACACCGATGTTTCCGCCGTGCAGTTTGCACTGCAGACCACGGCCATCACGGTGCCGGAACCGGCCGCCGAACCGGAGCCGGAACCGGTGGTGCTGACCTTCTGGCAGAAACTGCTCAAGCTGTTCGGGCTTTACAAGGGATGAATAACAGAAAACGCCGTGCATCTGCACGGCGTTTTCTGTTATTCAAAAGTATACTCTACCAGCTGGCAGTTTTTGATGCCGGCAGCGGAATATTCTTCGTTGGTCATGTCGCGGAAGTAGGATTCCACCACCCGGGCAATGCCGTTGTGGGCCACCAGCAGATAGGTTTTGCCGGTGTCGGCCTTCAGCTCGTCCAGCAGGTTGTAAATGCGCTGGGCCAGCTGCATCATGCTCTCGCCGCCCTCGTACCGGTCGGCAAAATGGGTCTTGGAAATGCGGAACTCCGCACCGTCCCGGGGCGTGCCCTCGTATTTGCCAAAGCACTGCTCCCGCAGACGCGGCTCGCACCGGGCGGGCAGGCCGGTGGCATCCGCAATGGCCTTGGCAGTGTCGGCGGCGCGGGACAGGGGCGAGTACAAAATCTCGTCAATGTGCACGCCGCTGGCTTTGACCATTTCGCCCAGTTCCCGGGCCTGCTGGCGGCCCCGCTCGGTCAGGGGGCTGTCGGTCATGCCGCAGATCTTGTTTTCCACGTTCCACACGGTCTCGCCGTGGCGGGTAAAATAAATTTTATGCATCAGGACCCCTCACTTGCCGTAGCTGGCTTCAATCTCGTGGATGCGGGTGTAGAAAAAATCGTTGGCGGGGGTGGGCAGCCCGTATTTTTTGGCCCGCTGGCGCACCACACCGGCAAACTCTTCCACCTCGGTGGGGCGCTTTGCCAGCACATCCTGCCGCATACTGGGCATACCTTCCGGGTTGAAGGTGGGCATCATGGTGTCCAGGAACTGCACATCGTTGTCCGGCGGCAGGGGCACGCCCTCCAGGTTGGCAAGGCGGATCACTTCCTGCATGGCCTTGCGCATCATGCCCTGGGCTTCGCCGGGCTGGCACAGGCCGCCGTAAGGCTGGTTGAAGGCGGCAGCGGCCTGGTTCAGGCCATCGTTCACCATCAGCTTGTTCCACTGCTTGTACAGGATGTCGCTGCACGGCTCGTTGGCAATGCCGCAGGCGTCCAGATAATCGGCCACGGCCTGCACACGGGCGGTTATTTCGCCGCTGCGCTCGCCAAACTGGATCTTGCCCGCCTGGTTGAACACCAGGGTGCGGCCGGTGCGGGTGGCATCCATGCCAATGGCCACGCTCCACAGGGTATGGCCGGGGTAGGCGGCGTCAATGTGCTCCTCGCTGGTAATGCCGTTGAGCACGCTGAGGATCACGGTGTCCGGGCCGATGAAATTTTTCATGTCTGCAATGGCCTGTTCCAGCACAGTGGCCTTCACGGCCACCAAAAGCAGGTCCACCGGTCTGCCCTGGGCGGGGGTGACGTAGGAAAAGCGGCACTCCTCGCCATTGCACACCACCGGCTCGGCGGCGTAGCGGGCAATGCGGGCTTCATCGGCGATTACCTGCACGCCGGGCATTTTGCGGCCGAACAGGATGCCCAGGGCACCCAGGCCGATCAGGGCAGAAGTCTCGATCTTTTTCATGGAAGGTCTCCTTATTTTGTCAGGGTGCCGTCCGCCTGCAGGCAGACCGTGTCGCCCTCGTTGATGGCAAGGCGGGTCAGTTCGTTGTCCGGGTAGGGCAGGGTGCGGGTGTGCCCGGCGGCATCGGCCAGGGTCACATCGCACAGCACCGGCTGCCCGGCGGGCAGCTCTTCGCAGCCGTACATCTGTTCTTCGATGCGCAGTACGCGGTAAGTGGTTTCCATACAGCAAAACTCCTTATCTGAAATGATGTATTTGCTGCGCAAATAGGATGTTGTCTTTCAGACAAATGATGTTTTGCCGCCTTACGGCAAAATGATGTGTGCCTGCGGGCACATGAAGAATTGCGAAGAGCTTGCCCTGAGCCATCATGGCCGCCGCAGGCGGCTGCATCATTTCCGCGCAAGCGGAACATCATGCCCGAAGGGTACATCATGTTTGCCCAAGGGCAAATACATCATTTTTATTATAAAACCCTGTGCCGGGCGCGTCAACTGCATTCGGCTTGACAGCACGGCGGCAGAATTGCTACAATAAACTGTATTACACAAAACGGGGGAACAGCATGAATATCACGGAACTGCGGTATCTTGTGGCCATTCGGAAGTGGGGGTCGGTGAGTGCAGCGGCAAAGCAGCTGTACGCGGCCCAGCCCAATGTGAGCAAGGCCCTGAAAAATCTGGAAGAAGAATACGGCATCCGCATCTTTGAGCGGTCCTCTACCGGCATGATCCCCACCGAGCAGGGGCGGCATTTCATCGAGCAGGCCCAGCGGGTGCTGCAGGAGATGGACCGGCTGGACATGGACGCCCGCCAGAAGCAGGAAAGCTGCGCTGAGCTGCGGGTGGTGCTGCCCCATGCCACCTATGCTTCGTATGCGGCGGTGGATTTTCTGCAGCAGGCAGCCCAGAACGAGCAGCTGCGGGTGCACATCCGGGAGGGCGGCTCCATGGATGCGCTGGACTTTGTGCTGCGGCGGGGGTACCACCTGGCGCTGCTGCGCTACGCGGAAGAGGACGAGGACTACTATGCCCACTACTGTGCCCGCCGCAGCCTGCGCCGGGAGACCGTGATGGAGTTTGAGTATCGGCTGCTGGTGAACCAGGACAGCCCGCTGGCCCGGCACGAAGTGCACGACATTGAGGAGCTGAACCGCTACACCGAGATCCTGCACGATGATTTTCAGCTGCCGGGCGAAGAGGGCAGCGGCCTGCGCTGGCACGTGAACGCAAACCGCCGCATCCATGTGTACGAGCGGTGCAGCCAGTTTTCCATCCTGCAAAGCCTGCCCACGGCCTATATGTGGGCTTCGCCGATGCCGCAGCGGGCGCTGGAACAGTACCACCTGGTGCTGAAGCAGTGCCCGGCCCAGCGCCAGCGCATGAAGGATGTGCTGGTGTACCCGGACAAGGGCAGCCTGCGCCCGGAAGAGCAGGAGTTTGTGCGCCTGCTGCACAAACAGGCAGAGCTGACCGTGAAATGAGCTGGAATGGCGGCTAAGAACTGGTAAAAGTAAAAAACCGGAACCGGGCCTCCGGCAAAGAAATTTGTACGGCAGCCGGGACGCAATGTGCGCCCTGACTGCTTTTTTGTTGCTGTTTCGTGCAAAAAATGCACGAAACGGCGGCAAAAAAATCTTTGCTGCTATATGCCTTTTGATATGGCCGTATACCGAAACGATATTGTTCATTTTATGAAAAATATGTTAACATGAGGACAGAAAGTTGGCAGCGCAATTGGAAAAACTGGCATGACTTTCCAATTGCACTGCAGCGAAAACCAAAAGGAGGTTTCTGATTATGATTAGCTTCTTACTCTGTCTGGCGATCCTGATCGTGGGCTATTTTGTCTACGGCAAGATCGTGGACAACACGTTTGGCCCGGATGACCGTGAAACGCCTGCTGTGCGCATCAACGATGGTGTGGACTACGTTGTAATGCCCCAGTGGAAACTGTTCCTCGTCCAGCTGCTGAACATTGCAGGCCTTGGCCCCATCTTTGGTGCCATGCAGGGCGCTCTGTGGGGGCCGGTGGTGTTCCTGTGGATCACCTTCGGCACCATCTTTGCCGGCGGCGTGCACGATTACTTCTCCGGCATGATGAGTGAGCGCAACGATGGCGCTTCCATTGCCGAGATCACCGGCAAGTACTTAGGCCCCGTGATGCAGAACGTGATGCGTGTGTTCTCCGTGGTGCTGCTGATCATGGTGGGCACCGTGTTTGCGGTCGGCCCCGCAGGCCTGATCGTGGAGCTGTGCAGCCAGAGCGGCGCTTCCGGCGTGCTCACCTCGCTGCTGTTTTGGCTGGTCATCATCCTGGTGTACTACTTTATTGCAACCTTTATTTCCATTGACGCGGTCATCGGCAAGATCTACCCCGTGTTCGGCATCTGCCTGATCATCATGGCCATCGGCGTCATCTTCGGCATCTTCACCAACCCTGCCTATACCATCCCGGAGATCTGGGATCATTTCGGCAGTATGCACCCCTCCGGCACCCCGATCTGGAGCTTCATGTTCATCACGGTTGCCTGCGGTGCTATTTCCGGCTTCCACTCCACCCAGTCGCCTCTGATGGCCCGCTGCATGAAGAGTGAGAAGCAGGGCCACTTCGTGTTCTACGGTGCCATGGTGTGCGAGGGCGTCATCGCTCTGATCTGGGCCGCAGCCGGCTGCAGCCTGTACGAAGTGACCGGCGGCCTGAACACCGGTCTGGCACAGGCACTGGCCATGGGCCAGTCCAAGGCCATTTATGATGTCTGCTCCAAGACCATGGGCGGTGTGGGCATCGCGCTGGCAATGATCGGCGTTGTGGTGTGCCCCATCACCTCCGGCGATACCGCGTTCCGCTCCGCACGTCTGACTCTGGCCGACTGGTTCAAGATCAATCAGGACGGCTACGCAAACCGCTTGAAGCTGTGCATCCCCGTGCTGGGCGTTGGTGCTTTCCTGGGCATCGGCAACGCACTGGGCTTCATCAATTACACCGTGATCTGGCGCTACTTCAGCTGGACCAACCAGACCCTGGCCATGATCGTGCTGTGGGCGGCTTCCATGTACCTCTTTAAGGAAAAGAAGAACTTCTGGATCACCGCAGTGCCTGCGACCTTCATGAGCGCGGTGTCCTGCACCTACTTCATCCTGGCTCCTGAGTGCCTGGGCGGCCTGCTGAACAGCAAGACCGCTGAGGGTGTGACCATCTACAACACCGCAGTGGCATACCCCGTTGGCATCATCTTCGCCGCTGCAATGCTGTTCATCTTCATTCATGCCACCAAGAAGAGCGCCGCAAAGGCCTGACAGCCTGAAATACGTCACAGATCCCTCTGCACCCCGCTGCCGCAGCACCTGCGGCGGCGGGGTGTTTTTTATACAAGGAATTGACGATTGCAGGAGAAAATCGGAATGAATTGAACAATGTGCACAAAAATGGGCCGCAAAGTTTGGCGGGGACAGAATTGACCGTTCCCGGAAAAGAACATTTGCCGCGTGGATAAGAAATTTTGCCGGAAGAACGTAAAAAAATCTTTGCTGCTATGCGGGAACAGTATGGGGCTATATATTTTTTTATATAGGAAGTATACCGGAAAAATATTAACACGTTTATGAAAAAAGTGTTAACATGAAGCCAGAGATTGGTCAAAACCACCGGCAGGAACGGAAAAAGGCCGGTGGTTTGAAATCAAAAAGGAGGTTTCTGGTATGATTAGTTTCTTACTCTGTCTGGCGCTCTTGATCATCGGCTATTTTGTCTATGGCAAGATCGTGGACAACACGTTCGGCCCGGACGACCGTGAAACTCCTGCTGTGCGCATCAACGATGGCGTTGACTACGTTGTGATGCCCCAGTGGAAGCTGTTCCTGGTCCAGCTGCTGAACATTGCAGGCCTTGGCCCCATCTTCGGTGCACTGCAGGGTGCTCTGTGGGGCCCGGTGGTGTTCCTGTGGATCACCTTCGGCACCATTTTTGCAGGTGGTGTGCATGACTACTTCTCCGGTATGATGAGCGAGCGCAACGATGGTGCTTCCATCGCTGAGGTCACCGGCAAATATCTGGGACCCGTCATGCAGAACATCATGCGTGTGTTCTCTGTGGTGCTGCTGATCATGGTTGGTACCGTGTTCGCAGTCGGCCCCGCAGGCCTGATCGTTACCCTGTGCAAGAACAACGGCATGTCCGGCATGATGACCACCACTCTGTTCTGGCTGATCATCATCCTGATCTACTACTTCATCGCAACCTTTATCTCCATTGATGCCATCATTGGTAAGATCTACCCCGTGTTCGGCATCTGCCTGATCATCATGGCTGTGGGCGTTATCTTTGGTATCTTCACCAACCCCGCTTACACCATCCCCGAACTGTGGTCGAATTTCCACAGCATGCATCCGTCCGGCACCCCGATCTGGAGCTTCATGTTCATCACGGTTGCCTGCGGTGCTATTTCCGGCTTCCACTCCACCCAGTCGCCTCTGATGGCTCGCTGCATGAAGAGTGAAAAGCAGGGCCACTTCGTGTTCTACGGCGCAATGGTCTGCGAGGGCGTTATCGCTCTGATCTGGGCCGCAGCTGGCTGCTCCCTGTACGAGATCGCTGGCGGCAAGATGACCGGCCTGGCCGAGGCTCTGAGCGCTGGTCAGTCTGCAGCCATCTACGATGTCTGCTCCAAGACCATGGGCGGCGTTGGCATTGCACTGGCTATGATCGGTGTTGTCATCTGCCCCATCACCTCCGGTGATACCGCATTCCGTTCCGCTCGTCTGACCCTGGCCGACTGGCTGAAGCTGGATCAGGACAGCATGGCAAACCGCCTGAAGCTGTGCATCCCCGTTCTGGGCGTTGGTGCTTTCCTGGGCATCGGCAACGCAATGGGCTTCATCAACTACACCGTGATCTGGCGCTACTTCAGCTGGACCAACCAGACTCTGGCTATGATCGTGCTGTGGGCCGCTTCCATGTACCTGTTCAAGGAGAAGAAGAACTTCTGGATCACTGCTGTTCCTGCAACCTTCATGAGCGCAGTGTCCTGCACCTACTTCATCCTGGCTCCTGAGTGCCTGGGCAGCATCCTCAACAGCAAGACCGCTGAGGGCGCTACCATCTACAACACCGCAGTGGCTTACCCCATTGGCATCATCTTTGCCGCTGCAATGCTGTTCATCTTCATTCACGCCACCAAGAAGCACACTGCTTCCAAGGCATAATGCACCGGTTGGCTGAGAAGATCTACCTGAACTGAGAAAAGGCCGCTGTAACTGAATGAAAACAGTACAGCGGTCTTTTTGTTATTCCGGAAAGGGCGAATGCTGACAGAAAGCGGACAGTTCGGTATTCTGCTCTGGCAAAAAGTTTTTTGGGGGAATGGAAAATGATTCGTATGATGATTGTGGTAGCCACAGGGCTGATCGTCGTAGCTCTGTTGATAAAGTGGGTCCTGCTGCAGCTGGGGTATCCCGGGCAGAGATTTCCGGAGCTGGAAAACGCGCTTTTCCACACGGCAAGTGTGGCATATCCCTATGCAGTGTGGATCGTGTGGGGCGCTGTTGTTGTGATTCAGCTGTGGCTGGTATTGCGGCAATGGATGCGGAGAGATGAGCGCTGCGTTGAGGATGATGCCTATTATATCGGGGCCAAATTGAGCGGGATTCTGATGGCGGTCCTGTATGTTTTGATGAGCATTTTGATATCCCCGCAATGGCCAACGCTGGAGGTAGGAATATCGCTGCTGAAAATGCTGCAGTGCCTCATGGAAGTAATGCCGCAGGTCCTTCTGATCCTCTATGGCATCCTCATTGCCCCCAAACAGGGAGAGATTATTTCGTTCATTGCGGACATGTTTTGTGACGATAAGATCCAGGCGCGGATGCTGTTCTGCCTGATCGGGAATATGGCACTTTATCTGTTGTTCGGTTGGCTGTTCGGCGTTCTGCCTTGGCAATGGTAAAGAAATAACTTTTTTGGAAAATCGGCGGGCAAAGTTCTTGCAATTTTGCCTGCCCGGTGCGACAATAGAAACAAATACAAAGCAAGGAAGGGAAGTTCCATGATCTTCAAACCTGCACAGCTGGGTCTTGCAAAACTGGACAGCCAGGAGCTGGAAGCTGACAAGAAAGCCTGCCGGAAAATTGGTCCCTGCGGCGTTGGCAAAAAGGCGCTGTACCTCAACAGCTTTTACATCGACCGCCGCTATTACCTGCCCTATGGCGGCATTACCCGCGTGTTCAAGCGCGTGGCCATGAGCAGCGGCGGCTTTACCGGCAAGGGAATGTTTGCCTCCATGGCATACCTTGTGGTGGAGTACGATGGCGGCAAGCAGAAACAGTGCAACTTCAAGTATGAGCAGGATGTGGACAAACTGCTGGAAGTGCTGGCCAAGGAGCAGCCGCAGATCAAGCTGCTGAGCGCCGCCGGCGAGCAGGCCCTGCAGAAAAAGGCGGCCGAAAAGGCGGCCCGCAAGCTGCCGGAACTGACGGACGATGGCAAGCACAGCATCACCGTGCTGCGTAAGGCAAAGGAATACCTGGAAGCAAAGCCGGAGCTTGCGGACGAGCTGAGCGCCGCCGAGCGCCGCAAGCGTGCCCAGCTGCAGAGCAAACCGGTGTACCGGTATGTGGCATTGGCCATCTTCATCTTTGGCATTGCCGCTGCGGCTTACGGCCTGTATTCGGTATTTACCCACACCGGCAGCTACGGCGTGTACTTTGCGCTGTTTGGCTTTGCGGCCATTTTCCTGTTCTCCAGCTACAACATGCTGCCCACGGCCCGCAACAACCACAGCTCCATCATGAAGCGTGCCGATAAGGCCGAAGAGGCCATGGCAGAGTATGTGAAGCATTACCCCAACGGGGCCTTCCCGGTGCCCAGCTACTATGCGCACCCCATTGTGCTCAAGCAGATGATGGATGCCGTGGAAGAGGGCCGTGCCGTGACCGTGCCCGAAGCCCTGGATGCCGTGGAAAAGCGCCTGCAGTCCCTGAACGCAGATGTGCAGGTGGAGCAGGAGGAATATGACGAAGTGGTGGTCATCAAAGCCATGTTCCTCAACCACGATTATCAGTAAAAATCCAGCACAAACAAGAATGCCCTCCGGCGGAAAACCGGAGGGCATTTTATATGTTTGAAGATTAGGCCTTCTGCGGCTGTTTGAAAATGGCCATGGACTCCTTGTAGCAGTGCACAAAGTACAGGATCTCGGCCAGGGCGGTCAGCGTCCAGCTGCAGGGGTACAGCAGGTACAAAGCCGGAATGGTGTGGAAGTACGCGAAGATGGTGTACACCCAGATCACCCGGAACACGCAGGAACCCATCACCACAATGATGGTGGGCACCACCGTTTTGCCCAGCCCGCGGGAGGCGGCAATGGTGCAGTCCATAAAGGCGGAGAGGCAGTAGGCAAAGGCCATCACGCCCACACGCTTCATGCCGGCGTCAATCACGGCGCTCTCGGTGGTGAACAGCGCCAGGAAGGTGCGGCCGAAGAAGAACAGCGCACCGCCCAGCACAAGGCCTACTCCAAAGGAGTAGCCAAGGCTGATGAAGTAGCTCTTCTTTACCCGGTCCGGCTTGCCGGCACCGTAGTTCTGGCTCATAAAGCTGGCGCAGGCCATGTAGAAGGCGGCCATGCAGTCGTAGATCATGTTATCGGCGTTGGCTGCAGCGCTGTTGCCCTTGACCATGAGGGAGTCGAAGGAGTTGACACCGGCCTGAATGAACAGGTTGGCAATGGCAAAAATAGCGTTCTGGAACCCGGCGGGCAGGCCCAGGCTCAGGATGCCTTTGGTCATGGCAGGGTCCAGGTGCAGCTTGTGTACATCCAGCGCGTAGCAGTCCTGCACGCGGGTCAGCGCCCGCAGGATCAGCCCGGCGGAAACGCACTGGGAAATGGCACTGGCCAGCGCCACGCCCATCACACTCAGACGGCACACAATGACAAAGAACAGGTTGAGCACGATGTTCAGCGCACCGGCAATAGAAAGATAGGTCAGGGGCTTTTTGGTGTCGCCGATGGAGCTGAACACGGCGTTGCCAAAGTTGTACAGCGCCAGCGCCGGCATACCCAGAAAATACACCCGCAGGTACAGGATGGCACCGGGCAGCAGGTCGTCTTTGGTGTTCAGCAGCCGCAGCATGAAGGGAGAGCCGAGCAGGCCGATGAACAGCAGCACCACACCGGCGATCAGGCTGACGATGGCAGCCGAGTGCACGGTTTTTTCCACATCGTTCTGATGCCCGGCCCCGTAGTAGCGGGCCACCAGCACGTTGATGCCGTTGCTCAGGCCGATGAGAAAGCCGGTAAACAAGGTGACCAGGATGCTGGTGGAACCCACGGCACCCAGCGCCGTGGACCCGGCAAAGCGGCCCACCACGGCCACGTCCGACATATTGAACAGCACCTGCAGCAGATTGGACAGCGCCAGCGGCAGGCTGACCAGCAGGATCTGCTTGGCCAGGGGGCCTTCCGTCAGGGTTTTGGTGGTTGATTTCATAATCTCTTTTTTCCTTTTTTGTTCCCAAACACCGTGCCCGCGCACACCGGGGCACAAGCTCTATTATAAAGGCCGGCGGCGCTTTTGCAAGAGTTTTTTGCAAAAGGCACGCACTTTAATAAATGCGGGACAGAAGAGCGGAAAACTGCTGCACCACCACCTCTTTATCCGGGCGGTCCGGCTGGGTGATCCACCATTGCCCGCAATACACCATGGCTCCGGTGTATGCGGCGGCCAGCAGATCCGGTTGGGAAGGGAACCGGGCATTTTTGGCAATGTCCTCTTTCAGGTGCAGCCGCAGGTCGGCTTCGATCTGCTCGTTCATCAGGTCGATCAGGGTAGAGCGGGCGCTGCTGGACAGGATCTTGCGGATGAACTGCTCGTTGCCGCCCAGAAAATAGCGGAATACGCCAATGTAGTAACTCTGGGGAACGGCGGGGTCGTACTGCACCTTTTTTTCTTCCAGTGCGCGCTGCTGCATCTCCTTGATCATAAAGGAGAACAGCTCGGTCTTGTCGCCAAAGTGCTTGTAAAAGGTGGCCTTGCGGGTCTCGGCCCGGTCGCACAGCTCTGTAACGGTGATGTCGGAAAAGCTCTTTTCGCACAGCAGATCATACAAAGCGTGCAAAAGGGCGCGGTAGGTTTTTTGAACCCGGAGATCCAGTTTTTTGTCCATGCGTTCCTCCTGTTTGGAAACGGTTTTGCGGAAAGGGAAGATAATTGACTTTTATCAATTATTTGTACGTTGTATCGAACTTCCGAATCCATTATACTGTGTTCGTAGACAAAGGTCAATTAACGACATAGGAGGTTCGTTATTATGAAACAGTTCGATAATGTCCGTGCGCATAAGCCCGAAGGCATCGAGGACCGCAAGGCCTACATTGTAGGCGGCGGTGTAGCGGGCCTTGCAGCGGCTGTATTCCTGATTGATGACTGCTATGTTCCCGGCGGCAATGTGACCATTTACGATCAGCTGCCGGTCATGGGCGGTTCCATGGACGGTGCAAAGATCGGCGAGGGCAAGTACACCTGCCGCGGCGAGCGGGAGCTGAAGCCGTATATGGAGTGCTTCTGGTACCTGGGCAGCAAGATCCCTTCGCTGTACACGCCGGGCCGCACCATCACGGAAGAAACGGTGGATGTGAACAAGGCCGACCGCGTGTATGCGCATTCCCGCATCCTGTATGGGCAGGGCAACGTGTGGGAGAAAGTGCACGATTACAGCATGAGCGAGAAGCTGGCTCAGAAACTGATGGCAATGATGGCCATGCCCGAGGAGCAGATGGACGGCCTGACCATCGAGGAATATTTTGGCGATACCTTTGAAGAGTTCAAGGCACATCCCATTTGGCAGTGCTTCCACACCATGCTGGCCTTCAAGGACTACCATTCCATGATCGAAATGAAGCGCTACATGGTGCGCTTCATCCAGTTCCAGCCCAAAATGGATACGCTGGACGGAATTCTGCACACCAAGTACAACGAGTTTGACTCCTACATTGACCCCATTCTGCACTGGCTGCGGGACAAGGGTGTGCACTTTGTAAACGATACCACCATCACCGACCTGGAAATGGACCGCAGCTGCAGTGTGGTTACCCGCATTGTGGGCAGCCATGACGGCGCAGAGTTTGCACAGGAGGTACGGCCCAATGATATGGTCATCTCCACGCTGGCTTCCATGACCCAGAACGCAACCCAGGGCGATAACACCCACCCGGTGACCACCAACCGCAGCGAAGAAAAGGGCATGTTCTCCGTGTGGCAGAAGCTGGCCGCCCGGGACGAAAAGTTCGGCCATCCGGAAAAATTCTGCTCCGACATCGAAAAATCCAAGTGGATGAGCGCCATGGTCACCATCAAGGGTTACAAGCAGTTCTGTGCCGGCTTCCGCGAAAAATACGGCTACCCCAAAGACTGCGTAACGGGCGCCATTTCCATTATGGACTCCGCATGGGATATTTCGTTTGTGCTGTACGATCAGTATTATCCCGATCAGACGGAGGATGAGGACATCCTGTGGTTTGACGGCCTGTGGGGCGAGCGTGTGGGCGACTACATCAAAAAGCCCATGGCGGAGTGCACCGGCGAAGAAGTGCTGCAGGAATTCCTGTATCATCTGGGAATGCTGGACGAATACGAGGAAGCTGCGCAGGCACACCTATGTGTCTTTGACCATGATGCCCTACATCACCAGTCAGTTCATGCCCCGCAACAGCAAGGGGGACCGCCCGCGCGTCATTCCGGAGGGCAGGAAAAACTATGCGTTTGTGGGCCAGTATGTGGAACTGGACGGCGATGTGGTGTTCACGGTAGAAACCAGCGTGCGCACTGCAATGATGGCGGCCTACGGCCTGACCGGCATCGACCGCAAGGTGATGCCGCTGTACCAGGGCCAGTATGACGTCCGCTGGCTGGTCATGTGCCTGAAAAAAATGCTGGGCACGGAGCAGATCAAGGCAAGCGACCTGCCGCCCATCAATCCGTTTGAACTGAAAAAGAACATCCAGCAGCTGCTGAATGTTCTCAATGCAGTGCCGTCCATCAACTGGGACGATCCGGATTTCTGATTGCCATCTTCTAACCACATTTTAACATAAGAACAGGAGCCGCTGCAGCCTGCGCAGCGGCTCCTGTTCGTTTTGTGCAGATCAGGCGGGTGTCAGCCCAGGTCCTCGCCGTTGGTGGCAATGACCTGCTTGTACCAGTCAAAGCTCTTTTTCTTATAGCGGTTTCCGGTGCCGGTGCCGTCATCGTTGCGGTCTACGTAGATAAAGCCATACCGCTTGCGCAGTTCGCCGGTGCCAAAGGACACCACATCAATGCAGCCCCAGGGGGTGTAGCCCAGCAGGTCCACTCCGTCCAGCTCCACGGCCTTTTTCATTTCCTGGATGTGGGCACGCAGGTAGGCAACGCGGTAGCTGTCATCGCAGGTGTGGTCGGGCTGCAGCTGGTCGATGGCACCAAAGCCGTTTTCTACAATGAACAGCGGCTTTTCGTACCGCTCGTAGAGAGACGTCAGGGCGTAGCGCAGGCCCACGGGGTCGATCTGCCAGCCCCACTCCGATGCCTTGACGTAGGGGTTGGGCACGGTGTGGGCGTTGCCGCCCGAAAGGCCATCGTTGGCGGCGGCAGTGTCGGCACGCACGGCATTGGTCATATAGTAGCTGAAGCCGATGTAATCCACGGTTCCGGCGGCCAGAATGGCCTCATCGCCCGGTTCCATCACCGGAGCGGTGCCCTCCCGGGCCCATTCGGCCCTGGCATAGGCGGGGTAGTGGCCGCGGCAGTGCACGTCCGAGAAGTAGTACCGCTCGTGCATGGACTCCAGCGCCATCATCACGTCATCCGGGCTGCAGGAATAGGGGTAGTAGGGCACCATGGCCACCATGCAGCCGATCTGGAAGTCCGGGTTGATGGCGTGGCCTTTCTGCACCACCAGCGCCGAGGCCACCAGCTCGTGGTGCACGGCCTGATACAGCGCCTTTTTGGGGTTGGCATAGTCCGAGAACTTCACGCCGGAGTTCGTCCAGCCAAAGATGTCGTTGGCGGTGTTGGTCTGATTGTTGATCTCGTTGAAGGTCATCCAGTATTTTACTTTGTCCTTGTACCGCTCCATCACGGTTACGGCGTAGTGCACAAAGAAGTCGATGCATTTGCGGTTCATCCAGCCGCCGTATTCTTTGGCCAGTGCATAGGGCATTTCAAAGTGGCTCAGGGTGATCACGGGCTGAATGCCGTACTTCAGCAGTTCGTCAAACAAATCGTCATAGAACTGCAGGCCGGCCTCGTTGGGCTGCTGCTCATCGCCCCGGGGGAAAATGCGGCTCCAGGAGATCGAGGTGCGGAAGCACTTGAACCCCAGCTCGGCAAACAGCTTCACGTCCTCTTTGTAGGTGTGGTAGAAGTCGATGCCCTCATGGTTGGGGTAGCGTTCCCCGGGCAGCACGCCATCGGTGATGCGGCGGGGCACCCCCAGCGCCCCGGCGGTCATCACGTCACTGACGGAGGGGCCGCGGCCATCGGCGTCCCAGGCGCCTTCCAGCTGATGAGCGGCCACTGCGCCGCCCCAGAGAAAGTTTTCAGAAAGCATAAATGGTTGTCCTCGCTGTTAGTTGCTCTCGGTCTCATCGCCGCAGCCGATTACCTGCACCAGCAGAATGGTGATGACAATGGTAGCGGCCACGCCGATCATCATGCCGGTGAAGGAAGAGGGGTTGGCATCGCTGATGGCGTTCACGGTGGTGAGCAGGCCGGGCAGACCGGCGTAAACATAGTATTTGGTGTTGAAGAAGCTGATGATCAATGCACCGATGGCACCGCCGATGCAGCCGGCCACGAAGGGCTTTTTAAACTGCAGGGTCACACCGTAAATGGCAGGCTCGGTGATGCCGAAGATACCGGTCAGGCCGGCAGACAGGGCCACGTTCTTGGTGGCAGACTTTTTGCTCTTGAGCACCACGCCGAAGCAGGCAGCGGCCTGAGCAATGACGGCACAGGTCTGGAAAGCCTGGAAGGAGTCGCAGCCGTACTTGGCAAAGTTGGCCACGTTCATGGGGGTAACGCCCCAGTGCACGCCGAAGATGACGAACACCTGCCAGATGCCGCCCACCAGCAGAGCAGCCAGCGCGGGCACATTGTTGGCCAGGAAGTTGTAGCAGTTGGCAATGCCGGTGGCAAAGGCATCGGATACGGGGCCAATGACCAAGATGGTAAGGGGCACCATGATCACGGCGCTGACAAAGGGCACCACCAGGGCCTTGGCAATATCGGGCACGTGCTTATTCAGCCAGCGTTCCAGATAGCTCAGCACCAGCACCAAAAACAGCGGCGGCAGCACGCTGGAGGTGTAGGTGGTCTGCGCCATGGGCAGGCCCAGGAACCTGATGGTCTCGCCGTTTGCAATGCGGGCAGCGATGGCGGCCCAGTCGGGATTGGTCAGGGCCATGCAGCACCACATGGCAATGAAGGTGTTGCACTTGAAGTGCTTGGAGGCCGTGACCGCGATCATGATGGGCATAAAGGTGAAGGGCGTCCAGCTGATGAAGCTCAGCACCGCATAGGTGCCGGTGTCCGCAAAGGCAGGAGCAAAGTGGGTAATGATGATCAGTGCACCCTGCACCAGGCCGGCGGCTGCCAGAATGTAAATGAAAGGCGCAAACACTGCCGACATGGTGGCAATGATGCGGCTGCCCAGCCCCTGCTTGACCGGGGCGGCTTCGGTTTCGGTCAGGTCCAGCAGCTGGGCCAGCGCCTCGTACACGTCCTTGGCGTGGGTGCCGATGACGATCTGATACTGGCCGCCGCTTTCCATCACCTTGATGACGGCGGGCATGGCGGAGATCTGCTTTGTCACTTCCTCCGAAGGGGTCTCTTTCAGCACCAGACGCAGGCGGGTGGCGCAGTTGGCCGCACTGATGATGTTGTCCTTGCCAACGGCATCACAGATGTCCGAAGCAAGCTTGGCGTAATCACGTATTTTGTTTGCCATGATGTTCTCTCCTTTTCCACAGATACGGGTTGCTTTGTGTCCTCATTATACGGAGAAACGGCGGCAATGTCAGCTGATTTGGCGCGGCAAAAAACAAAAATGTGCAGAAAAAACAACTTGTTTTTTCTGCACTTAGATACAAACATCTGTACAAAATGACGAAGCACCTTGCGGTCACTCCAGAAGGCGGTTGTACACCCGGCGGGCCAGCGCTTCCAGCAGATAAAGCGCGGGCATCTGGCTGGTCAGGTCGTAGCTTTCGGTGGTCACGCGGTGCACGGAGCTGTAATACGGCAGGGTAATGTCTGCAAGCTTTGCGGCAGAACTTTGGCTGGAACAGGTAATGGCGATCAGGCTGGCGTTTTTCTCCTTGAGCTGCCGGGCCAGATGCAGGACCTGCCGGGTCTCGCCGGATACAGACAGGATCACGGCGGCAATGGTGGTGTTGGGGGTGACGGTGATGGGGTAAAAGGGATCGGTTACCCCCAGGGCGAATTTGCCCAGGTTGGACAGATACCGCGCACCATAGTCTGCCATGCTGCCGGAGTTGCCGATGCCCACCAAAAACACCCGCTCGGCACGGGCGATCATACCGGCAGCTTCGTCCAGCGCGGCATCGTATTCCGGGGTGCCCACCCGCTGCAGAAAATTCTGCAGCTCGGTCAGTGTGTCCGGCAGGCGGGATTCCTGCGTGGAACCAACCTGCTCTTTGAGTTTCCATTTGAACTGTGCGTAGCCGTCACAGCCCATCTTTTTGCAGAAATGCAGGACCGTGGTGGTGGAAACGTGCGCTTCCGCCGCCAGTTCCCGGATGCGCATGAACGGCACGGTGTTCGGGTGCTCGATGATGTAGCGGTAAACCAGCAGTTCCAGCTCGTTCAGACTGCTGAGCTGCTGCGGCGTAAACAGACCCATGCAAAAACCTCCTTGTCGGGATATATGCCCCTATTATAACAAAAGGAAGAAAGGAAAAACAGGGCGAACATTTCTGTTTGCATTTTTTGCGCGGCTGTGCTATACTACTTTACACTGAATATGCGATCGTAGCTCAGCTGGATAGAGCGTTCGGCTCCGACCCGGAAGGCCAGAGGTTCGAATCCTCCCGGTCGCACCAAGAAACCCCGGCACACATTTGATATGTACCCCTAATACTGGACACCCAGTATTGGGGGTATTTTTATGCGCT
>CAVIXY010000011.1:0-32367 GCA_963646665.1 Bacteroides sp. CAG:545
TATTCATCCAAATACATCTTGCACACCTTACCTTTTGTAAATTTTTCCGCAAAAAAGGAAATTGGTTTGATAAGCCTACTTATAATATAAACTCTTGTGTCCAACGTGTCAATTGCGTAATCTGCACCAAGATTTTCCGGCAAAAATCAGCAAATGCCACAAAAGGTGCCGCTTTTTCCGGCCATTCCCTGCAAAACATCCGCATCTTCGTCCTCTTCCAGGCGCTGGTAGGGCTGGCGGGCATCGTCCAGCACATCCAGCCACTGTTCCAGCCCGATGCTGTTTTCGCACAGGTAGCGCAGCAGCTGCATCACCCGGGCAAAGCTGCCCGGCGGGGTCAGCACCCTGCTGCGGCGCACAAAGCCGCCCTGCTCCCAGCGCACTTCCGCCAACACCCCCTGCGGCACGGTGGCCGCACAATAAAGCAGCGTGTGCGCGCGCTGCAGCCCCTCCAGCTCCGAATAGCTGCGAATGTACCGACAATATTCTTTTCCTGTCATGCTCTCTTGCTCTCCTTTCCGCTGCATTGACATCTTTCCTGCCCTCCACTATAATGGACGTAAGCAAAAAATGCTGTCGAAGGATGGCGGAGCATTCCATCATTTTCCATTTTTGAGAAAAACAAGCGTGCCTGCGCGGGGACGCAGAGCAGAGAGGAGCACCATGTATTCGGTTACCAAAAGCTTTGGTCTGCGCGGCCTGAGCGGCTTTGCCGTGGCGGTGGAAGCCGATGTTTCGGGCGGGCTGCCGGCCTTTTCCATTGTAGGCCTGCCGGATTCTGCCGTGCGGGAAAGTGCCGACCGCGTGCGCGCCGCCATCAAGAACCTGGGGTTCAAGTTCCCGGACCGGCGCATTACGGTCAACCTGGCCCCCGCCGATGTGCGCAAAACCGGCCCGGTATACGACCTGCCCCTGCTGCTGGCGGTGCTGATGTCCAGCGGCCAGCTGGAAGATGTGCCGGCAGACGCCGCCTTTCTGGGCGAGCTGGCGCTGGACGGCACCCTGCGGCCGGTGTCCGGTGTGCTGCCCATGGCGCTGGCTGCTGCCGAAAACGGCATCCATGCCTTGTATGTTCCGGCCGAAAATGCCGCCGAGGCTGCCGAAGCCTGCGCTGAGGGTATGGCCGTTTACCCTGCCCATACCGCGCGGGAGGTGGTGGACGCCCTGCGGGGCGTGCGGCCCCTGTCCCCTGCGGCTGCTGTGCCGTTTGACCCCGCCGATGCCTGGAACCAGGTGCCGGATTTTGCAGACGTCATGGGCCAGTCGCTGGCGCGGCGGGCCATGGTGATCGCGGCTGCGGGCGGGCATAACGTGCTGTTGATGGGTGCCCCGGGCACCGGCAAATCCATGCTGGCCAAACGCCTGCCGGGCATTCTGCCGCCCCTCACCCGGGAAGAAGCCGTGGAGACCACCAAGATCTACTCCATTGCCGGGCAGCTGCCCCAGGGGCGCGGGCTGATCGCGGCGCGGCCCTTCCGCAGCCCGCACCACTCCGCCAGTGCGGCGGCTCTGGCCGGCGGCGGCACCCAGTTCCGGCCCGGCGAGTGCAGCCTGTCCAACTGCGGCGTGCTGTTCCTGGACGAGCTGCCGGAATTCTCCCGCGAAAGTCTGGAAGTGCTGCGCCAGCCTTTGGAGGATGGGCAGATCACCGTAAGCCGGGCTGCAGGCAGTGCCACCTACCCCAGCCGGTTCCAGCTGGTGGCCGCCATGAATCCCTGCAAATGCGGCTACTACGGCCACCCCACCCGGCCCTGCACCTGCTCCCCCAGCGCGGTGCGGCAGTACCGCAGCCGGGTGTCCGGCCCGCTGCTGGACCGCATCGACCTGTGCGTGGAAATGGACCCCATCGCATTTGACGAGCTGCACACCGCCGCCCCTTCCGAAAGCAGCGCCGACCTGCGCAAACAGGTGCTGGCGGCCCGGGCCGTGCAGGCAAAGCGCTACGCCGCCCCCGGGTTTGAGGGCGTGCGCTGCAACGCACAGCTCACCGCCGGGCAGGTGCGGCGCATCTGCCGCATGACCCCCGGGGCCGAGCAGCTGCTGCGGGCTTCCTACGACACGCTGGGTCTTTCGGCCCGGGCACACGACCGCATCCTGCGGGTGGCCCGCACCGTGGCAGATCTGGCGGGAAAGTCCCTGCTGGATGAGGACGCTTTGCTGGAGGCACTGCAGTACCGGGCACAGGAAAAAGTAGAGGTGTAAAACCCTCTCCGTCTTTGCTTCACAAATCCACCTCCCCCCGAGGGGCGAGGTTTTATGCATTTGACCCTTACGCATAAAAAGCTCTCCCTTTCGGGAGAGCTGGCATCGCGCAGCGATGACTGAGAGGGTTCGCAAAAAAGCCATCTGCAGCTTTCCAAACGCTCGGCATGAGCAGGAAAGCACAGATGGCTTTTTCTTTTGTATCTATCAGAATCTGCGCCAGGTATCCGGCAGGAACAGCACCAGCATGGGGAAGATCTCCAGGCGGCCTGCCAGCATGTCAAAGATCATTACCAGCTTGGCCGGGTTGGTAAAGCTGCCAAAGTTCATCATGGGGCCAACCTGTGCAAGGCCCGGGCCGATGTTGTTCAGGGTGGCAGCAATGGCGGTGAAGTTGGTCACCATATCAAAACCGTCCAGGCTGATGAAGAACAGGGACGCCGCAAAGATAAAAATGTAAGCGGCAATGAATACGTTGGTGGTGCGGATGGTTTCCTGGTTCACCAGTTTGCCGTCCATGCGCACCGGGGCCACCACCTGGGGGTGCAGAGCCTGCTTCAGCTCCTTGACCAGTGTTTTGCCCAGAATGAGAAAGCGGCTGACCTTGATGCCGCCGCCCGTGCTGCCGGCACAGGCACCCACGAACATCAGCGCCACCAGCACCTCTTTGGACAGGGTGGGCCACAGGTCAAAATCACAGCTGGAAAAACCGGTGGTGGTGATGATGGACCCTACCTGGAACGCTGCCTGCCGCAGCGCTTCGCCAAAGCTGTTGTACAGGCTGTGGATGTTCACGGTGATCACGGCAACGGCTGCCGCGATGATGACAAAGTAGCCGCGCACCTCTTCGCTGGCGGCGGCACGGCGGAACTTGCGCATCAGCAGCAGGAAGTAGGCGTTGAAGTTGACGCCGAACAGGATCATGAACACGGTCACGACCCACTGGATATAGGGCGAAAAGCTGGCAAAACTGTCGTTTTTAAAGCCAAAGCCGCCGGTGCCCGCCGTGCCAAAGGCCGTGAGCAGGCTTTCAAACAGCGGCATTCCGCCGAACAGCAGGAACACCAGTTCCAGCACCGTAAGAACAATGTAAATGCCGTACAGGATCTTGGCCGTGGACTGCACCTTCGGCACCAGCTTGTCCACCTGGGGGCCGGGACTTTCGGCCTTCATCAGGTTGACGTGGGAGCCGCCGGTCAGCGGCAGCAGCGAAAGCAGGAACACCAGCACGCCCATGCCGCCGATCCAGTGGGTGAAGCTGCGCCACAGCAGAATGCCCTTGGGCAGGCCTTCCACAGCGGGCAGAATGCTGGCACCGGTGGTGGTAAAACCGGACACCGTTTCAAACAAGGCATCCACCGGGTTCGGGATGCAGCCGGTGAGCACAAAGGGCACCGCGCCCACCACCGAAATGACGATCCAGCTCAGGGCCGTGGCCGCAAAGCCTTCCCGCATGTAGAACACCTTGCTGCGGGGTTTGATGGCCCGGAGTGCAAAGCCAATGCCCGCACTGACTGCTGCCGTGAGCAGAAACACCGCCAGCACAGGCCACTCGCCGTAAAGCAGACTGGTGGCAGCGGGCAGCAGCAGCAGGGCACCCTCGATCATTAAAATATAGCCCAGCAGGCGGAACACGATTGCATAATTCATAGCCCGCCTCCGTCAGCTCTCCACAATGTCCCGCAGGTCGTGCAGGCCATGCTCCAGCGTGACCACGATCACGTTGTCGCCCACCTGGATCTGGTCGCCGCCGCGAGGGATCAGGATGCGGTCGCCGCGGGTGATGCAGCACAGCAGCAGGTTCTTTTTCAGGTGCAGCTGGCTCAGGGGCACGCCGGTAGCCTTGCTCTCCTCGTGCACCGTGAACTCCAGCGCTTCCACACGGTCGTCCAGAATGCGGTACAGGGTTTTGATGTTGCTGCCCGCCTCGTTCTGCAGGGCGCGCACATACTGCACGATGTAGTCACAGGTCATGTACTTGGGGTACACCACGCTGCCCAGATCCAGCCCGGCCAGAATGTCGTCAAACTCCAGGCGGTTCACCTTGGTTACCAGCTTGCCGTGGGAGTGCTTTTTGGCAAACAAGGTCAGCAGCACATTCTCCTCGTCAATGTTGGTCAGGGCCACAAAGGCCTCGGTGGACTCCAGTCCCTCGGACAGCAGGAACTCGCGGTTGGAGCCGTCCTCGTTCAGGACCTGGGCACCGGGCAGCTGCTCGGCCAGTTCCTGGGCGCGCTCGGCGTCCCGCTCCACAATGCGCACCCGCACGTGGTTTTCCATCAGCTCTTGGCTCAGGTAGAACGCAATGGCACCGCCGCCCACAATCAGGGCATTGCGCACCGGCTGCACCGGCATGTGGATGCGCTGGAAGAACTCGTGGGCCTTTTCCTGCGTTGCCAGGAAGGTGACCTGGTCACCGGTCTGCAGCACAAAGTTGCCGTTGGGAATGATCACTCCGCCATCCCGCTCCACGGCGCACACCAGGATGTCGCTTTTGAGCCGGGTGGGAATTTCGCGGATGGCCACACCGTCCAGCCCCTGCGCCGCCGTCAGGGCAAACTTGATCAGCCGCACACGGCCGCCGGCAAAGGTGTCGATCTTGCTGGCACCGGGGAACCGCAGCAGATGGGAGATCTCCTTGGCCGCCGCCATTTCCGGGTTGATAATGGCCGAAATGCCGATCTGCTTTTTGATAAAATCCAGCTCGTGGCTGTAAGACGGGTTGCGCACACGGGCAATGGCGTGGCAGTGGCCCGCCTTTTTGGCAAACATGCAGCACAGCAGATTCAGCTCGTCTGAACCGGTGATTGCAATGAACACATCCGCATCTTCAATGCCCGCTTCGGCCAGCGTGGTAATGGATGAGCCATTGCCCACAATGCCCAGCACGTCATAGCTCTCGGTCAGGTGTTCCACACGTGCCTTGTTGGTGTCCACAACCGTTACGTTGTGGCCTTCCTCGCTGAGCTGCCGCGCAAGCGCTGTGCCAACCTTGCCGCCGCCCACCAGAATGATCTTCATAACAAGTCCTTTCTCTTTCCGTGTTCCTTGCCCGGAACAACGCGAATACAGCACAGTATAGCACATCCCGACACAAAGGTCTACCATTTATCCCGCAAATACGAAAAAATGCTCAAATCTCTGCCATTTTTCAGACAAAGCACCTTTTTCTGTCGGGCAGCAGGCTGCAAAAAGCTCCCCCTTTCGGGGGAGCTGGCTGCAAATGCAGTGCGCAGGCTGAGAGGATCAGTACCGCTCTACGCCGTCTTTGGTCACCAGGGCGTACACAAGCGGCGTTTCTTCCGGCTTCTCCGGGCCGTAGGCAAGGCCGCTGCGATACTCGGCGGCAGCGGCTTCAAACTTATCCGCCGCACCATAGAAGGTAGCCAGGCTCTCGCCCTTGTGCACATAGTCGCCGCGCTTTTTGTGCAGGGTAATGCCGGCAGCAAAATCCAGCGGATCGCCCTTTTTCTGGCGCCCGGCCCCCAGCAGCACACTGGCGGAACCGATCTTCTCGGCATCGTTGGCCACAATGTACCCATCCTGCTCGGCCAGCAGCTCATAGCTTGCAGCGGGCTTTTCAAACAGACTGTAGTCGTCCAGCACACGGGTATCGCCGCCCTGGGCCGCAAACATCTCCTTGCACTTGGCAAAGGCAGAGCCGTCCGCAATCACAGCCTGCGCCATGGCACGGCACTGGGCGGGGGTGCCCTTGTCGGCCAGCACCAGCATGTTGGCTGCCAGCTGCAGGCACACTTCCGTCAGGTCGGCAGGGCCTTTTCCCTTGAGCACGTCCATACTCTCCATCACTTCCAGGCTGTTGCCGATGTTGTGGCCCAGCGGGGTGTCCATATCGGTGATCATAGCGGCCACGCGGCGGCCATGGTGGGTGCCGATGGACACCATGAGCTTGGCCAGCTCAATGCTCTGCTCCACGGTTTTCATAAAAGCGCCGGTGCCGGTGGTCACATCCAGCAGGATGGCGTCCGAACCGGAGGCCAGCTTTTTGGACATGATGCTGGACGCAATGAGCGGAATGCAGCTGACCGTAGCCGTCACGTCCCGCAGAGCGTACATCTTTTTATCCGCAATGGCAATGCCCTCGCTCTGGCCGATGACCGACAGCCCGATCTTGTTGACCTGTGCAAAGAACTCTTCCTGCGAGAGAGCGGTTTTGGTGCCGGGCACGCTTTCCATCTTGTCGATGGTGCCGCCGGTGTGGCCCAGGCCCCGGCCGCTCATTTTGGCAATTTTTACGCCGCAGGCTGCCACAATGGGGGCAATGACCAAGGTGGTCTTATCGCCCACGCCGCCGGTGGAGTGCTTGTCCACCTTGATGCCCGGAATGGGTGAAAGATCCACCATCACGCCGCTGTGCGCCATCACATCGGTCAGCTCGGCGGTCTCTTCATCGGTCATGCCGCGCAGATAAACGGCCATCATCCAGGCTGCCATCTGATAGTCGGTCACATCCCCGGCCACATAGCCGTTGACGATGGTTTCCAGTTCTTCGCGGCTGTGGGTGCCGCCATCGCGCTTTTTGGCGATCAGATCATAAATGCGCATAACTTCACGCTCCTGTCGAAATAGTATGACATTATAGTCTCAGTATAGCAAAAATTCAATCAAAAGCAAGTTTTTTCTGTGAATTTTGTCCAAAGTTAGACAAAAAGGGCGCAACTGCCCGAAAAAGCAGCTGCGCCCGGAGTTTTTCTGCAGTGAACCCGTAAAAATCAGCGGGAACCCTTGTCGTAGGGGATGCCCTCGGCCTTGGGGGCCATGCTGTTCTTGGAGGTAAAGGCCAGGATCACCATGGACGCCACAAAGGGCATCATGTTGTAAATGTTGCTGGACCAGTGCAGCTGTGCCAGGAAGGTGGAGTCTGCAATGTTGGCCAGGCTCTTGAACACGGCAAAGAATATGGCCGCGCCAAAGATGTTGAAGGGCTTCCACTGTCCAAAGATCATAACGGCCATGGCCAGGAAGCCTGCACCGGCCACGCCCACCTCAAAGTTCCAGGTCTGCACCGGGGGCACAATGTAGGCCATGCCGCCAATGGCACCCAGTGCGCCGGAAATGATCACACCGGCATAGCGCATCTTGTACACGTTGATGCCCACGGAATCGGCTGCCTGGGGGTGCTCACCGCAGGCGCGCAGGCGCAGGCCAAAGCGGGTCTTGTACAGCACAATGTAGCTGACGATCAGCAGCAGGATGCCCAGCGGCACAAACACGCTGAGTTCCAGCCCGCCAATGCTGAACAGGAACGGTTTGTTGGAGTAGTTCAGCTTGGCGCTGCCGCTGTCGCTGAAATACTTGGCAATGACCACGGCAATAGCGGTGGCCAGCAGGTTCAGGGCCGTGCCGCCGATGGTCTGATCCGCCTTCAGGTTGATGGAGGCAAAGGCCAGCAGCAGGCTGTAGACCATGCCGGCCAGGGCTGCCACCAGGATGGAAATGAGCACCACCAGGAACGTGGGCATTCCGGCGGGCAGCATGGTCAGGGTGAGAACACCTGCCACACCGCCGATGACCATGATGCCTTCCAGTGCGATGTTGATAATGCCGGAGTGTTCGCTGAACATACCGCCCAGAGCCACCAGCATCAGCACGATGCCATACAGCAGTGTATATTTGATCAGAAGCAGCATATCACTTGCCCTCCTTTTCGGTTGCAGATTTTGCAGGAGCAGCAGGCTCTGCGTTCACATTGGTCTTGTCGGCATTCTTGAACAGCAGTGCGTGAATCTTGCCGCGGAACAGCATGGAGAATGCACACAGATAGATGATGATGCCGCTGATCAGATCCGAGATCTCAGTGGGGTAATACTTGGTGGACAGGAACGAGCCGCCGACCGAGATGTGGGAAATGAAGATGGCCGAGAAGATGGTGCCAATGGGGTTGGAGCTTGCCAGCAGCGCAACGGAAATGCCGTTGAAGCCCATGGCCGGCAGGCTGGTGGAGTTCAGCGGGTTCCACTGGGACACATTGGACAGATAGTACAGGCCCGCACCAAAACCGGCCAGTGCACCGGCAATGGCCATGGAGAGGATGATATTCTTCTTCTCATTGATGCCGGCGTAGCGGGCAGCGTTCTTGTTCAGGCCAACGGCTTTCAGCTCATAGCCAAAGGTGGTTTTGTTCAGCACCACCCAGATCAGAACGGCCACCAGCGCTGCCAGGAAGATGGCAATGGTAGTGCTGTTGGTCTGGAACAGCTTGTTCAGGCCGAAGTCCGGGATGATGGACTGGGCGTAGTCTGCATTCTTGCTCAGGTTCAGGGTACGGGTGTTGCGCACATCGTACATGGGGCCGGTGCCGTTCTGATAAATCAGCTCGTTGACCAGGTACAGGCCGATCCAGTTGAACATGATGGAGGTAATGACCTCGTTGATGTTGAAGTAGGCCTTGAAGAAGCCGGGGATCGCGCCCCAGATGCCGCCCAGGATGGTGGCGGCGATCAGGCAGACGAACCAGGGCAGCTTGAGCATGATGGCGCAGTACAGGGCACCAAAGGCACCCAGTGTGTACTGACCGGCTGCACCGATGTTGAACAGGCCGGTTTTAAAGGCAAAGGCCACCGAAAGGCCGGTCATGATCAGGGGTGCGGCGTTGGCCAGCTCCTTGCCGATGCCGTAGGGGGCATCGTAGAATCCGCCCTTGAGAATACGGGTAAAGCCCTCGCTCCAGGCATGTGCCGGGTTGATGGCCAGCAGCACCAGAAAACCGACCGCAAGGCCGATCAGGATGCACAACAGAGCCGCCAGCACACTGGTAATGGAGCTATTCAGGCTGCCGTGGGAAAGTTTTTTCTTGTTCATGTGTTATTTGCTCTCCTTTCCCTGCTTGCGGGCACCTGCCATATACAGGCCCAGCTCCTGCACGGTGGTGGTCTTGGGGTCAAACTCGCCCACGATCTCACCCTCGTACATCACAAGGATTCGGTCCGAAAGGTTCATCACTTCGTCCAGCTCCAGGCTCACCAGCAGCACGGCCTTGCCCTTGTCGCGCTCAGCCACGATCTGTCTGTGGATGTATTCAATGGCACCCACATCCAGGCCGCGGGTAGGCTGCACAGCCACCAGCAGCTTGGGGTCTCTGTCGATCTCGCGGGCGATGATGGCCTTCTGCTGGTTGCCGCCGGACATGCTGCGCACCGTGGTGGCACTGCCCTGGCCGCTTCGCACATCGTACTGCGCGATCAGCTTGTCGGAATACTCCCGCACCTTGTCCGAACGGATAAAGCCGCCTTTCTGGAATTCCGGCTGCCAGTAGCGCTGCAGCACAATGTTGTTTTCCAGGCTGTAGTCCAGCACTAGGCCGTGCTTGTGGCGGTCCTCCGGGATATGGCTCATGCCTTCCTTGGAGCGCTGGCGGATGCTCTCGTGGGTAATGTCCTTGCCGTCCAGGGTGATCTTGCCCTTGGTCAGCTTTTCCAGGCCGGTCAGTCCGTAGATGAACTCGGTCTGGCCGTTGCCCTCAATGCCCGCCAGGCAGACGATCTCGCCTGCGTGCACCTGGAAGGTAACGTCCTTGACCAGGTCTTTTTTGCGCTGGTCGCTGTGCATGGTAACGCCTTCCACGTCCAGCACCACTTTGCCGGGGTTGGCAGGCTTCTTTTCCACCTGCAGCTGCACATCGCGGCCCACCATCATGCGGGAAAGCTCTTCCTTGGTGGTATCCTTGATGTCCACAGTGCCCATGTACTTGCCCTTGCGCAGCACGGTGCAGCGGTCTGCCACAGCCATGATCTCGTTGAGCTTATGGGTGATGAACAGGATGGACTTGCCTTCCTTTTTGAACCCGCGCATGATCTCCATCAGTTCATCAATTTCCTGCGGGGTCAGCACAGCGGTCGGCTCGTCAAAAATCAGGATCTCATTGTCGCGGTACAGCATCTTGAGGATCTCTACGCGCTGCTGCATACCCACCGAAATATCACTGATCAGAGCATCCGGGTCCACGCGCAGACCGTACTTCTCACTCAGGGCCATGACCTTTTTGCGGGCCTCGGCCTTCTGCAAAAAGCCCATCTTGTTCGGCTCCACGCCCAGAATGATGTTGTCCAGCACACTGAAGCATTCCACCAACTTGAAATGCTGGTGCACCATGCCAATGCCCAGGGCATTGGCATCGTTGGGGTTGCGAATGGCGACCTCCTTGCCATTTTTCAGGATCTTACCAGCTTCCGGCTGGTACAGACCGAACAGCACGCTCATCAGCGTACTTTTGCCGGCGCCATTCTCGCCCAGCAGGGCGTGCACCTCGCCTTTGCGCAGCTGCAGGGTGATATCATCGTTTGCCTTGATACCAGGAAACTCCTTGGTAATGTGGAGCATCTCGATCACAAAATCCTCTGCCAATCTGCTCACTCTCCTTTCGTGCCATAGCGACACCTATACTATTCTATCTTTCATTATACCTGATTTTCGACAATTTGCATCCAGCTTTTTTCATTTTTGGCGAAAAGTACAGATAAAAGTATGACTTATATTGCATTCTGCCCGAAAAATTTTTTTCAGATTTCCTGCTTTTGTGCATACAAAAACAGGGTGCTCCTGCCTGGGGAGCACCCTGTTTTGAAAGGGACTTATAATTTCATCAGCAGGCATGCCTGCCAGAAAATGTCTTACTGGATGTAGTTGACAGTGGTGAACTCGCTGACGGTGGGCTTGGTTGCGTCGTCGGAGTTGTTGTCCACAACGATCTCGCCGCTCTTGATCTTGCCCTTGACTTCCTCGTACTCGTCGGTGGTGAAGGACTCGAAGTTCCAGCTGTCTGCATCGGTGGGCAGGCCGACGTAATCGCCGTCTTCCAGACCGAAGTTGCCGTTGGAAGCAGCGATGTCGCCCCAGCTGCCAGCCTCGATATCGGCCAGAGCAGTGTTGACAGCCTCGGTCAGGCCCTTCATAGCGGAGGTGATGAACGGGTTGTAAGCGTAGGTACCGTCAGCAACGCCGTTTGCACCGATGTAGTTCTGGTCAACGTCAACGCCGATGACGTAGCCGTTGTTCTTCAGAGCAGCCTCAACAGCAGAAGTGTAGATGCCGCCGCCGCATGCGAAGACGACCTGAGTGCCGTTGGAGTACCAGCCCTCCATACGGGAGGTGATGTTAGCGTCGCCGTAGAACTGGCCGCCGTAGAAGTAGTTGATCTCGATGTTCTGTCCCAGCTCAGCAGCTGCAGCATCTGCGCCCTGAACGTAGCCGTAGCCGAAACGGATAACAGCGGGAACAGCCATGCCGCCCAGGAAGCCCAGCTTGGTCTTGCCGTCCTTGACGATGGCGTAGCCTGCCAGGTAGCCTGCCTGCTCTTCCTTAAAGGTGATGCAGTAGCAGTTTGCGGGGATCTCATCGGTGCCGATGTCGCCCTTGGTCACGTCCACAGCGATGAACTTGACATCGGGGTACTGGTCAGCAGCCCATGCCAGAGAAGCACCGTACAGGTAGCCAACGCAGACAACCACCTCAGCGCCATCGTTGACGGCGGTGCGGATCATGGTCTCGCGGTCCTCATCGGAAGCTTCCTGCGGAGGCAGGTAGTACTGGCAGTCATCGCCCATGTAGCTGGTAACAGCCTCCCAGCAGGACTGGTTGAAGCTCTCGTCATCAATCGTACCGGTATCGCACACCAGGGCAACCTTGGCGATCTTGTTGTCGCCTTCAGCAGCAGAGGAAGCGGCGGTAGAGCCAGCTGCAGAAGAAGCAGTGCTGGTAGAGGAAGCGGAAGAACCGCCACAAGCGGTCAGGGCAGCAGCGGCAGCAGCAGCACCGGCCACAGCCAGGAAGTTACGACGAGAAATCTTCATAAGAAACTCTCCTTTATTTTAAAAAATCACGTCAAAAGAATGAAATGCGCGCAAAGGCACATTTACTGGCTCCAGTATAACGAGAAGAACCGTCAGATGCAAGCAAATTCCGATTACAAAATCTTTACAAATCTTTTGTAAAAATCAGATAAAAGTATTACTTTTAAACAAATTTTTCCGGTCTTATCCGCATTTTGCAAAGCCGGCAGCTTATTTTTCCTCTACCGCCTTGTTGCCTGCCACGTTGGAAGGCCCGAACCCGAAGGGCAGCAGTTCGTCCATGCTGCGCTCAATGAAATCATCCGGGCTTTTTGCCATGATGACGTTCAGCTCCGGGCCGCCGAACTCAAACAGCGCCTGGCGGCACACACCGCAGGGCGAGGTGATCTGCTTGTTCACCTCGCCGCGGCGGCTGCCCACCACCGCAATGTCGGTAAACTCGGTCACGCCGTCCGCCACGGCCTTGAACAGGGCAGTGCGCTCGGCACAGCTGGTGGGGGTGAATGCTGCGTTTTCCACGTTGCAGCCGGTGTAAATGCGGCCATCCCTGGCGCGCAGGGCAGCGCCCACCATAAAGTCCGAGTAAGGCACGTAAGCCTTTTCCCGTGCAGCCAGTGCCATGCGGATGAGTTCCTTTTTTTCTTCCAGTGTCAGATTCGTCATAGCATTTTCTCCTTTTTCCGGGGTCAAAACAGCGCGGCCGGCCTTTTGCAGGCAAACCGCGCTGAACGTTCTGATTTTGGCGTTTAGTATTCTGCGCCCAGGGCCACCTTCATCATGTCGGTAAAGCTCTTCTGGCGCTGCTCGGCGGTGGTAACCTCCGGGGCCACAAAGCTGTCGGAAATGGTCAGCACGCAGGCCGCATTCTTGCCCAGCACCTTCGCATTGGCAAACAGAGCAAAGCTTTCCATCTCCACGCACAGGCAGCCGCGCTCATCCCGCAGCTTTTCCCAGTAGGTGGGCTTGGCATCGGAAGGCTGGCGGTAGAACACATCCGCAGAGTGGATGTTGCCCTCGATGAGAGGAATGCCCTGCTTGGCGGCAGAAGCACGCAGCTTGTCGTTCAGGCTCTGGCTGGGCAGAGTGATATCGCCCTCAAAACCGCTCTGCACCCGGGCATAGTTGCTCTCGCTCACGGCGCCGGTGGCCAGCACCACGTCAAACAGCTTGGCCTTGTCGGTGTAGCTGCCGGCAGAGCCGATGCGGATGATGTTGTCCACATCGTAGAACTTGAACAGCTCATAGGAATAGATGCCGATGGAGGGCATGCCCATGCCGCTGCCCATCACGCTGATGGGGCGGCCCTGGTAAGTGCCGGTAAAGCCCAGCATCCCGCGCACGCCGGTTACCTGGCGCACATCCTGCAGGAAGGTATCTGCAATGAATTTTGCCCGCAGGGGGTCACCGGGCATGAGGACGGTCTTGGCAAAATCGCCTTTTTCTGCGCTGATGTGAGGGGTAGCCATAAATGATCTCTCCTTTTATCTTATCGTGATTTATCGGTTGCGGTAGCTGCTGCGGTTGAACACCGTCTGCGGGGAAATATAAGTGCCGTTGCGGCGGATCTCAAAATGGCAGTGGTTGCCGCTGGAGCGGCCCGTGCTGCCCACATAGCCTATGAGCTGGCCCTGGCGCACCGTCTGGCCTGCCTTGACAACCAGCGAGATGCAGTGTGCATACACGGTGGTGTAGCCGCCGGAGTGGCTGATGATGACCGAGTAGCCATAGCCAGTGCCCGCACCGGCCTTGTTGTAGCCGGCCTTGGTCACGGTGCCGCCCGCCGAGGCGTAAATGGGAGTACCCGCCGGGGCGCAGATATCCACACCCTTGTGGCCGCTGCCATACCAGCGCGAGCAGTAGGAGTAATTCGGCACCGGCCAGATGAACTGCCCGCTGCCGGTGATGTAGGTCGTCTTGCTGGACGATGCTTTCTTGGTGCCCTCCACGATCTTTTCGGTCACAGGCTCCTTGACCACCTCAGTGCTCAGGATCTGCTGCGAGAGCTGCACGCCGTTGGTGTCGTACACGCGCTGTGCCGTCACACTGCGGATGCCCTTTTCACCGTTCTGCACGGTCTTTTTGGTGCCGGAAGCGTATTCGTCCGATTTGGTGGTCTCGGTGGTGTAGGGGATCTCTTCCTGCCAGGTCTCCACCTTGGTGATGCGCACTTCCAGCAGAGCTTCCTGCTTGGTCACGATCAGTTCATCGCCCTGCTTGATCTCCGAAGTCTCGGTCAGCGGGGCACCCTTGAAGCTGGGGTTCAGCGCACACAGCTCCCGGAAGGTCAGGTCGTTTTTCTGGGCAATGCCCCACAGGGTATCGCCTGCCTGCACGGTATAGATCTTTTCCTGCTGCTGCACCCCGGAAAGGTTTTCTTCAATGGTCTGATAATCCTGGAAGCTCTCATTGAAGTAAATGCCGTTTTCCAGCACCACTTCCTTGTTGAAGCCCACGGTCACGTTGGAGTCGTCCGGGTCCTCATAGGGTTCCAGCAGGCTGCTCAGGTAGCTCTGCAGCTCGGTGCCGTCTGCACACACGGCAGTCAGCTCGCCGTCCAGATACAGCGCCGTGCCCTGGCTGATCTCATCGCTGGACATTTTCAGGATGGCGTCTGCCATGGAGTTTTCATCCATTACGGTGTGGGAGACGGCCACGGTATAGGTGGGTTCCACGGTCCACTCGGTCTTATCGGTGCCTGCATAGCTGATACGCTCCTGCACCGCCTCCCGCGCGGAGTTGAACACATCCTCGTTGGCCACGTAGCCCACGGTCTGCCCGTTCACCTGCACTTCCAGCGCATAAGGCTGCTGAATGGTGTAGTCAAATACGGTAAGCATTCCGGCCAGCGCCGCCGCCGGAAGAATGTACATGGCCATGCGCGGCAGCATTTTTATGTTGCGGCGCACACCGCTGGCCAGGTAATGGCCGCTGGCCCGCACGGCTGCCCCAAGGCCCTGCTGCTTCCGGATGCGGTGCGCGTGCACCAGCAGCGTAACCATGCCGCGGAACAGCAGAATGATCGGCCCGAACAGATCCCGGAACATCTGGGCCGCCCCCGGGAAGGCAATGGACAGCGTGTTGGTCAGTGCGGTCTGCCCCCAGTGCAGCAGGCTCAGGGCGGCATGGCGCACGGCGCGGCCCGCCCGCACAAATACATATTCCGTGGAAAAACCCAGCGCATACAGCAGCTCGCCCACGATAAGGACTGCCGGGTTCTGCCGCAGCTTCTGGGACAGGTCGTTCACATGATGCTGCGTTTTACGGCGCAGCCTGTGCCGGCGCAAAAGCCCCCTGCACTGGAGCTGCGCCCATATGGACCGCAGCTTCTGCCTGCGCTGGCCGGATGGCTGCGCAGGCTCCGCTGTCTGCGGTTCCTTTGTTTTCTCTTCGATCAAAAGGTTTTTCTCCTTCCTTGCCGCTGCCCGGCAAACGCAATTTTGCCCTCAGATGCAGCAGCGATCTCCCGCACATCTTGGCCGCAGCGGCGGCAGACAGCAGGTTGCTCTCAGTTTATTATACACCCTGTCCGCATTGAAACAAGCGTCTGCACAAAATTTGGGCACTTCTTTCACTTACTTTTCACGTTTTTCACAAAAGCAGTGCAGCCATATCCGGCGGCAGCGGGCTTTCCACGGTTACAGGCGTCATGCTCTCTTCCCGCACCGGGGCCTGGATGCAGATGCCGTCCGGCATCTCCGTGCACACCGGCACCCGGAAGGTCTGCCGCGCGCAGTGCAGTGCCTGCCGCCCGATGCGGTCCCGATGGCCGCCGTAAAGGTCGTCCCCGGCCAGCGGGTGGCCGATGGACGCAAAATGCACGCGGATCTGATGGGTGCGGCCAGTTACCGGCACGCAGGCAGCCAGGCTCAGGCCGTTTTGTACCTTTAATATGGTATACTCGGTACGGCTGGGCCTGCCCTCCGGCGTCACGCAGCGGCCAATGATGCTGCCCGCCTGCCGCCCGATGGGGGCATCCATCACACCCGGGCCAAGGGGCAGCTCCCCTTCCACAATGGCGTAATAGAGCTTTTCCACCCCTTGTGCCAGCAGCGGAGCCGCATAGGTGTTTTTGGCGGCCAGCACCAGGCCGCTGGTATCCTTGTCGATGCGGTTCACCGGGCGGAACACCGGGCTTTTGCCCTGCTGCGCCGCCCAGGCCGCGTAGCCGTTGGCCAGGGTGCCGTAAGGGTAGTTCAGGGTGGGGTGCACCGCCAGGTGGGGCGGCTTTTCCAGCACGATGGCAAAGGCGTCCTCGTACACCACCCGCACCGGGATCTCCGGCTGCGGGGCCACACCCGGCGCTTCCGGCGGCAGGTCAAAGGCCAGCGTCTGCCCCGGGAAGATCCGGCGGTTGGCCAGCACCGGCTGCCCGTCCGCCCAAAAGCCCTGCCCCTGAAATTTGACCGCCCGGGCCAGCTCCGTGGAAACGGCACACTGCCGCAGGAAATTGCGCACAAGCGTGCCATTTGCCCCCTGCGGGGTGCCCGGCACCGTAAAATACAGGCGCACACGCACCCCTCCCTTGCCTTAAAAACAGATACAGTTAGTATAGCAAAAAACGCTTTTGCTTGCAAATCTTGTTTTTTTATGGTATCATGGGGAGCGGAAAATGAGTGGAACATACGGCGGCGGGGCGGCTTTGACCGCTCTGAGGAAAGTCCGGGCCTCACAGAGCACGGTAACTGCTAACGGCAGCCGAGGGTGACCTCAGGGAAAGTGCAACAGAAAACAAACCGCCGCAGCAATGCGGTAAGGATGAAACGGCGAGGTAAGAGCTCACCAGCGCATGGGTGACCATGCGGCTTTGTAAACCCTACCGGAAGCAACGCCTATATGGGACGTACAGCGCTGCTCGCGTGTCTCGAAGGCGGCACGAACCTGTCAGCAATGGCAGGTCTAGACAGATCGTCGTTTAATACAGAACCCGGCTTACGGTCCATCTCATTTTCCGTTTTTGAAACAACAGGTTCCTGCACAAATTTTTGTGTGGGAACTTTTTATTTTTGTCACAGTTCTTTTACCAAGCTGTTACTTTCCGTTTGCGCCCATTTGTGGTATACTATGGGCACTGCAATGCCTTGCAGTCAACATTGAAAGACAGGATGTGAAAATCCTCCGATGAAAGATGGTTTTTTGAAAGCAGCCGCCTTTTCCCCTGCCCTGCGGGTGGCGGACTGCACCTATAATGCCCAGCAGATCCTGGCAGCGCTGCGCGATGCCGCGGCCCGCGGGGTCAAGCTGGCCGTATTCCCCGAGTTCTGCCTTACCGGCTACACCTGCGGCGATCTGTTTTTGCAGCGCACCCTGCAGCAGGGCGCGCTGACCGCACTGCAGACGCTGCTGGACGAGAGCCGGGAGCTGGACACTGTGGCCCTGGTGGGCCTGCCTCTGCTGGTGCACGGCAAGCTGTACAACTGCGCTGCCGTGCTGTGCCATGGGCAGCTGCTGGGCCTTGTGCCCAAGACCTACCTGCCCAACTACGGCGAATTTTACGAGAAGCGTCAGTTCACTCCCGGCAGCACCGAGGTGGAAGTGATCTCCGTCTGCGGCCAGCAGGTGCCTTTTGGCACGTCCCTGCTGTTCCGCTGCCGCCAGATGCCCAGCTTTGTGCTGGGCGTGGAGCTGTGCGAAGATCTGTGGAGCGCACTGCCGCCGTCCACCTTCCACGCCCTGGCCGGGGCCACCGTCATTGCCAACCTTTCGGCCAGCGATGAAACTGTGGGCAAGGCCGAATACCGCCGGGCACTGGTGGCAAACCAGTCTGCCCGCCTGCTGTGCGGCTACCTGTACGCCTCCGCCGGGCACGGCGAAAGCACCCAGGACATGGTGTTTGCCGGGCACGACCTGATCGCGGAGAACGGTACGATCCTGGCCGAGACCGCTCCCTTTGCAGGCGGCACCGCCGAAACGGAGATCGACTGCCAGCGCATGGAGGCCGAGCGCGCCCGCAACACCAGCTTTGAGCTGAGCACCGATGGCTACACCACCGTGGAGTTCGACCTGCAGCCCGCCGAAACGGTGCTGACCCGCTGGATCGACCCGGCCCCCTTTGTGCCCAGCGACCCCAAGCGCCGCGCCGAGCGCTGCGAGCTGATCCTGAAGATGCAGGCAGACGGCCTGGCCAAGCGGCTGGAGCACGCCCACGCCAAAACGGCGGTCATCGGCATTTCCGGCGGGTTGGACAGCTGCCTGGCCCTGCTGGTGGCCGTGCGCGCCATGAAGCAGCTGGACCGCCCCACCACGGACGTGCTGGCCGTAACTATGCCCTGCTTCGGCACCACCCACCGCACCCGCAGCAACGCCGAGATCCTGTGCGAGGAGCTACAGGTTTCCTTCAAAGAAATCGACATTGCCGACACGGTGCACAGCCACTTCAAGGACATCGGCCAGGACGAAAGCGTGCTGGACGTGACCTTTGAAAACGGCCAGGCCCGCGTGCGCACCCTGGAGTTGATGGACACCGCCAACCGCACCGGCGGCCTTGTGGTGGGCACCGGCGATCTTTCTGAGCTGGCTCTGGGCTGGGCCACCTACAACGGCGACCACATGAGCATGTACGGCGTGAACGCCGGTGTGCCCAAAACGCTGGTGCGCCACCTGGTGCAGTACGAAGCCGACATTGCCGCCACCGCTGCCCTGCGCACCGTGCTGCTGGACATTCTGGATACCCCCGTTTCCCCGGAGCTGCTGCCCGCCAAAAACGGCGAGATCGCGCAGAAAACCGAGGATCTGGTGGGCCCCTACGAGCTGCACGATTTTTACCTGTACCAGGTGCTGCGCTTCGGCTTTGGCCCGGCCAAGATCTTCCGGCTGGCAAAGGCCGCCTTTGCAGGCCGCCCCGAATACCCGGACAGCGTGCTGTACAAGTGGCTGCGCAATTTCTACTGGCGGTTCTTTGCCCAGCAGTTCAAGCGCAGCTGCCTGCCGGACGGCCCCAAAGTGGGCAGCGTGACCCTTTCGCCCCGCGGCGACTGGCGTATGCCCAGCGATGCCTGCACAGCTTTGTGGCTGGCCGAACTGGAACAGCTTTCGATCAAGGACTGACCCTATGAAACAACACAAAAAACTCTGGACGAACCTGGTGTTTGCCGCAGTGATCCTGGCCATAGCCGCCGTGCTGCTAGTGGTGCGCAATGCACACGCAGGCAGCAGCGCGCTGCGGGCCGAGCTGATCTACGGCGACAGCAACACCACCCTGTACATTCCCTTGGACAAAAATGATACCTATGACGTGGACACCGGTTACTACACGGTGCACATCGAGGTGCAGGACGGCGCAGCCCGCTTTGTGGATTCCCCCTGCCCGGATCACATCTGTGAAGGCTTTGGCTGGATTTCCCACGAAGATCAGACTGCAACCTGTCTGCCCGCCCGCGCGGTGCTGACCATTGTTCCTGCTGCCTGAGCAAAAAGGAGAATTTTCCATGAAGGATGAAAACAACCGTTCCCTGCGGCGCATTCACCGCAAGGCTGATGACACGGGCAACCGCACCGTTGAGGTGGACAGCTCCGCCTTTTTCTCGGAAACTCCGCCGGACCCCGCTCCCCACAGACAGAACGACCCGCCCCATAAGAAGCCGGGCAAGGCCCCTCAGGGCCATCGCCCTGCTTCCGGCAGCGGTGCCGCCGCCCCCACCACCTTCGGCCGGGTGCTGCTGGCCGTGCAGGCCGTGCTGAGCGTGGCCGCTTTGGTGCAGCTCTGGCGCACTCAGATGCTGCCGGTGCTGTATCTTGTGGTGCTGGCTGCCTTGCTGGCGCTGCTGTGGCTGCTGGTGAAGCGCTGCCAGGAATACAAGGTGCCGGGCACCGTATCCCGCGTGTTCTCGGTGTTCCTGTGTGCCGCCATGGCGCTGGGCTGCGTCTGGGCGCAGCAGGGGCTTTCGGCCCTGGGCAGCATGACCTCCGGCCTGCTGACGGGTGCAGAAGCCAATAAGATCACCAAGGAGCCGTTCGTGGTCTACCTGAGCGGCGTGGACACCCGCGGCGAGCTGACCGAAAAAGCCCGCAGCGATGTGAACATTCTGGCCGTGGTGAACCCCCAGACCAAGCAGGTTGCGCTCATCAACACCCCCCGCGACTACTACGTGGATCTGGCCGGCACCAACAGCAAGGATAAGCTGACCCATGCCGGTCTGTACGGCGTGGAAACCAGCATGGCCACCCTGGGCAACCTCTACGGCATCACCGTAGACCACTACGTCCGCATCAACTTTGCCGGCTTTATGAGCATTGTGGATGCATTGGGCGGCGTGGACGTTTACTCCGACTACGCCTTTACCTCGGTGGGCAGCCCCGGCTACTACGACCCCACCACCTTTGTGGAAGGCTGGAACCACCTGAACGGGCAGGCCGCCCTGGCCTTTGCACGGGAGCGCCACGCTTTTGCGTCCGGCGACATCCAGCGCGGCATCAACCAGATGAAGGTGATTGATGCCATGCTGAACAAGATCAAATCCCCTGCCCTGCTCATGGGTTTTTCCAAGATCATGGACGCCGCAGCGGACTGCTTTGTGACCAACTTCTCCCAGGATCAAATCAGTGCGCTGGTGCGGATGCAGCTGAGCGACTTGGCCGACTGGGACATTCAGAGCTACACCGTGACCGGTTCCTCCGCCACCAGCACCCAGTGCTACTCCGCCAAGGGGCAGAAGCTTTACGTAATGAAGCCGGATAACGCCGCCGTGGCCAAGGCCAAGGAGATGATTGCGGCAGTTCTGGGTGGCGAAGGCACGGTCAGCTCCACCAGCCAGTCCCCGGAAAAGACGGAGGTCTACACCCCCAGCACCGACCCCAATGCCGCTGTATCGGTGCCAGAAGAATCCGCTGAAAGCGTGATCGTGGAGACCCCGGCGGAAGAAGTTCCGGCGGATGAGACACCTGCCGAGGAGCAGCCTGCAGAAGAACCCGCTGCCACCGAACCGCAGGAGCCGGAAACCCCGGCCGAGACCCCCGCGGAGGGCGGTGAGACCGGCGGGGATGCGGAAGCTCCTTCCCTCTCCATGCCCACGCAGGAACAGGCCGCATCCTCCATTTACAATGCCGCTTCCACCATTCTGGGAGCCATTATGGATGCTGCTTCCCAGAACCAGGCTTCCTGACCGCACAACCACAACCAAAAACTCCCGGTCTGCACTGCAGACCGGGAGTTTTTGGTTTGAGAGTCCTTATGCCTTGATCTCGTTCCAGACGCTCTTGCCGTCCAGAGAAGAAGCATCCACGCCCAGATACTCGCAGATGGTCTGGGCAATGGTGCCGAAGCACAGGTGGGTGCCCAGGTCCGTGCCGGGCTTGACGCCCTTGCCGCAGATCAGATACGGCACATACTCACGGGTATGGTCGGTGGTTTTGGTGTAGGAGGGGTCGCAGCCGTGGTCGGCGGTGACCATCAGCAGGTCGCCTTCCCGCATACCGGGGATGAAGTCCGCCAGGAAGCGGTCAAACTCGGTGGCGGCAGCCGCGTAACCCGCCACATCGCGGCGGTGGCCGTACAGCATATCAAAGTCCACCAGGTTGACAAAGGCCAGGCCCTCAAAATCGCGGGTCTGCAGGGCCTTGGTAAAGGCAATGCCGTTGGTGTTGCCGGTGGTCTTGATCTTTTCGGTCACGCCCTCGCCGTCAAAGATGTCAAAGATCTTGCCCACTGCGATCACGTCCTTGCCGACATCTTTCAGCAGGTCCAGCATGGTGGCGCGGGGCGGCTTCAGGCTCAGGTCGTGGCGGTTGGTGGTGCGGTAGAAGGTGTCGGCGGTATGGCCCAGGAAGGGGCGCGCGATGACACGGCCCACGCCGTACTCGCCCTTGAGCATCTCACGGGCGATCTCACAGTAGCGGTACAGCTCGTGCACCGGCACAAGTTCCTCGTTGGCCGCCACCTGGAACACGCTGTCGGCACTGGTATACACGATCAGGGCGTTTTCCTTCATGGCCTGCTCGCCGTAGTCCTTCAGCACCTGGGTGCCGGAATAGGGCTTGTTGCACAGCACCTTGTGGCCGGTCTTTTCCTCAAAATCGTGGATGAGTGCATCGGGGAAGCCATTGGGGAAGGTGGGCAGCGGCTTGGGGCTGACCACACCGGCAATCTCCCAGTGGCCGATGGTGGTGTCCTTGCCCATGCTCTGCTCCTGCAGGCGGGCAAAGGCACCGATGGGGGCTTCGGCCTTTTCGCCGGCCGTCACGCCGTCAATGTTGAACATCCCCAGCCTGCGCAGGTTGGGGCAATTGAAGTTGGGGTGCTTTGCAATGGCCCCCAGCGTATTGGTGCCCTCATCGCCAAAGGCGGCGGCATCCGGCTCTGCGCCAATGCCAAAGCTATCCAGAACGATCAGAAAAACACGTTTTTCCATATAGGTCACTCCTTTTTCTCCGGGAAGCATTCTCCCGGAATAGTGATACTTCCTGTTCCTATTATAAGCAAAACGCACGCCGGATGCAAGGCCCGCTTGCCCCGGGCGCACACTGTCCGCCGGGGCAGAATCTTAGCCATTTCTTTAACGATCCCGTCTGGGCAGGCTCTTCAAAAACGCGCGAAGAACCGCTTGTTTTTGTCGGTACGGCCACATCCGCCAAAAAAGTTGTATTCAACCTAAAATTTCTCTTGCTCTCTTGCACAGGAGCGATTATAATAGTAGTTGGTAAAGTTTCGGATTTTTGCTTTGCCAGTGATCCCAACCCACTGTATGGGGGCGTTCTGCCCCCGTTGGTCGTGTGCAACTTGTCTGCAGGACAGCGGACGGCTTGCCGCAAAATAGAGCGTGAGAATGTAGACGGAGGTATTTTGAATGAGAAAAACGAAAATCATCTGCACCCTGGGTCCTTCCACGGACAAAGAGGGCGTTCTGCGTGAGCTGGTTGCCAACGGCATGAACGTGGCCCGCTTCAACTTCTCCCACGGCTCCCACGAGGAGCACCAGGGCCGCCTGGAAAAGCTCAAGGCCATCCGTGAGGAGCTGGGCCTGCCCGTAGCTGCTCTGCTGGACACCAAAGGCCCCGAGATCCGCCTGAAGGACTTCAAGAACGGTGTGGAAATGCTGGAAGCCGGCCAGCTCTTTACCCTGACCACCCGTGACGTGGAAGGCACCAAGGAGATCTGCTCCATCACCTACAAGGACCTGCCCCAGGACGTGCAGCCCGACGGCACCATTATGCTGGACGATGGCCTGATCAAGCTGCAGGTCCAGACCGTGAACGACACCGACATCGTGTGCAAGGTGCTGAACAACGGCAAGATCAAGAACAAGAAGGGCGTCAATGTGCCCGGCGTGCATCTGTCCATGCCGTATATGAGCCAGCGCGACCGCGATGATATCATCTTCGGCGTGCAGCAGGGCTTCGACTTCATCGCCGCTTCCTTTGTGCGCACCGCACAGGACGTGTACGACATCCGCAACCTGCTGAACGAGTACGATTCCGACATCCGCATCATCGCCAAGATCGAGAACCGCGAGGGCGTGAACAACATCGACAGCATTCTGGCTGCCGCCGATGCCGTCATGGTTGCCCGCGGCGACCTGGGCGTGGAGATCGACTTCACCGAGCTGCCCGGCATCCAGAAAACCATCATCGACCGCTCCTTCTCCTTCGGCAAGCCCATCGTAACGGCTACCCAGATGCTGGACAGCATGATGGTCAACCCCCGCCCCACCCGCGCCGAGATCTCGGACGTGGCAAACGCCATCTACGATGGCACCTCTGCCATTATGCTGTCCGGTGAGACCGCTGCCGGTGCCTACCCCGTGGAGGCTCTCAAGACCATGTCTGCCATTGCAGAGCGTACCGAACAGGAGAACCACTACCTGCGCGGCCGCCTGGTGGAAGCCAACAATGGCAAGATCAGCGTGAGCGATGCAACCGCACATGCTGCCTGCCTGACCGCCAAGGACGTGAACGCCGCCGCCATCGTCACCGTGTCGGAGTCCGGCACCACTGCCCGCCTGCTGAGCAAGTACCGCCCGGAGCAGCCCATCATTGCCTGCGTGATGAAGGAGCAGGTGCAGCGTCAGCTGGCCCTGAGCTGGGGCATTACCCCGCTGATGATGCCCTTGGCCCACAGCACCGATGAACTGATCGAGATGTCCACCTCTCTGGCCAAGGAGAACGGCTACCTGCACAACGGCGAGCTGGCTGTTGTGACCGCCGGCGTGCCGGTGGGTGTGTCCGGCACCACCAACATGATCAAGATCCACATGGTGGGCAACTGCTTGGCCACCGGTGTGGGCGTGGGCCGTGAGGGTGCCGATATTACCAGCGCCACCGGCAAGGCCTGCGTCTGCCGTACCCTGGAAGAAGTGCGCGCCAAGTTCAAGCCCGGCATGGTGCTGGTGGTGCCTTCCACCACCAACGAGATGCTGGGTTATGTGCGTGACGCTGCCGCTCTGATCGTGGAAGAGCCGGGCCTGAACAGCCACGCTGCCATCGCCGGCAAGGCCCTGCTGAAGCCCACCGTGGTGGGTGCTGCTGGTGCCACCAGCCACATCCGCGATGGCCTGATGATCGCTGTGGACTGCGCACACGGCAGCGTGCAGAGCCTGCAGGCCTGAGCGAGGTGCCGCTGATGGAACGCATTGCAAGCTTTTGCGTGGACCATACCAAGCTGGACCGCGGCATGCACCTGAGCCGCCAGGACGGCGATGTGCTGACCTGGGACATCCGCATGAAAAAGCCCAACCAGGGCGATTACCTGTCCACCGGCGCGGCGCATACGCTGGAGCATCTGTTTGCCACCTACGCCCGCAACAGCGCCGTGAAGGACGGTGTGATCTACGTTGGTCCCATGGGCTGCCGCACCGGCTTTTACCTGCTGACCCGGGGCCTGACCCCGGCCGAAGCGCTGCAGCTGACGGTGGATTCCTTCCGCTTCATGGCCGCTTTTGAGGGCGCTGTGCCCGGTGCCAGCGAGGTGGAATGCGGCAACTACCGCGACATGGACCTGCCCGCTGCCAAGGCGGAAGCAGCCGCCATGCTGCCCGTGCTGGAAGCACTGACCGCGGACGATCTGCACTACTAAAATTCATTCCGATCAAAAAAAGCACCTGCAATTGGTTTTGCAGGTGCTTTTTTGCTACCTTCACAGTCTGCCAGCTTCCCCGAAAGGGGGAGCTTTTTGCGATTTAACCCAAAAGAAAAACCTCTCCCTTTCGGAAGAGGTAAATTACGCAGAAAAAACGGAGAGGGTTTGTCCTTAAATCAGGCCCAGCGCCGCAAACTCTCTGGCAATGCCATCGTCATAAACCGAAGGTGCAATGCGGTCACAGAGCTTTTTCAGGTGTTCCGAGCCATTGCCCATGCACACGCTGATGCCCACAACGTCTGTCATCTGCAGGTCGTTGTCGCTGTCGCCAAAGCCAATGGTGTCGGACAGCGGCTTGCCCAGATAACGGCAGACCGCCCGGATGCCGGTGCCCTTATCAAACTTCCGGTTGATGAGTTCCCCGTTCACCATTCCGGCTCCCAGTGCGTCCAGCTTGCTCTCGCAGAAAACAAACCGGTCTCCATACAGGCGCTTGGCCTCGTCCAGATTCTGTTCCTGTTCTGCAATGAACACGATCTTGTAGATTGGCTGCCCCTGATAGGCTCTCAGCGGCTGGATGCTCATGCCATCCCGCATGGCCTTGCGCCAGCGCTCGGCTTCGCTGTTCACAGCCCCCACCGGCTTTTCGATAAAATTCCAGCGCTGGATCATCTGCATTCCGCCAAAAGTCCCGTCTTTGGCTTCCAGCGTGCACTCCACGCCATGGCGCTCCAGCGCCGCCTGCACCCCGGCAGCCAGCTCCGGCTCCATGGGAATATCCACCAGCACCTGCCCGTCACACAGCACATAGCCGCCTGCGCTGCACACTGCACCGTCAAAGCAGTCGTGGCCCAGCAGGGGCGCGGTCATACGGTAGTTGCGCCCGGTGCACAAAAACAGCTTGTGCCCGTTGGCCTTGGCACGGTACAGTGCATCCAGCGTGCTCTGGGGCACCAGCATATCGCCCGGCGGCAGCAGAGTGCCGTCAATGTCCAGAAAAATCAGTTTTTGCTCCATCGGTTTCTCCTCTCAGATGGAGCCGCGCTCCACCACGCTGTAGCCAAGGGTCACCTGCCGCACCGGGCCGCGCTGCTCCTGCTGATCCAGCATCTGCAGCAGCATCCGGGCCGCTTCGGCCCCCACCTGCTTCTGATAAAACCGCACCGTGGTCAGCCCCGGCTCGGTCACGCTGCCCACCCAGCTGTCCCCGATGCCGGCCAGGCTCACATCCTGGCCCACACGGCGGCGGGCGGCCCTGAGGGCGCGCATGGCCCCCAGCGCCACCGTGTCGGTCACGCAGACCACACCGTCCAGTTCGGGGCAGCAGGCCAGCAGTTCCGCCATGCAGCGCTCGCCTTCTTCCATGGTAAAGGCATTGCAGCAAAGGCGCGGCAGGCTCTCGGCAGGCTGCCCTGCGGCCTGCAGCGCATCCTGCACCCCCAGGCGGCGGGCCAGCCCGGCAGCCTGGTCTCGCTCGGTGCCGCCGATGTACACCAGCTTTTTGCGGCCGCGGGCCAGCATCCGCTGTGCCAGTTCCCGGGCTGCGCTGCGGTCATCGTTGTACACGCAGGGCACCTCAGGGAAGTGCTGGCCCGTAACCACCAGCGGCACCCTGCAGGTCTGGAAAGCCTGCGCCAGCTGCGGGCTGTAGTAGCTGCCCATCAGGATGATGCCTGCCACGTGGTTGCGCTGCATGGCGGCAAGGTAGCCCAACTCCCGCTGCTCGTCCAGCTCTGTGTTGCCCAGCAGCATCAGGTAATTGCGGGCATCCAGCTCTTCGGCAATGCCTGCTGTGATCTGCCCCACAGACTGGGAGCTGATGCTGGGGGCGATCACGCCCACCTGATGCATCCGCCCGGTGCGCAGGGTCTGTGCGGCGGCATCTGGCCGGTAGCCGGTCTTTTCCACTACGGCATGGATCGCTGCGCGCTTCTGTTCGCTGAGCGGCCCGCCGTTGAGGTACCGGCTGACCGCCGCACTGGATACCCCTGCCATTCTGGCAATGTCACTGATGGTCATGGCTTTGCTTGCTCCCTCTGTGCTGTGCTTTTGGTGTAAACGATTTCAGCTTCTCCGCTTTATTATACGTCCCTTTGGCACATCCTTCAAGGGGCTTTATTCCCGGTTTTGTCCCGGGACACTCCCCGCATTTTTATTGCTTGTGCACAAGAAGCCGCAAGTTCCGGCCTGTTACTGCGCCCCGCCCATGGTAACCGCCCGGATCAGCAGCCCCAGCACCAGCACCACCAGCAGAACCGCCAGAATGGTCCGGTCCTTTGCGGCTTTTTTCTTCTGCTGCCGGCCGCGTGCCGTGCTGCGGCTCCGGGTGCCGGAATTTGCCCGGCTACCGGAGCGGGAAGCCGACCCGCTTTTGGCGGTGCGGGGTTTTGCGGTGCGGGCGGCAGCCTTTGCTTCCGGTGCGCGGCTGCGCCCGGCCGAAGGCTCCCGCGCACCGCACCGCTCCAGGAACTGCTCGGCTTCCCGGTAATACTGCGCCAGCTCCGTCTCCCGAAAAGCGGTGCCCGCATACCCCTCTTCCAGGCTTTCGATTGCCTCGTTGAACAGCAGTGCAGCCTGGGCCGCATCCTGCGCATCTGCCGCATGGGCCGCCGCATTGCGGGCCGTGCGCACAGCGTTGCAGGCGCGGCGGGCCGCTGCCGGGCGGGCGGTGTTCCCCAGCAGATCCAGGGGCCGTGCCGCGTCCTTTTCGGGGTCCAGCAGCACCCGCATACACAGGGTGGTATCCAGCTGCTGCCAGCTGTTCTTGCCGCTCAGATCCGGCATCCGATCGTAGTAATCCGGGCTTTCCTTCTGGCGCTGCGCCATATGCCGGAGCAGTGCGTCCAGGCTGTGGCTGCCCGGTTTTTGCTCCCAATGCCAGCGCAGCAGCCTGCGGCTGATCTCATCGCAGGCCGCCTTGATCTCAAATGCAGCTTGTAATGCTTCGTCCTGCATGGTGGTTCTCCTTTACAATCCTGTTTGCGCAAAAAGCGGAGGAAGCGTTTTGCCTCCTCCGCCCAAGCGGTTTGTTTTTACAGCAAGAACTGGTAGTAGATGAAGCCGCACAGGGCCACACCAGCGCACACAATGGCGGTAATGGGCGGTACCCAGCGGATCAGCGTTTCGGCCACGCCGTCACGCTCATCTTCCTCGTCCTCCTCTTCGTCCTCGTAATATTCCTCGTCCGGCTCTTCCCGCACAGGCTGTGCGCGGCGGGAAACCGGCGGAATGATCCGGGTGCCTTCCTCTTCTTCTTCGGCTTCTTCCGCAGCCGGACCAATGCCTGCGCCGCCCAGCACACGGGTGTGCCCGGCGTCATCGGCCAGCGGCGGGGTCAGCACAGGGCCGGCAGGGCGTGCATCCCCTGCCCCCACGATGCGGGTCGGCTCCTCCTGGGAGGCACCCACGATACGGGTCGGCTCTTCTTCCGGCACCAGCGGCGTATCCAGAGCGCTGTCGTCCGGGGTCTCCTTCTGCGGCTGCAGCAGAGTGTTCAGGGCGTTCTGCAGCAGGATGCGGTCGCAGCCGCACTCCGAGCAGTACACCGTATCCTCTTCCTTCGGGTGGAAGGCACCGCAGGCGCAGTACCAGCCGTTTTCAAACACCTGAGGCTGATACTTCAGGTCGGTGCGGTTCATACGGCTTTCCAGCGCCTTCTGCAGTTCCGGAGTCAGGCGGCGGGGGGCCGGCAGACGCACACGCTTGATGCCGTCCAGGTGCACCACCCGCTTGCCGTTGTACACGTTGCACAGCGACACATCCACGCTGGTAATGGCCTTGGCCGTGATGAACACGGCATCGTCCATGCCAAACAGTTCCCCGGGCTTTACCTCCAGGTCGCGGTATTCAAACTCGTCCTCGCACAGGATCACTCCGTCCACGCCTTTGCACTTGAAGTGGATCTCCAGAGCAGTCAGGGTCACGCGGGAAATATTCTTAAAGGTCAGGCAAACGGCGTTTTCGCCGCTGACATCGCCCCGCAGCAGCTCCACGCAAACAAACTGCACCGGGCTGCCGGGGGTATAATAGTTGGCTCGGGTTCTGGCCACCGGGTTAAAATTTTCCTCCACGACACTCGCTCCTTTCAGCGTTTAATCCTCAGCTTTCGGGGTTTCCTCCGCCGGGGCATCCACCGGCATCTGCTCGGCCTGCTGGGCAGGTTCAGCAGGCTGTGCCTGCTCTGCCGGCTCTGCAGCTTCCGCCTGTTCTGCAGTTTCGGCCTGCACGGTCTGGGCCGGCTCCTCGCCTTCACGCGGGGGCAGTTTGCCACCGGCCATAATGGTGTTGAACTCCTGCTCGTTGAGCTTCTCGCGCTCCATCAGAGCCTGGGCCAGGACGTGCAGCTGGTCAATGTGCTCGGTCAGGGTGCGGCGGCAGGTCTCATAGGCCTCGTCAATGATATCCCGCATTTCGCCGTCAATTTCGGCTGCGGTGGTCTCGCTGTAGCCCTTGCCCTGGCCAATGTCACGGCCCAGGAAGGTCTCCTCCTGCGAGGTGCCGTACACCACGGGGCCAAGCCGCTCCGAGAAGCCGTACTTGGTGATCATCTGGCGGGCAATGTTGGTAGCCTGCTGCAGGTCGTTGGAAGCACCGGTGGAGATGTCATCCAGGATCAGCTGCTCGGCCACGCGGCCGCCCAGGCTGGACACAATGTCCTCGAACATTTCGCCCTTGGTCACATAGCTGCGGTCCTTTTCGGGCAGGTACATGGTGTAGCCGCCGGCCTGGCCGCGCGGAATGATGGTAATTTCATGCACACGGGGGTGGTGCTTGCAGTAGAAGCCCGCCACCGCATGGCCTGCCTCGTGGTAGGCAGTGAGCTTTTTCTCTTCCGGGGTGACCACGCGGCTCTTCTTTTCGGGGCCGGCCATCACCTTCATGGATGCTTCCTCAATGTCCTCCATGGTAATGGCCTTGCGGCTGCGGCGGGCAGCCAGCAGAGCGGCCTCGTTGACCAGGTTTTCCAGGTCTGCACCGGCAAAACCGGCGGTACGCTGGGCGATCACCTTGAGGGACACATCCGGTGCCAGGGGCTTGTTCTTGGTGTGGACGCGCAGGATCTCTTCGCGGCCCTTCACATCCGGCAGGCCCACATACACCTGGCGGTCAAAACGGCCGGGGCGCAGCAGAGCCTTATCCAGAATATCTGCACGGTTGGTGGCGGCCATGACAATGATGCCATCGTTGGCTTCAAAGCCGTCCATTTCCACCAGCAGCTGGTTCAGCGTCTGTTCACGTTCATCGTGGCCGCCGCCCAGGCCGGCACCGCGCTGACGGCCCACCGCATCAATCTCATCAATGAAAATGATGCAGGGCATCGTCTTTTTGGCTTTGTCGAACAGGTCACGCACACGGGATGCGCCCACGCCGACATACATTTCCACAAAGTCCGAGCCGGAGATGGAGTAGAACGGCACACCGGCCTCACCGGCACAGGCACGGGCCAGCAGGGTCTTGCCGGTACCCGGAGGGCCTACCAGCAGCACGCCGTGGGGGATGCGGGCACCCAGAGAGTTGAACTTGTCGGGGCTTTTCAGGAACTCCACAACTTCCTTCAGCTCTTCCTTTTCTTCGTCCTCACCGGCCACATCGGCAAAGGTAGCCGTCTTTTTGTTTTCGTGCTCGTCCTTCACCTTGGCCTTGCCCACGTTCATGATGCCGCCGCCGGCACCGCCGCCGCGCATCATGGAGAACAGCAGGAAGCCGGTGCAGCCCAGCATGGCCAGGTAGAACAGGATCTCCATCCAGGGGATGCTCTCCTTGACCGGGGTATAATCATACTCCATGGGAGCATCCGGGTTTGCGGCATCGTAGGCCTGGATATAATCGTTGACATACTTGACAAACATGGAGGCATAGGGCAGGCGGTAGCGCACTGTCACCGTGCCATCGCTGTTTTTCTGGGCGCTGGTGCTGTCTGTAGAAGAAGAGGACAGCATTCCGCTCAGCAGCCCGCCGGTGGACTGGGTCGTGCTCTGGGCTGTGGTGTCCGGCAGCGCGATCTTGCCCTCCTTCAGGTTCATGGTCAGCACGCCGGTGTTGAGGTCCAGCGTGAACTTGGTCACCTGCAGGTTTTCAAAGTACTGCACCGCTGTGGAATAGGCCATGGAGGACGAGCTGCTGCTGTCGCCGCTGCCGCCCAGCACCGACCACACCATCAGCACGGCGGCCAGCACCAGTGCCAGGATCAGCGGGTTCAAGCGAGGTTTCTTTGGTTGCAAAAAAATCAACTCCAGTTCTGGATGAATTTTGGTGGAAATTTACTTTGCGTAAATTTCGGGTTTCAGAACGCCCACGTAGGGCAGATTGCGATATTTTTCATCGTAGTCCAGGCCATAGCCCACCACGAACTCGTCCGGCACCTGGAAGCCCTCGTAGTCGGGCTGGATGTCGGCCTTGCGGCGGCTGGGTTTGTCCAGGATGGTGCAGATCTTGACGGAATTGGGATTGCGCATCTTAAGCATGGGCACCAGTTTCGAGAGCGTCACGCCGGTGTCCAGGATGTCCTCCACGATCAGCACATCCTTGCCGGACAGGTCACCGTCCAGGTCCTTGATGATCTTGACCAGGCCGCTGGTGGTGGTGTTGCTGCCGCCGTAGCTGGAAACGACCATGAAGTCGATGCTGCAGGGAATGGTCACAGCGCGCATCAGGTCGGCCATAAAAACCACCGACCCTTTCAGGATGGACACCAGCACCAGGTTGGTGCCTGCATAGTCCTTGCTGATCCGGGCACCCAGCTCAGCCACCTTTGCCTTCAGCTCTTCTTCCGAGACCAGAACGGTCTTGATATCATCGTTCATGCTCATGATTGTTTTCCTCCATGTTTTCAATTTCCATCCGCAGGGTCTGCGTGGTCGTGCTGTCCGGGGCAAAGCCTTCTGCAAAGCCTGCACCGCAGACCCACAGCACCTCACTGCCCGCCGCCAGCAGCGGCAGTGTGTCCCGCTGCTGTGCCGGAACGCCCGCTTCGTTCATCCATTTGCGCAGCCGGTTGTGCACCTGCCGCCCGGCGGGGCGGTAGGCATCTCCCGGCTGGCGGGTGCGCAGAGCAAGGCCAGCATACAACGTAGTTATTCTAGCATAATCTGCCAGATTTTTTAAGTCTTTTTTATGAACGACCTGTATTTTTTCTTCAAAATTCCCCAAAAGCACCGCTGCCGCCAGCTTTTTGCCCCCCGGCAGGGCAATTTCGGCCCTGCCGGTGCGCTGCAGCCGGGTGCAGAAGTCCGCCGCTGCGGCGGCATCCCACACCATTGGCACAGGCTGCGTCTCCTGCCGCAGCAGGCCGTTTCCCGCGCAAAAGCGCACCGTTCCGGTCAGCTGCACCGCACCGCTGCCGCGCCGCAC
>CAVIXY010000012.1:0-32219 GCA_963646665.1 Bacteroides sp. CAG:545
ATGGCCCTTACAGGGCCGTTCTGCAAACCCCGTGTTCTCACACGGGGTTATGATTCGGATGAAGAGGGGGCGGAACCTTACAGCAAACAGGTCCCCGCAAGCAGCGCCCCCTGGGCAGCGGTGTTGATGAGCTGTGCCGTCCAGTTGGCTTTGAGGGAATTGTCAAACCGGTTCTTCCGGTACCAGCTCATGCAGCCCATTCCGCACAGCCACAGCAGGAAAAAGACGACACTCGGGAAATGGGTCAGCTGCATCAGCAGGCTGCCCCAGGGGATGCGGCGCAGGTTCCACACCAGGGAGAGCAGGATCAGTACAAAGCCGCTGATCTGGCAGGGGATAAAGTAGCGGTTGAGCCAGGGTACATTCTGCCTGCGCAGGCCCAGCAGCAGCTTCCACAGCACTTTTCCGCAGGAGGCAAGCACGATCACGGCCGCACCCAGGGCAAACAGCACGCTTGCAAAGCGCCGGGCCACCAGCGCCATGCTGACAGCGAAAAACAGCACCGGAAGTGCATCCACGAGGGCCAGCGACAGGGTGAAATCTTCCGGCGCGGAAGAGGGGGACTTTGTGCGGTTGGTCATTTTTGGCTTCTCCTCAGACAGTGTTTTGTGGGTGTGAATACAAAAAGGATAGCGCGTTTCTGGCGGATTGTCAATCAAAAAGGGAAAGGGCCGGGAAGCATTCTGGAAATGCTCCCCGGCCCTTTTGCAGTCAGGTTCAGTACGAGTTCAGCCCCAGGCTCACGTCCAGTGCCTGGTCCACGCGGCGCTGATCTTCCGGGGTGATCTGCCCGGCGCGCTCCCGCAGGCGGTGTTTGTCCAGGGTGCGGATCTGCTCCAGCAGCACCACGCTGTCCTTGGCAAGGCCGGTGTCCGCCGCCCGGATGTTGATATGGGTGGGCAGGCGGGCTTTGTCCAGCCGGGATGTAATGGCAGCTGCGATCACGGTGGGGCTGTGCCGGTTGCCGATCTCGTTCTGTACGATCAGCACCGGGCGCACGCCGCCCTGTTCCGAACCGACCACCGGCGAAAGGTCCGCATAAAAAACTTCTCCTCTGTGTACCTCCATGGAATCTCCCTCCCTGTATTTGCGGCCCGGGGGCTGCGCCCCGCTATGTGATGCGCCCGGCGCGGCCCTGCGGCCCTGCTCTACGCTCAGTATGAGCAGCGGGGCGGCGGGTTATGCAGTGCGGGGGTATTCCATTCTATGCAGGCGGAGGGTTCAGGTTTCCGGAGGCAGGGCTTCCAGCACACAGAAGGCCAGCGCCATGCCGCCGTCATGGCTCAGCGAGAGGTGGGCCGTCAGGCCGTGGTGTTCCACCCAGGCGGCGGTCCGGCCCGAAAAGCGGTAGGCGGGGGCACCGCTTTCCTGCCGGACCGCTTCGATCTCGCACAGGCGGAACGGCTCCCGCAGGCCGGTGCCGGCGGCCTTGAGAAACGCTTCCTTGGCAGCAAAATCCGCCGCAGCACTGGCCAGCCGGTGTGCCCCGCTGCGCCCGGCGGGCAGGGGAGCGTCCAGAGCCAGGGCGGCGCGCTCGGCAGGGCCGAACACCCGCTGCACAAAGGCGGCGGCATGGGGGCCGCTGAGGCTTTTTTCCAGGTGTGCAATGGCACAGACATCGCAGCCGATGCCGTAGAGCATAGGGGCCTCCTTTGCCGCCCGGCGGCGGCGCTGCATTTTCCATCTTGCATGAAACTTCTTTGCAAAATTGGGCAATATGTGCAAATCCGGGGTGCTTATCTTGAAGTTTCGGCGCAATTCGTGTACAATGAATTATAGTTCATCCAAAGGGGGTGTATTCCGTGGGCGATGCAACGGCAATTTTCTCGATCCACGATAAAAAGGACTATGAAATCCATGAGATCGTGCAGCAGGTATACGATGCGCTGAAGGAAAAAGGTTACAATCCAGTCAATCAGCTGGTGGGCTATATCCTGTCCGAAGACCCCACCTACATTACAACCTATAAGAATGCGCGCTCGCTGATCCGCAAGGTAGACCGTGATGATCTGCTGCAGGCCATGCTGCGCAATTATCTCAACGTCTGATCCCGCTTTTTGTCCTTTTCGGTCCCGCTGCCGGTTGCAAGGCAGCGGGATTTTTTATTTTTCCACCAGCGGCAGAGTGAACAGCTGGTTCACCACCACCTCGTATTCCCACGGTTCCCGGGCCTTGCGCAGCTGTTTTTCCAGCTTGTCGGCCCCGGCAAAGAAGGAGATGAGGTAGAACCAGTGGGCCTTCATGCGGCTCACCGCGCACCCTGCGCTGCCGAACAGGGCGGTGTACCCGTGGTAGAGGTCGTCTAGGTAGCTGCGCAGCTCTTTCCGGCTTGCCGCGGCTCCGCCGCAGGCTTTGCGCAGCAGGGCCGGGTCTGCGATCAGGCCGCGCCCCACCATGATGCCGGACAGGGCCGGGAACTGGGCTTCCAGGGCGTGCAGGTCCTCCACAGTGGTCACATCGCCGTTGTAGCACACCGGAATCCGGCACTGGGGCAGGGCGGCGGCAAAGGCGGCGCGGTCGGCCTGGCCGCGGTAGAGCTGCCGCATCACCCGGGGGTGGATGGTCAGCTCGCAGATGGGGTAGCGGTTGTAGACTTCCAGAATGGCGGCAAACTCTTCGGCCCGCTCCACGCCCAGCCGGGTCTTGACCGAAACCGGCCCCCCGGCGTGGGAAAACACGGCGTCCAGAAAGGCGTCCAGCCGGGCGGGGTCCCGCAGCATTCCGGAGCCTTTGCCCTTGGCGGTAACGGTGCCGGAAGGGCAGCCGAAGTTCAGGTTCACCTCGGTGTAGCCCAGGCTGCGCAGCTCGCCGATCATCCAGGCGGCCAGTTCGCCGTCCTTGGCCAGCAGCTGGGGGATCACCGGCACGCCGGGGTTGGCTGCCGGGTCCAGTTCGGCCATCTTCTTTTTGATGAGCACCCGGTTCTCCGGCGGCGAGAGAAAGGGAGCATAGCAGCGCGCGGGGGCACCCGGTGCGCCAAACCACTTCTGATGGGCCTGCCGCCAGACCCGGTCGGTCAGCCCCTCCATGGGGGCAGCGTAATATTGCATGGGCAGTTCTCCTGTCTGTCGATCTCAACAGCGCTATTGTAGCATAAAACCTGCAGCCGGAAAAGCCTTTGCCCCAAAACAAAACCGCCGCCCGCAGATGCAGCATCTGCGGGCGGCGGACGTGATTCAGGAAAGGGGTGGACCCCAAAGGCAATGCTTACAGAGCAAAGTAGCGCTTTGCGTTGTCGAAGCAGATGCCCTTGATGATCTTCTCCAGAGCCTTTTCATCGTTGGGATACTCGCCATCCTCGACCCACTGGCCCACCAGGTTGCACAGGATGCGGCGGAAGTAGTCGTGACGGGTGTAGCTCAGGAAGCTGCGGCTGTCGGTCAGCATACCAACAAAGTTGCCCAGCAGGCCCAGGTTTGCCAGGCTCTTCATCTGAGCTTCCATGCCCACCTTGTGGTCGTTGAACCACCAGGCGGAACCGTGCTGGATCTTGCCCGGCACCTCGCTGCTCTGGAAGCAGCCCAGAATGGTGCCGATCTGATCGAAGTCTGCGGGGTTCAGGCTGTAGATGATGGTCTTGGGGCACTCATCGGTGTCGTTCAGCTTGCTCAGCAGGGCTGCGATCTCACCGCCGCAGGTGGAGGTGTTGATCATGTCAAAGCCGGTGTCGGGTCCCAGCAGGCTGTTCATCTTGCGGTTGACGCCGCGCAGGCAGTTGTAGTGGATCTGCATGGCAATGTTCAGGCGGTGATACTCCTTGCCCAGGTGCACCAGGATGTAGGTCTGATACTTCTCAGCCTCTTCCACGGTGCAGCTCTCGCCGGCCATCACCTTCTGATAAATGGCGTTGACCTCTTCCTTGGAAGCCTCACGGTAGGGAATGTAATCCAGGCCGTGGTCCGAAGCGCGGCAGCCCATCTCGGCAAAGAACTCGATGCGCTTGGTCAGGGCATCGGTCACGCAGTCGATGCAGGCCAGCTTCTCCTTGCCGACCACTGCAGCCAGCTTGCCCATGTACTCAGCAAAGCCGGGCTTGTTGATGTTGATGGCCTTGTCGGGGCGGAAGGAAGGAGCCACAGTGAACTTGATGGTGGGATCTTCCTTGATCTTCTGATGCCACTCCAGGCTGTCGATGGGGTCATCGGTGGTGCCGATGAAAGCAACGTTGGACTGCTCGATCAGGCCGCGGACGGTCAGCTTGGGATCGTGCTGCAGCTTGTCGTTGCACAGGTTCCACACTTCCTCAGCGGTGTCGCCGTTCAGCACGCCGTCGTAGCCGAAGAAGGTGTGCAGCTCCAGGTTGGTCCAGTGGTACATCGGGTTGCCGATGGCCATGGGCAGAGCCTCTGCAAACTTCTGGAAGCGCTCGCGGTCGGGCTTGTCACCGGTAATGTACTCTTCGGGCACGCCGTTGGAACGCATCACGCGCCACTTGTAGTGGTCGCCGAAATAGCTGCCGTCCGGGTTGCGGCCGCCCAGCCACACCTGTGCGATGTTGTCGAAGCGGCGGTTCTCGTAGATCTCACGGGGAGGGATGTGGCAGTGGTAGTCGCAGATGGGCATACCAGCAGCGTAATCGTGATACAGATGCTGAGCAGTGGGAGACTGGAGCATGAAGTCCTTATCCATAAATGCTTTCATGGGTCGATAACTCCTTTTCTCGATCGTAAAATTTGTTAAGAATTAGACAAACAGGGGCCTGTTGGTGCGTCCGCCGTTTCGGGCAGGCTGCCTTGCCTTTAGTATACCGAAAAAAGTCGATGTATACAACTGAAAAAGTGCCAAATTTTTTTCCATGAAATTGTGTAAAGCGATGGAAATGCGTAAAAACGCCCTTTTTGGAATAAAAAAGATGCACAAAGCACTTGACTTATTTGTATACAACAGCATAAAATAGGGATAAGAAACAGGGGCACGCGGCCCCCTGGAGAAAGCAAAGCGACTTTTTTAAAAAGGAGAATATTGAAATGGAAACTTTGAATTACAAAGTCCTGGAAGGCACCGGCTACAACGGCTATATCCTGAAGGATGCACCCGTCAAGGTCATGCAGTTCGGCGAGGGCAACTTCCTGCGTGCATTCGTGGACTACTTCTATGATATCGCCAACGAAAAGGCCGGCTACAACGGCAAGGTCAAGCTGGTGCAGCCCATTGGCAACTTCCCCCAGATGGCAGACTGGATCAACGAGCAGGAGGGCCTGTACACCCTGTACCTGCGCGGCAGCGAGAAGGGCCAGAAGGTGGACGCCAAGCGCGTGATCTCCTGCGTGTCCGACTGCGTGTGCCCCTACATTGACGGCAAGTGGGACGAAGTGCTGGCTCTGGCCCGCTCTGAGGATCTGGAAACTGTTGTATCCAACACCACCGAGGCCGGCATTGCCTACACCCAGGGCGACAGCCAGTTTGACCAGGTGCCCCCCAACAGCTTCCCTGCAAAGCTGACCCGCGTGCTGTACGAGCGTTACAAGGCCTTCAACGGCGCTGCCGACAAGGGCCTGGTGATCCTCTCCTGCGAGCTGATCGACAACAACGGCAAGGAGCTGCAGAAGTGCTGCAACAACTACGCCAAGGACTGGAACCTGGAAGCCGAGTTCATTGACTGGATGAACAACGCCAACACCTTCTGCTCCACCCTGGTGGACCGCATTGTTCCGGGCCGCATCCGTGACCCGCAGGAGCTGGCTGCTATGGAAGAGGCCAACGGCTACCACGACACCGTGCTGGACGTGGGCGAAGTGTTCGGCGTGTGGGTCATTGAAGGCCCTGCAGGCCTGGAGGACAAGCTGCCGTTCAAGAAGGCCGGCGTGAACGTGATGGTCGTGCCCGATGTGACCCCCTACAAGAAGCGCAAGGTCCGCATCCTGAACGGTGCCCACACCGGCTTTGTGCTGGGCGCATACCTGGCCGGCTTTGACATTGTGCGTGACTGCATGCATAACGACACCATCCGCGGCTTCATGAACAAGATGCTGCACGAGGAAGTCATTCCCACCCTGCCGCTGGACAAGAAGGACCTGGAAGAGTTTGCCGCCGCCGTGGAGGACCGCTTCAACAACCCGTTCGTCAACCACGAGCTGATGAGCATTTCTCTGAACTCCACCTCCAAGTGGAAGGCCCGCAACATGCCTTCCTTCCTGGCTTACATTGAGGAGCAGAAGAAGCTGCCCAAGTGCCTGACCATGAGCCTGGCTGCCTACATTGCCTTCTACTCCAACGACATTCAGGAGCGCACCGCAGACGGCCTGATCTGCAAGCGCCCCGCCGGCAACACCTACAAGATCCAGGATGACGCATGGGCACTGGACTTCTACTATGCACACAAGGACGACACCGCTGCCCAGCTGGTGCACGCCGTGCTCACCAACACCCAGATGTGGGATCAGGATCTGACCAAGATCGAGGGCCTGGAGGCCGCTGTTCTGGCCGACCTGGAGCTGATCCGCTCTGAGGGTGCCGAGGCTGCTTACAAGAGCTGCCTGTAAGCCGACAGAATATTTTCCCGCACAACAAAGGGCTGCTGCGTTGGGCAGCAGCCCTTTTGTGCTTTAAACGTCAAGAAGGAGAACAACTATGCCGCAGGCAATTCATATCAGCCCCATCGACAACGTGGTCGTTGCCCTGCACCCCATTGCCAAGGGCACGCTGGTGGAGGTGGACGGCCTTGCCGTGACCGCGCTGGAGGATATCCCGCAGGGCCACAAGATGGCCGTCAAGCCCATCAAGAACGGCGAAAACGTGATCAAGTACGGTTTCCCCGTCGGCCACGCCACCGCAGACGCTGCGCCGGGCACCTGGATGCACACCCACAATGTGCACACCAACCTGTCCGGCGAGGTGGAATACAGCTACAACCCCGCCCCGGACCTGGCCCCGCTGCCCAAGGTGGAGCCGGAAACCTTTATGGGCTTCCGCCGCAAGGATGGCCGCGCTGCCATCCGCAACGAGATCTGGATCATCCCCACCGTGGGCTGCGTCAACGACATCGCCAAGAAGATCGTTGCCGACAATCAGGATCTGGTCACCGGCACCATCGAGGGCCTGTACACCTTCACCCATCCCTTCGGCTGCAGCCAGACCGGCCACGACCATGCACAGACCCGCAAGCTGCTGGCTGCGCTGGTGCGCCACCCCAATGCGGCTGCCGTGCTGGTGCTGCACCTGGGCTGCGAGAACCTGCAGCACGACCAGTTTGTGGAAGAGCTGGGCGAGTACGACCCCGACCGCGTCAAGTTCCTGACCTGCCAGGATGTGGACGATGAGTTTACCGCTGCCCGCGATATCCTGAAAGAGCTGGCTGCTTACGCCGGCCAGTTCAAGCGCGAGCCGATCCCCGTGTCCGACCTGGTGGTGGGCATGAAGTGCGGCGGCTCGGACGGCCTGTCCGGCATTACCGCCAACCCCACCATCGGCCGCTTCTCCGACATGATGGGCCAGCGCGGCGGTTCTACCGTGCTGACCGAGGTGCCCGAGATGTTTGGTGCCGAGGGCTTCCTGATGGACCGCTGCATCAACAAGGATGTGTTCGTCAAGGCGGAGCACATGATCAACGGCTTCAAGGAATACTTCATCAGCCACAACGAGGTGGTGTACGATAACCCCTCTCCGGGCAACAAGCAGGGCGGCATTACCACCCTGGAGGACAAGAGCTGCGGCTGCGTGCAGAAGGGCGGCACCGCCCCCATTATGGACGTGATCGGCTACGGTGACCCTGTTGTTACCAAGGGCCTGAACATGCTGTACGGCCCCGGCAACGACCTGGTGTCCGCTACGGCCATGACCGCTGCAGGTGCACACCTAATCCTGTTCTCCACCGGCCGCGGCACCCCGTTCTCCGCTCCGGCCCCCACCTTGAAAATTTCCACCAACACCCCGCTGGCGGAAAAGAAGTCCGGCTGGATCGACTTCAACACCGGTGTGATCGCCGATGGCGAAAAGACCATTGACGAAGCTGCCAAGGACCTGCTGGATTTGGTGATCCGCGTGGCCAGCGGCGAGCAGACCAAGGCCGAGAAGCACGGCTTCCGCGAGATCTCCATCTTCAAGGACGGCGTGGTCCTGTAATCTTTTTGAGGCTGCTGAGCAGAGACCCTGCCCGGCGGCCTCTTTGTGCATAAAAACGGAAAGGAAGTGTTTTATATATGGCATGGTCAACCGGAGTAATACTGTTTACAGTGCTGTTTTATGCGGCAATTGTTTATGGTGTGGTACAGCTTATAAAATACCTCATCCGCTATGGCATTGATTACTACTTTAAAAAGTTAAACGAGTATCAGAAAAATAAGGAGGACTGACCCATGAATCAAATCACCACCCGATACATCACCGAGGGCAATGCCTGCTATGAGCAGTACGTTATCTCGGACCCCGCCGCCAAGACCGAACTGGTCATCACCCCGGAGCGCGGCGGCATGATCACCGGTTTTACGCTGGACGGCGATGAGTACATCTGGACCCGCCGCCCCAATTTCTCCGAGTGCAACCGCCCCCGCTTCGGCGTGCCGGTGCTGTTCCCCAACTGCGGCGGCCCGGACGGCGGCGTGCACTACTTTGACGGCAAGGCCTACCCCATGGAGAACCACGGCCTGGCCGACCTGTGCGCCTGGGAAGTGGACAGCGTTGGCCCGGACGGCGTGACCCTGGTGCTGGAGTCCACCCCGCTGACCAAGTTCCTGTACCCGTTTGACTTCACCCTGCTGGTGAACTACAACCTGGAGGGCAACAAGGCCACCATCAACCTGACCGTGATCAACGAGAGCGACACCGACATGCCCTTCAGCTTTGGCTACCACCCCTACTTCATGGCATCCAAGCTGGAAAACGTGGACTTTGACATCCACTGCGCCACCTGCTCCGAGAGCGCCAAGGGCGAGCAGCCCGCCGCCCCGGAAAAGATCACCCTGACCCGCAAGGAGGGTGCCGACAACACCATCCGCCTGATGACCGGCGTGGAGTTCCCCATGACCTTCACCGACAAGGGCAACGGCCACAAGGTGACCGTGGATGCAGACGAGACCTTTGGCAACGGCGTGCTGTGGCAGCAGGATGCTGAGAACTTTGTGTGCATGGAACCCTGGAACGGCTGGGCCAACAGCGTGAACGAGGAAGGAAAGCACGAAGTGCTGGAGCCGGACGAAGCCATGACCAGCGAGTGGAGCATCACCATCGAAAAAGTCTGAGAATCTTTATAAAATAAACAACGCCCCGTACAGACACGTTCGTTCTGTACGGGGCGTTGCCATTTATCCAGAAAAATTAAACCTGATGTGCTTCCAGCCAGTCGGTCATCTGCTGGGCAATGCCCTTGACGCTGCCTTCTTCAAACGGCACCTTCAGGCTGGCGGTTTCCAGCAGCTCGGTGTAGCTGGCCATGCCGGCGCGGCGCACAAGGCGCAGGTAGCGCTGCCAGGCGTCCTTGTGGTCTTTCAGGCTCAGCAGGAAGAACTGCAGCGCAGCCATGGTGGACAGGCAGTAGTCGATATAATAGAAGGGGCACTCGTAGATGTGCAGCTGGCGCTGCCACCCGGCACCGCGGCCATAGAAGGGCAGGTCCGCAAAGTCGATCCAGGGGCGGTACTTCTTTTCCAGCTTGAGCCACTCGGCGTTGCGCTGGTCGGGGGTCAGGTCCGGGTTCTGATACATGATGTGCTGGAACTCGTCCACCTCGCAGCCGTAAGCCAGGAACACAAAGCTGTCCTCGGCGTGCAGCAGGGCGTATTTGTCGGTGTCCTTGCCGAAGAGCAGGTGGTGCCAGGGCGCGGTGAGGAACTCCATGGCCATGGAATGGATCTCGGCGCTTTCCATGCCGGGGCATTCCAGGTCGGCGGGCACTTCCGGGTCACGCTCGGCCACATAGCCCTCAAAGGCGTGGCCGCACTCGTGGGTCAGCACGTCCACATCGCCGGAGGTGTTGTTCCAGTTGGCAAAGATGAAGGGGGCTTTGTAGCTGGGCAGGCTGGTCATATAGCCGCCGGACATCTTGCCGGGGCGGCTGTCCACGTCAAACAGCTCGTTGTCCTGCATAAAGTCGATGAACTCTGCCGTCTCGGGGCTAAGCTCGTGGTACATGGTGCGGGCAGCATCCATGCGGGCCTGATAGCCGGGGATGGGCTTGGGGTTGCCGTCCTTGAAGATGATGGGCAGGTCGGTGAAGGCGGGGTGGGCAATGCCGGTGCGCTTGGCGCGCATTTCCATCACCTTCTGCAGCAGGGGCACCACATCGTTTGCCACCTGATCGCGGAAGGCCTTGATCTCCTTGGCACCGTAGCCGATGCGGTTCATGCGCACGTAGGAAAGCTCGCTGTAGTCCTTGTAGCCCAGCACATGGGCCTGCTGGTTCAGGTTCTGCACGATCTTGCCGTACAGGTCATCCAGCTCGGCGCGGTGGGCGTCAAAGTACCCGGCTTCGGCTTCGTAGGCGGCGCGGCGCACGGCGGGGTCCAGGTCCTCTTTGTAGGGGCCAAGCTGGGGGATGGTGAGCTGCTTGCCGTCCAGCTCCACCAGTGCACCGCCGTAGATCTGCTGGTACTGACTGACCAGTGCGTTGAACTCCTTCTGCAGGTCCACGGTGCGGTCGTCCATGCCCAGCACGGCGTTCTTCATGCCGGCCACGCAGGTGGTGCCGAACTTGGCGGTCAGGGCGTCCACGTGGGGGTTGGCCAGGAAAGCCCGGCTGATCTCCACCTGGGCGTTTGCCACGGCGGGGCCGTTGGCGTCAAAAAAGTCCTGCTCGGCCTTCCAATAGGCATCGCGGGTGTCGCAGGTGTAGTGGATGCTGGCCAGCTGGCAGGCGGTGTTGTAGTCCGCAAAGGCGCGGCTCTGCTCGTAGTACAGGTCCACCAGGGCCTCGCCGGTGGGGGCGGCGGCAGCCCGGGCCGCCAGCTGTTTACACTGGGCCAGCAGGGCGTCAATGTCCGGGCGGGTATAGGTCATTTGGCTGAATTTCATGGGGTACAGATCCTTTCCGGGAAAAATCCCTTTTGCATCATTGTGCCCATCTTACCACGTTTGGCGGCAAAACACAACAAGGCCGCCGCCCGGGCGGGCAGCGGCCTTGCTGGGGGTTGTGCAGGTATTTTGGGGTGCCTGCAGGGGGAAAAAGCTTTGCAAGGCAGGTGCGGTGCCTGCAAAGCGGTGCGCAAAAAAGGGGGCAAACCGGTCAGGGCACCAGCAGGGTGGTGTTCAGGTTCACGGCTCCGGCGCTGTGGTAGGTTTCCGGCTCGTAGGCCATTACCTTGAGCACAACAGGGGTGCTTGTGCCGGGCACGGGGTCCAGGGCTACCGCCTGCACGTACTGGCCGGGTTTCAACAATCCGCTCTCGCCCAGCAGGGTGCCGCTGGCGGTGCACACACGCACCTTGAGCCACACGGTGTTCTGGGCGGGGTTGGTAAACCAAAGCTGGGCAGCGCCCTCCTGCACCGCCGGAGCACCGCACAGGGCCACAGTGTAGGCCGGGGCATCCACGGTGCCGTAGCCTTCCGGTGCGGCGGGGGTGCCGGACACGGCGGCAGGGTCAAAGGGCGGCGGGGTATAGGCGGCCTTGGGCCTGTAAAACAGGGCGGCCGCCATGGCCATTGCCGCCAGCACGCAGGCTGCGGCCAGCACCGCCACCACCCGGCGGGACGTTTGGGGCTGCATCAGTCAATTCACCAGCTTTGTGGGAGTGTAGGAAACGTCAAAAATCAGGAGTCAATGGTAAGTGTGGCGGTGAGTGTGCACAGCGTGATGGTATCGCCATTCTGACCGGCATCTTTATCAGGAGTGCCTGTAATAATCAGCCATGTGCCATCCCATGTACCACTAGTGGCATATGCGGGCGCAAGCGGATGAGGAACAGCGCCCCAGACTTCCGAATAGTCAACAGTAACACCGGAAGCAACGGATGTGATAGTCGTGCTATAAGTAACCCCAACGTCAGAGCGATTGGTGACGGTAAGTTCCGGACTTGCCGAAGTGCCTTCCCAAGTGTTCGAGTCGTAGTCGTACTGCAACGTGTCAGGGTTCCAAGTGCGTTCATATGTGAACTCGAAGTTGTTCCACTCAAAATCAACGGCATAAGCGTGGTTGGTTTTACCGGTGGCTGTGACATCACGATGAGAACTACCCGCAGCAGTAAACGTCTCGGCCGATGCAGGCATGACCAACATTGCAGCACCCAAGGCCAGTGCGCAGGCACCGGCGGCCAGTTTTTTCAGTTTCATAAGAATTCCTCCCAGTAAATTGTGTAATGGATAAAAAACTCCCGGACAGCAGCACCGTCCGGAAGAAGCGACTTGAAAAAGCGTCAGGAAACGTGGATGGTCAGGCCCTCAATGCGGCTGTCCACAGCAGCCTTTTCATTGCTGGCGGGGTCGTAAAAGCCCAGAGAAAAATAGCCGTCATAGCTGCCGGTGGGCAGCTCTGCGTCTGCGGTCAGGTCCAGGCGGGTGAGGGCAGAGCCGGGCTGCAGCAGGCCGGACTGGGCAAGAGTGACCTCGGTGCCGTTTTTGTCCACCAGCACCACGGCCACGGTCACATTGTGGGTGGAAGTGCTGGGGTTGGCGTAGTTCAGGCTCATGCTGCGGGTGGAGCGGTTGACAAACACCTCACCGCCAAACATAATGGTCACCTTGCCGCTGCCCGTGTCGGCAGGCTCTGCCGCCGAGGAAGCAGGCTCCTCGTTCGGGATGGGTTCCGCGTTGGGTTCCAGCTCCACGGGGGCATAGTCCTGGGAAGCAGCAGCCGGTTCCTGCGCCGGGTGCACAAACACGGCCCAGCCGGTCACGCACAGGCAGGCAGCGGTTACCAGCGACAGAACAAGGATGATAATATTCTGCGGAATTTTTTTGTTCATGGGGTATCAGTTTCCTCTGTTCCGGTAGTTTCAGACGGTGCAGTGTTCTGCACGGCGTTAACAGTGACGGTGGCACTCCCTACAGTAACGGGGGTGTTCCATTTATCGGGGGTCCACACGCCGGAAAGGGTCAGGGTGGCGGTAGTAGAGCTTCCGGCTGCCAGCAGGCCGCCGGAGGTATCAAAGGCAGCGGCCACGCCCAGGGCGGTGCAGCTGCAGGCAAAAACCACGTTGGCAGCGGTGCTGCCGGTGTTGGTTACCGTTACGGTGTTGCCGCTGGCACTCCAGCTGCCGGGGTCGTAGGCCAGGGTGCTGGTGTTCCAGGCAGCGGTGTAGGTAAACTCCATGGCACCCCAGGCAATGTCCACGCTTACGGTGTCGTCTGCTGCGGCGGTGGGCACCACCACGGCGGTGCCGGTATCTTTTGCGGGCAGCGGGGCAATGCCGGGTTCGGCAGGCTCCACAGCCGGTTCGGCGGGGATATCGGACTGGTCTGCATCGGCATCCGCCGGTTCGTCCGGTTCATCCGGGTCTGTAGGGGTATCCGGTTCCGGGTCTGTGTTCGGTTCGTCCGGTACTTCGCCCGATTCGGTTGGTTCAGTGGGGTCTGGCTCCGGTGTTTCCGGTTCCGTTGTATCGGTGCCCAGCTCGGGGTCCGCAGCGGGGATCACCACCACAAGGCCCTGGGCGGGCAGGGTGACAATGCCGGGGGTCTCCGGCTCATCCGGCTCTTCGGGCGGTTCGGGGTCCGAAGGCGGTTTCGGTTCAGCGGGTTCGTTCCCGTCCGGTTCCGGCAGTTCGGTCTCTTCCGTTTCTTCGGGGGTGTCCGGTTCTCCCGGCGTTTCTTCTGCGGGGGCTACGGGTTCCAGCACCACCTGCGGGGCGGGCGGCTCCTACGGCAGAAGGGGGGCTGCATCGGCGGCAAAAGCGGCCAGCGGCAGGGTGCAAAGCCCGATGCTTGTTGCAAAAGCGGCTGCCGACAGCAGCAAACGGAACGATCTTTGCATAGCATCTCCTCCATAAGTAACGGAAAAACGAAGAAAAAACAGACGAGCTGCGATTCCGCAACAACTGCGCAACTGTTCTGCAACAATGATGCGGGGGGGGGGTAAAAGTCAAGTGAATTTGAAAAGTATACAACAATTCGTGAAAAATGGCATATTTTGCAAGGCTGCTTTGTGGAAACTGCCGGGGGTATCTGCGCCCGGGGCAAAACTATGCATCCTGGACAAAAATCTGGACCGGAAACGGGCAAAGCTGTTGGTTTGTGCGCTTGCGGGCGGGCGGAAAAAGGGCTATAATAAAACCATCAACAGAGTAAGGCCACGCGCGTTAAGTGCCGCATCAACGGGGAGTTGTGCTGCGGACGAAGGTAAACCCCGCGGTGCGCGGCCTGCATCCCGCTGCTGCATGGACTTGGGTGCAGGCGAGACGGTCTGCCGCCTTGCCCGGAAGTGAAAGTTGTTGGATTCACGCCCTCCTTTGTGCGGTTTGTCGCGCAGGGAGGGCGTTTTTGCGTGCCCGCCCTGCTGATCCTTTGCAAAAGGGAGGACAATTGATATGAACAACACATCCAGAACTTCGGTGCGCACGCTGGTGCTGCTGGCACTGCTGGTGGCCATGAGCATTGTGTTCAGCCGGGTGCTGAGCATCTCCACCGGCTTTGTGCGCTTCAACCTGGGCAGCCTGCCGGTGCTGCTGGCGGCGCTGCTGTACGGCCCCTGGGCGGGCTTTGCGGTGGGTGCCGTGGCGGACATGATCGGCGGCGTGCTGGCCGGGTACGCCATCAACCCGCTGATCACCTTGGGGGCCGGGGCCATCGGCCTTGCGGCGGGCTATGCCTGGCAGAAGCTGCCCGGCCTGCGCACCGGCCTGCGGCTGCAGGTCAGCGTGCTGCTGGGCCACTTTGTGGGGTCCATGGTGATCAACTCGCTGGCGCTGCGCATCTTTTACGGCTACGCCTGGAGCGTGCTGCTGGCCCGCATTCCCAATGCGCTGGTGCTGGCCGCGGTGAACACCGTGCTGCTGCGCATTCTGCTGGAAAACCGCAGCCTGATGAAGCTGGCGAAAAAGTAAAAGAAGGTATTTTATGAACTACGAACAAGCCCTGGAATACATCCACGCGGTGCAGTGGGCGGGCCACAAGCCCGGCCTGAGCCGCACCCGCACCCTGCTGGCCGCCCTGGGCAACCCCCACAAACAGCTCCGGTTCGTGCATGTGGCGGGTACCAACGGCAAGGGCAGTACGGCGGCCATGCTGGCTTCCTGCCTGCAGGCCGCCGGGTATCGGGTGGGGCTGTTCACCTCGCCTTTCATCAACCGTTTCAACGAGCGCATTCAGGTCAACGGGCAGCAGGTAGGGGACGAGGAACTGGTGCAGCTGGTGGAGCAGGTGCAGCCCGCCGCCGATGCCATGGCCGATGTGCCCACCGAGTTTGAGATCATCACCGCCCTGGGAATGCTCTATTTTGCCCGGAAGCAGTGCGACATTGTGGTGCTGGAAGTGGGCCTGGGCGGCACGCTGGATTCCACCAACGTCATCGAGCACCCGGAGTGCGCAGTGATCACGGCCCTGGGCATGGACCACGTGAAAGAGCTTGGCCCCACCCTGGCTGACATTGCTGCCGCCAAGGCGGGCATCATCAAGCCGGGCTGCCCGGTGGTGAGCTACGGCGGTGTGCCGGAGGCCGATGCCGTGATCCGCCGGACGGCAGCAGAAAAGCACACGCCGCTGACCGAGGTGGATTTCAACAAGTTACAGATCAACGGTGGAGATCTGGACGCGGTCACCTTTGATTTTGACGGCCTGAACGGGGTGCACCTGCCCCTCATCGGCAGCTACCAGCCCCGCAATGCGGCAGCGGCCATCACGGCCCTGCGGGTGCTGCGGGCCGAAGGCTGGAATGTGCCGGAAGAAGCCATCCGCACCGGGCTGGAAACCGTGCAGTGGCCGGGCCGCTTTGAGCTGCTGCGCCGCAGCCCGGCCTTTCTGCTGGACGGCAGCCACAACGCCCACGGAATGCGGGCCACGGTGCAGAGCCTGAAAGACCGCTTCCCCGGGGGGAAATTCGTGTTCCTGGTCAGCATCATGGCGGACAAGGACGTGGATGAAATGCTGGCGCTGCTGGCCCCGCTGGCCAGGCAGTTCGTGACGGTGGCGGCCCATACGCCCCGTGCCATGCCGGCCGAGGTGCTGGCCCAGCACATCCGCGCTTACGGCTGCCCGGCAGAAGCGGCCCCCACCACAGAGGCCGGTGTGGCCCGGGCTGTGGCGCTGGGCGGGCAGGGGCCGGTGTGCGCACTGGGCACCCTGTATTTCTCCGGCGATGTCCGGCGGGCATTTGCGGAGCTTGCAAAGGCCTGACGATTTTGAATGGCCTCCGCTTGTGCTCTGGCCTTTTTCAGCGGAAAAATTATTTTTATTTGCAAATCGGAAAAATCTGCGGATTTTTCCGATTTGCTTTTTCACGGGATGGGGAACTGTCGCGCAGCGACTTGAAATCGGCGGAACACAAAAAATCCTTTAGCGCAGCGGCTTGGATTTTTTGTATGGAGCCAAACTTCTTTGGGGTTGAAAGGGGCGAGCAGCCCCTTTCTCGTGGGTCCAGCGCGTCGAAATCGCTGGTGTTTTTCTGGTTCTCTTTTGCCATCAAAAGAGAACATATCCGGCGGAGATGCGCCTTGCAAAAGCCATCAAACCTGCCCCGCGCGACTGCACTCTTGCGGGAAGCGATCAATAGAGAAACCTGCCCACTCTGCGCAAAGTGAATACAAAAAGAAAAAGTGATGACCCGTGCAGGTTGGGTCATCACTTTTCTTGCCCCTTGGGGGGCAGGCAGGGTAAATGATAAGAAGGTAAATGAAGAAAATAGCAAAATAATGATGAACAAAGGGGGAGACGGGCAAAAGAAGGAGAAAGTGCCCGATGTATCCAACGCACGCCTTTGTTGGATACAACATACCACGTTTAGCGAAAAAATACAAGAGCTTTTTTAAAAATTTTTAAAGAAAAGGGACGGAAAATCGCATTTTCAGTGAAACGCACAAATTTGGCCAAAAGTTCCCGGCAAACTGCCCAACAAGCATAAAAGGAAGCCGGACCGCAGCGGCGGACCGGCCTGCAAGATGGCTTTACAACGCACAAACGGTGTGCTACTATGTGTACATGATTATAATGGAGTGGTATCTGCTCAGAGCAAATGCAGGTGCCGTGTGCGGGCGCGAGGCCCCATAGAAAAGGGAGGAAACAGATCTCATGGCAAATCAGGCAGTAAGCGGCGCAAAAGCGCCGCTGTTTGGCGGGCGCAAGCCCCTGTTTACGCAGCAGGAGCTGCTGCGGCTGGTATGGCCGCTGCTGGTGGAGCAGCTGCTGGCCGTGACGGTGGGCATGGCAGATACCATGATGGTGTCCCGCTGCGGCGAGGCCGCCATTTCCGGCGTCAGCCTGGTGGATATGATCAACCAGCTCATCATCGTGCTGTTCTCGGCACTGGCCACCGGCGGTGCCGTGGTGGTCAGCCAGTTTCTGGGGGCAAAGGAGCACAAGAGCGCCAACGAAAGCTCCGGGCAGCTGGTCCTGCTCAGCGGCATTCTGGGCCTGGCCGTGGGTGCCGTGTGCTTTGTGTTTGCCCGGCCGCTGATCCGCACCTGCTACGGCACCATTGATGCCGATGTGCTGGACGCCGGTGTGCTGTACCTGAAGATCATTGCCATCAGCTACCCGTTCCTGGCACTGTACAATGCGGGCGCGGCGCTGTTCCGCAGCATGGGCAACTCCAAAATTTCCATGCAGGTCAGCATCCTCATGAACATCATCAATATCGTGGGCAACGCGGTGTGCATTTTCGGCTTCAAGATGGGCGTGGACGGCGTGGCCTGGCCCAGCGTGCTCTCCCGTGTGGTGGCCGCTGTGCTGATCCTGGTCAAGTGCTATCAGAAGGGCCACATCCTGACCGTGCCCAAAACCACCCGGCTGGACGGTGCCATGGCCCGGCGCATCCTGGGCATCGGCATTCCCTCGGCCTTTGAGAACAGCCTGTTCCAGGCCGGGCGCATCCTGGTGGTGAGCATGATCTCCACCTTCGGCACCGTGCAGATCGCGGCCAACGCCGTGGCCAACAACCTGGACAGCATGGGCTGCATCCCCGGCCAGGCCATCAGCCTGGCCATGATCACGGTGGTGGGCCGCTGCGTGGGCGCGGGCGACAACGAGCAGACCATCCACTTTGCCCGCAAGCTGCTGCTGTGGGCCTACATTGCCATGGGCATTTCCAACGGGTCCATACTGCTGTTCCTGCGGCCGCTGGTGGGCATTTATGCCCTGTCCGGCGCCACCATGGAGCTGGCGGTGCTGCTGGTGCGCATCCACGCGGGCAGCGGCCTGCTGCTGTGGCCGGCATCCTTTGTGCTGCCCAACGCGCTGCGCGCAGCCAACGATGTGCGGTTTACCATGATCGTGTCCATCCTGAGCATGGCGGTCTGGCGGCTGGGCTTCAGCTACCTGCTGTGCGTCCGGCTGGGCTGGGGTGCCGTGGGCGTGTGGATCGCCATGGTCATCGACTGGATCTGCCGCGTGATCTGCTTTGTGACCCGCTTTGAAAGCGGTGCATGGAAGTCCAAATATCAGGCATAACATAAAAGGAGAAGGGCATGAAACTCATCAGCTGGAACGTGAACGGCCTGCGCGCCTGCCTGACCCACGGCTTTGCCGAAAGCTTTGCCGCGCTGGATGCAGACATCTTTTCCGTGCAGGAGACCAAAATGCAGCCGGGCCAGGCGGATTTTGCGCCGGAGGGCTACACGGAGTACACCTATTCCGCCGAGAAAAAGGGCTACTCCGGCACGGCCTGCTGGTGCAGGCAGGCCCCGCTGGCGGTGACCACGGGCATCGGCCTGGAAGCCCACGACCACGAGGGCCGGGTGCTCACGCTGGAATACCCGGGCTTTTACCTGGTAAACTGCTACACCCCCAACAGCCAGGACGGCCTGAAGCGGCTGGATTACCGCATGGAGTGGGAGGACGCCTTCCGCGCTTACCTGCTGGGGCTGGATGCCCAAAAGCCGGTGATCCTGTGCGGCGATCTGAATGTGGCCCACACCGAAATGGACATCAAAAACGCCAAGACCAACCGCATGAGCGCCGGTTTTACCGACCAGGAGCGCGCCAAAATGACCGAGCTGCTGGCAGCGGGCTTTGCCGACAGCTTCCGTGCGGTGCACCCGGATGAGGTGAAGTACAGCTGGTGGAGCTACCGCTTCCACGCCCGGGAAAAGAACGCGGGCTGGCGCATTGATTATTTTATCGTCTCGAACCGCATTGCCGACAAGATCCGGGCTGCTGAGATCCACAACGAGATCTTTGGCTCTGACCATTGCCCGGTGGAACTGATCATTGACCTGTAAAGGAGAAGCCGATGCTCAAGAATTATCTGCTGGTGTTTTTCATTTCCATGGTGCCTGTGGTGGAGCTGCGCGGTGCCATTCCCATCGGGCTGGGGCTGGGCCTGCCCGTGCTGCCCACCTACCTGGTGTGCGTGCTGGGCAATATGATCCCGGTGCCGTTCATCTATCTGTTTGCCCGCCGGTTCCTGATCTGGGGCTGCGACAAGCCGCTGATCGGTAAGATCTGCAAGTTTTTCATCGTCAAGGGCGAAAAGGGCGGCCGTGCCCTGGAAGCCAAGGCCGGCAAGGGCCTGACGGCGGCGCTGCTGCTGTTTGTGGGCATTCCGCTGCCGGGCACCGGTGCCTGGACCGGCACCCTGGCGGCCTCCATTCTGGATATGAAGTTCAAGGATGTGCTGGTGGCCTGCATGGGCGGCGTGCTGCTGGCCGGCATCATCATGGGCCTGGCCAGTGCGGGCCTGCTGGGGGCACTGAGCACCCTGTTTGCGGTGGGCTGATGCCAAAGTGCCGGGAACTTTGTCGTGGAAAATGACCATAGCATTTCCCGGCAGAGTATGCTAGAATGGAAAACGATGTGTTTGGAAAAGCGGCCTGCCCCGGAGTATGGCCCATAGAAAGGAACGAAAAAACCATGGATCAGGCATTGAATCAGAAGATTGATGCGTATATTGCAGCCAACAAGGAACAGCTTTTGAAGGATATTGCGGCCCTGGTGGCCATTGACAGCGTGGAGGGCACCCCCGAGGAGGGCGCACCCTTCGGCGCAGGCCCCCGTGCGGCTCTGGACAAAACGCTGGAGCTGGCAGCCGGGATGGGCCTTGCCACCCGCAACTGCGAAAACTACATCGGCTATGCCGAGCTGGCCGGTGCCGATGCGGAAAAGTATCTGGCTACCATCTGCCATGTGGACGTGGTGCCGGTGGGCAACGGCTGGACCGCCGATCCCTTTAAAATGCGCATTCAGGACGGCTGGCTGCTGGGCCGCGGCGTTTCGGACGACAAAGGCCCTATGGTGGTCACCCTGTACGCCCTCAAGTTCCTCAAGGAACAGGGCTATGAACTGCGCTACCCCATCCGTGCACTGATCGGCGACAACGAAGAGACCCACATGCAGGATGTGGAGTATTACCTGAAAAACTACCCGGCCCCGGTGTTCTGCTTTACCCCGGATGCCGAGTTCCCGGTGTGCAACGGCGAAAAAGGCCACTTCGGGGCCAAGATCGTCAGCCCGGCGTGCAATGGCGTGATCGTGGAGTTTGAGGGCGGCGTGGCCAACAATGCAGTGCCGGACCGTGCCAGCGCCCTGATCCGCACCGATATCACCAAACTGAAGAACGCCCCCAACATCACGCTGGAACCGGCCGCAGAGGGCTGCGTGCGGGTACGCGGCTGGGGCAAGGCCGGCCATGCGGCCATGCCGGAAGGCACCGTGAACGCCATCGGCCTGGTGGTGAACTATCTGCTGGACAATGGCCTGTGCAATGAGGCCGAGCGCGCTTACCTGGAAGTGCTGCGCAAGCTGCACGCTTCCACCGCCGGTGAAGGGCTGGGCATCCAGTGCGCAGACGGCCCCTTCGGCCCGCTGACCATCATCGGCGGCCGCATTTACGTGGAGGACGGCAGGCTGGTGCAGACCATCGACAGCCGCTTCCCCACCTGCACCAACGGTGAGCAGCTGACTGCACAGCTCACCGCTGCCCTGGGCACCGGTGCCTGCCTGCAGGATGTGGAGGCCGCCGAGCCGTTCTACATTGAAGCCGACAGCCCCGCCATTCAGGCCTGCATTAACACCTACAACGAGGTGACCGGCGAAAACGCCAAGCCCTTTACCATGGGCGGCGGCACCTATGCCCGCCACTTCCCCTACGCCGTCAGCTTTGGCCCCGAGCACGTGGACCTGCCGCTGCCGGAGTTCGGCGGCCCGATGCACGGCGCCAACGAAGCAGCCCCCATTGACAAGCTGCTGGAGGCCGTAAAGATCTACATTCTGGCCCTGCTGCGGCTGGAGGAGATCGACTTCTGATGAAGGTTTTAGTCATTGACGGACAGGGCGGCGGCCTGGGCAGGCAGCTGGTGGCAGCCCTGAGCACCCAGTGCCCGCAGGCCGAACTCACCGCTGTGGGCACCAACAGCCTGGCCGCCAGTGCCATGCACAAGGCAGGGGCGGCCCGCACCGCCACCGGTGAGAATGCCGTGGTGGTCAACTGCCGCCATGCGGACATCATTGTGGGGCCCATCGGCATTGTGATCGCGGATGCCCTGCTGGGGGAGATCACCCCGGCCATGGCCGCAGCGGTGTGCCAGAGCGGTGCCAAGCGGGTGCTGATCCCGGTGAACCACTGTGACAACTACATTGTGGGTGTGCCGGAACAGCCCATCAGCAGCCTGGTGGCCGCTGCCGTGCAGAAGGTGCAGAGCCTTTGCGCAGGCGAAAGCTGCTGAATCCAGAAAGAAAGAACGCCCTGCGGATACAGAAAACTATATCCGCAGGGCGTTTTTGCTGTGGAACCCTCTCAGCTTCGCTGCGCTCAGCAGCTCCCCCGAAAGGGGGAGCTTTTTTGCATCTTCCGGACAGTTTATTCTTCATCGGAAAAGCAAAAACTTACCCGTACCCGCGCATAAAGCTCTCCCTTTCGGGGAAGCTGACAACGCCGTAAGGTGTTGTCGGAGAGGGTTACGGTCTCTGCCGGGCCGCGATCTGCTCGGCCGTGGGTGGAACATCGCCCTGAGCGGCATTTTCCAGCACGCCAAGGCGGCGGTCCAGATCGGTCAGGCGCTGTGCCACCACATCCGGCAGGTCCTGCTGGTCCAGGTCGTCTGCGGGGTTCACCGCCTTGTTGTTGATGCGCACCACCTCGGCGGGCACGCCCACGGCGGTGCAGTTGGCGGGCAGGTTGCGCAGCACCACGCTGCCTGCGCCAATGCGGGAATTGTCGCCAATATACACCGGGCCAAGCACCTTGGTGCCCGCACCGATCAGCACGTTGTTGCCCAGGGTGGGGTGGCGCTTGCCGGTGTCCTTGCCGGTGCCGCCCAGGGTCACGCCGTGGTAAATGGTGCAGTTGTCGCCGATCTCAGTGGTCTCGCCGAACACGATGCCCATGCCGTGGTCGATGAACAGGCACTTGCCAATGGTGGCACCGGGGTGGATCTCAATGCCGGTGCGGCGGCGGCCATGCTGGCTGACCCAGCGGGCCAGAAAGAAGTGCTTGTGCTGGTACAGTGCGTGTGCAATGCGGTGGTAAACCAGAATGTGGAACCCCGGATACAGCAAAATAACCTCCAGCACGCTGCGTGCGGCGGGGTCTTTGCGCTGGATGTTCCGTGCGTCCTCCAACAAACCCATGGGGAAAAACCTCCCTTTTTGTAAAACCGTGCCCGCCTCACTGCGGGCCTGCTCTCTTGTACGTTTTATAATAACACAGCTTGGCGGGAATGTACAGTGATATGCTAGGAATTGCTGCGGCTAACCGCCCCGGGTGCGGGAAAATCCGTCTTTTGGGTAGAGTAGCTAAAAAACCGGGAGAGAAGCGGCAAACCTTTTCACAAACAAAACGGCCGGAAGCATTGACACATTTTGCGCTTCTATGCTAAAATATTACGAAAAGAATTGCAAACCAAAAAGGAGACAACACCATGCAGAGCAATGCAATGTGCATGAAACCGAAGAGCCTGTTCGCGTCCGGTTTTGCCATGGTTTCGTTGTTTCCTTTTTTTGCTGGATGAGCTTTTCCCTTTGCGGGGAAAAGTTTTTTTTTGCCCGTTTGCAGGCAGACTGCCGCAAACAACACCGGATACAGGAGGGGACTGCAATGCTGCTGGTAAACGCTGTGAACACCGAAGGACGCCCGCTGGAGATCTATGTAAAGGATGGCAAAATTGCTGCTGTGGGGCAGGAGCTGGAAGCTCTGGCCGCTGAAAATGAGACCGTGGTGGATGCAGGCGGCCTGACCGTGCTGCCCGCCTTTGTGGACCTGCACTGCCACTGGCGCACGCCGGGCTTTGAGTACAAAGAGGACATTGAAACCGGCAGCCGCGCCGCTGCCGCCGGCGGCTATACCTTTGTGAACCTGATGCCCAACACAAAGCCTGTGTGTTCCAGCGCTGCCCAGGCCATGATGGTGGAGCAGAAGGCCGCCGAGATCGGCCTGTGCGATGTGAACCAGACCGTTTCCATCACCGAGAACTTCGACGGCAAGACCATCGACCACCTGAAGACCCTGCCCGCCAGCGTGAAGTTCATCACTGAGGACGGCCACGGCGTGCAGGACAATGCCACCATGGCAAAGGCATTTGCCATCTGCACCCAGAAGGACATCACGGTCATGAGCCACGCCGAGGACATGGAGATCAGCCCCTGGGACTACCGCCTGGCCGAGGACCTTGAGACTGTGCGCAACTGCTGGCTGAGTGAATACTATCAGACCCGCCTGCACATGTGCCATGTGTCCACCCGGGGCGCACTGGACGCCATCCAGATGGCAAAGCTGCGGGGTGCTCCGGTGACCTGCGAGGTGACCCCCCACCACCTGTGGTTCACGAATGACACCTGCGATTACCGCGTGAACCCGCCCATCCGCACCGCTGATGATGTGCAGGCCCTGGTGGACGGCATCCGCAGCGGCATCGTGGATGCCATTGCCACCGACCACGCTCCCCACTCCGAAGAGGACAAGCTGAAGGGCATGGCCGGCATGGTGGGCAGCGAGACCGCCTTCGGCGTGTGCTACACCAAGCTGTGCAGGCAGGAAGGCCTGCCGCTGGAAGTGCTGGTGCACCTGATGAGCACCCGCCCGGCGGAAATTCTGGGCCTGGCCAAGGGCCAGCTGGAGCCGGGCTACGATGCCGACCTGGTGCTGGTGGATCTGGATAACCCCTACACGGTGGACAAAAACAAGCTCCATTCCAAATCCCACAACACCCCCTTTGACGGCGCGGAGCTTTACGGTAAGGTGTGCGCCACCATCAAGGGCGGCAAGATCACCTATCAGGCAGAAGAATGAGAAATGTTTTTAGAAACAGCGGCTTTGCCGCTGTTTCTGAAAACTACCCGATACATATTAAAAGAGAGTACAGGAGGACACCCAAATGACCAACATGGATAAGCTTTACGAAGCAGTGGAAGCCCGCGGCCCGGTGTGCGTGGGTCTGGATACCGATTTCAGCTACCTGCCCGCCGATTTTGTGGACAGCACCCTCAGCAAGGGCGAGAACATCGTGCACTTCAATCAGAAGCTCATTGACGCCACCAAGGCGGTGGCTGGCTGCTACAAGGTGCAGATCGCATACTACGAGTCTCTGGGCCTCGAAGGCCTGAAGGCCTACGTCGACACCCTGAAGGCCGTGCGGGCCGCCGGTGTGCCGGTGATCGCCGACATCAAGCGCGGCGACATTGCCAAGACCGCCGAGATGTACGCCATGGGCCACTTTACCGGCGACTTTGAGGCCGATTTTGTCACCCTGGCCCCCTACATGGGTCTGGACTCCATCAGCCCCTATCTGCCCTATGCCGAAAAGCAGGGCAAGGGCATGTTTGTGCTGTGCCGCACCTCCAACGGCGGTGCCAAGGATTTTGAGTACGAGAAGCTGGCCGATGGCCGCCACGTCTACGACCTGGTGGGCGACAAGCTGAACGCGCTGGGCAAGGACTACATGGGCGAGCACGGCTACTCTTCCATCGGCCTGGTCATCGGCGGCACCCACATCGAGGAAGCCACCGAGATCCGCGCCAAGTATCAGGACAGCTTCTTCCTGATCCCGGGCTACGGTGCCCAGGGCGGCAAGGCCGAGGACATTGCCCAGTACCTCACCAAGGGCAACGGCGGCGTGGTCAATTCCAGCCGCGGTATCCTGCTGGCCTACAAAAAGCAGCCCGGCACTGCCTTTGACGAAGCCGCTTACAACGAGTGCGTGAACATGAAGGAGGCCATTGCCCATGCGTGCAGCCTGCTGTGAAGCCACCGTCCTGCGCAATGAGGTCATTGCCCCGGACATCCGCCTGCTGACGGTGGTGTGGCCGGATCATGAACATGTCCCCCATGCAGGCCAGTTCTTTACCCTGCGGGCCTGGGGCGCGGACGAAGCCCCCTTCCTGTCCCGGCCCATCAGCGTGCACTGCTGGAACCCGGAGAGCAGCACCATCGAGTTTTTGTATCAGGTGGTGGGCGAGGGCACCGAGAAAATTGCCCAGCTCAAACAGAAAGATACCTTCCAGCTCACCGGCCCCATGGGCAACGGTTTTGATGTGCCGGAGATCGTGAGCAAGTATCAGAAGATCGCCGTGGTGGGCGGCGGCATTGGTACCGCGCCCATGTTCCAGCTCACCCGGGAGCTGGCCGCAGCGGGCGTAAAGCCGGACGTGTTCTTCGGCTTCCGGGATGCACCTTATTGCATGGAAGAGTACCGCCCCCTTGCAAACCTCGTCAAGGTGTCCACGGATACCGGCGCGGTGGGCTTCCACGGCTTTGTCACCCAGCTGTACGACCCCGCAGACTATGACGTGGTGCTGGTGTGCGGCCCCACCGTGATGATGCGCAACGCCGCCCGCCTGTGTGCCGAAAAAGGCACCCCCTGCTTTGTGAGCATGGAAAAGAAGATGGCCTGCGGCATCGGGGCCTGCCTGGGCTGCACCTGCGAGACCAAGAGCGGCGAGGGCAAGAGCGTGTGCAAGAATGGCCCGGTCTTTGATGCAACGGAGGTGTTCTTCTGATGGCTGACCTGAAAACAAACCTGCTGGGCTTTGCGATGAACAGCCCGGTCATCGGCGCTTCCGGCACCGTGGGCTACGGCGTGGAGTATGAGGAACTGGCCGATTTTACCAAGATCGGCGGCATTTCCGGCAAAGGCCTGACCCTGCACGGCCAGTACGGCAACAAGGGTGAGCGCCTGTGGGAGACCCCCTCGGGCCTGATCAACAGCATCGGCCTGCAGAACCCCGGCGTCCAGCATTTTCTGGATGTGGAACTGGCCGAGATGCTGGAACTGAAACAGAAATACGGCACGGTGGTGCTGGCCAACCTGGGCGGCCACAGTGAGGAAGAGTATGTGGAAGGCGCGGCGATGCTCAGCGAGAGCGCTGTGGACATTGTGGAGCTGAACATCTCCTGCCCCAACGTGAAGGTGGGCGGCATGGCCTACGGTGTCAAGGCCGAGGCCGCAGGCGAAGTGGTGCGCATGGTGCGTGATGCCTGCAAAAAGCCCCTGATGGTCAAACTCAGCCCGCAGGCCGAGAACATTCCCGAAATGTGCAAGGCCGTGGAAGCCGCCGGTGCGGATGCCATCAGCCTGACCAACACCTTCCAGGCCTGCGCCATTGACCTGGAAAAGCGCCGCCCGGTGTTCAACAACATCTTTGCGGGCCTGTCCGGCCCGGCGGTGCGGCCCATCGCCCTGCGCATGGTGTGGCAGGCCGTGGGTGCCGTGAACATTCCGGTGGTAGGCCTGGGCGGCATTGCCACCGGCCGCGATGCGCTGGAGTTCATCATGGCAGGTGCCACGGCGGTGCAGGTGGGCGCAGCCAACTTTGCCAACCCCCGCGCCATGGAGACCATTGCGGACGAGATGGCGGCCTGGATGGACGCCCACGGCGTGAAAACGCTGGACGAGATCCGCGGCTGTGCCCGGAACGCTGAATAATCCAACTGATATACCAGCAAAATACTGATTTATACGCATAAAAAACATGGAATTGCATAAATTTGCAAATCCTGCAAAAGCGTGGTACAATACCGTTCAAACAACTGTTTTTTGCAAAAGAGAGGGAGAAGTACAATGAGTGAAGCACTTGAGATCCTGAAGAGCTGTGACGCGTTCCTGGAAGGCCACTTCCTGCTGTCCTCCGGCCGCCATTCCAGCGCATACTGCCAGATGGCTTACCTGCAGCAGTACCCCGACCGCTGCGCTGAGGTGATGAAGGCTGTGGCCGACAAGGTCAAGGAGCTGGATGTGGACGTGATCGTCGGCCCGGCCATGGGCGGCATCGTCTACGCTTACGAGCTGGCCCGCCAGACCGGCAAGCGCGCCATCTTTACCGAGCGCGTGGACAACGTGATGACCCTGAAGCGCTTTGCCATCCACCCGGGTGAAAAGTGCCTGATCGCCGAGGACGTGGTGACTACCGGCATCTCCTCTCTGGAGACCAAGCGGGTGATCGAAGAGAACGGCGGCATCTGCGTGGGTATTACCTGCGTGGTGGACCGCACCAAGCCCGAAGCTCCGTCTCCCATTCCCATCGTGGCCAGCGCCCTCAAGCTGGACCTGCCCAACTACGCCCCGGAAGAGTGCCCCATCTGCAAGGAAGGCAAGCTGCCGCTGGTGCACCTGGGCAGCCGCAAGATGAAGCAGGAAGCAAAGCAGACCCTGTAAATGGTTGAAGCGAGGAAAACTATGAACGCATATCTTCTTTTGGCAAACGGCATGGTGTTTGCTGGGCAGTCTGTGGGTGCCCAGGGCGTGACCGTGGGCGAGGTGGTGTTTGCCACCGGCATGGTGGGCTTTGAAGAGACCCTGACCGACCCCAGCTACTACGGCCAGATCATCACCCAGACCTACCCCCTCATCGGCAACTACGGCATGAACAAGGACGACATGGAGTCCGATAAGATCTGGGCCAAGGGCTATATCGTCCGCGAAGCCTGCACCACGCCTTCCAACTGGCGCTGCGAAGAAACGCTGGACAGCTTTTTGAAGCGCAACAACACCATTGGCATTGAGGGCATCGACACCCGCCACCTGACCCGCATCATCCGGGAAAGCGGCGTGATGAACGGCGCCATCCTGACCACCTTCGACCCGGCGGACCCCGCCAATAAGGCACAGACGGAAGAGCTGCTGGCACAGATCCGCGCCTATGCCGTGACGGATGCCGTGAAGAACGTGACCTGCGCAAAGCCCGAGGTGTATAACCCCCAGGGCGAGACCCACATTGTGCTCATGCACTACGGCTGCAAGCGCAACATTGTGCGGTGCCTGGTCAAGCGCGGCTGCAAGGTGACCGTGATGCCCGCCTTTGCCACCGCTGAGGAAGTGGCGGCCCTGCACCCGGACGGCATCATGCTGTCCAACGGCCCCGGCGACCCCGCCGAGCCGGTGGAGGTCATCGAGAACCTGAAGCACATCTTTGAGCTGGGCATCCCCACCTTCGGCATCTGCCTGGGCCACCAGCTCAGCGCTCTGGCTGCCGGTGCCAAGACCATGAAGCTCAAGTACGGCCACCGCGGTGCCAACCAGCCCGTGACCGACTTTGCTTCCGGCCGCACCTTCATCACCAGCCAGAACCACGGTTACGCCGTGGTGGGCGAGGAACTGCCCGCTGAGATGGGTGAGGTTGCCCAGGTGAACGCCAACGATGGCACCTGCGAGGGCATCCAGTACAAGAAGTGGAACTGCTTTACCGTGCAGTTCCACCCGGAAGCAAACGGCGGCCCCAAGGACACTGAATTCCTGTTCGACCGCTTCCTGAACAACGTCAAAGCAGCAAAAAAGGAGGCACGCTGAAATGCCGAAGGACCCTAGAATCAAAAAAGTGCTGGTCATTGGCTCCGGCCCCATCATCATCGGCCAGGCTGCCGAGTTCGACTACTCCGGCACCCAGGCCTGCCGCGCCCTGAAAGCAGAGGGCATTGAGACCGTTCTGCTCAACTCCAACCCTGCAACCATCATGACTGACCCGGATGTGGCCGATCATGTTTACATCGAGCCCATGACGCTGGAAGTCGTGGAGCGTATTCTGGACATTGAAAAGCCGGACTCTGTGCTGCCGAACCTGGGCGGCCAGATGGGCCTGAACCTGTCCATGGAGCTGGCACGTTCCGGCTATCTGGACCGCACCGGCATCCGCCTGCTGGCCTGCAAGCCCGAGACCATCGACCGTGCCGAGGACCGTGAGCTGTTCAAGGAGACGATGGAAAAGCTGCACCAGCCCATCATTCCCTCGGAAGTCGTGGAGACCCTGCAGGACGCACTGGCCTGTGCGGACCGCATCGGCTACCCCGTTATCGTGCGCCCGGCCTTTACCATGGGCGGCACCGGCGGCGGCATCTGCGAGACCCGCGAAAAGCTCATTGAAATCGGCACCAACGGCCTGCGCCTTTCCCCCATCCATCAGATCCTGGTGGAAAAGTGCATCGCCGGCTGGAAAGAGATCGAGTACGAGGTCATGCGCGACCACAAGGGCAACGTGATCACCGTGTGCAACATGGAAAACCTGGACCCTGTGGGCATCCACACCGGCGACTCGGTGGTCGTGGCTCCTTCGCAGACCCTGACCGACCACGAGTATCAGATGCTGCGCACCGCGGCTCTGGACATCATCACCGAGCTGGGCATTGAGGGCGGCTGCAACTGCCAGTTTGCCCTCAAGCCCGACAGCTTCGACTATGCGGTCATCGAGGTTAACCCCCGTGTGTCCCGCTCCTCTGCGCTGGCTTCCAAGGCCACCGGTTACCCCATCGCCAAGGTGGCTACCAAGATCGCCATTGGCTACACGCTGGACGAGATCACCAACGATGTTACCGGCAAGACCTGCGCCTGCTTTGAGCCCGCGCTGGACTACATCGTGGTCAAGTACCCGAAGTGGCCCTTTGACAAGTTCGTCTACGCCGACAAGTCTCTGGGCACCCAGATGATGGCCACCGGCGAGGTGATGAGCATTGGCAACAGCTTTGAGGCTGCCATGATGAAGGCCGTTTCCTCCATTGAGCTGGGCATGGACACCCTGACCCACAAGCCCTTTGAGGAACTGAGCGATGACGAGATCGTGGACCACCTGCACGTGCAGGATGCCGAGCGCGTGTTCTGCGTGTACGAGGCCCTGAAGCGCGGCATCGACCATGAGACCATCTACCGTATCACCAAGATCGACTGGTGGTTCCTGGACAAAATGCAGCATCTGGCAAACCTCGAGAAGGGTCTGGCCAAGTGCAACGGCACCCTGTCTCTCGAGCAGTACAAGGAAGCCAAGAAGTACGGCTTCCAGGATAAGACCATCAAGCGTCTGGCAAAGGTGGACAAGCTCCCCGTGGAGAACTACCGCGCCGGTTTCAAGATGGTGGATACCTGTGCGGCCGAGTTCTCCGCCAACACGCCTTACTTCTACTCCACCTACGATGGCGACAACGAAGCCGCCGAGTTCATTGCGGAGAAAGAAGCCGAAGCCGCTGCCAAGGGCGAGCCCAAAAAGAAAAAGGTGCTGGTCTTTGGTTCCGGCCCCATCCGCATCGGTCAGGGCATCGAGTTCGACTACTGCTCGGTGCACTGCGTGTGGACCCTGAAAAAGCACGGCTGCGAAGCCATCCTCGTCAACAATAACCCCGAGACCGTCTCCACCGACTTTGACACCGGCGACCGCCTGTACTTCGACCCGCTGAACCCGGAGAGCGTGGACAACATCATTGCCACCGAAAAGCCGGATGCCTGCGTGGTGCAGTTCGGCGGCCAGACCGCCATCAAGCTGGCCAAGCACATGGACGAGATCGGCCTGCCCATTCTGGGCACCCCGGCGGATGCCATTGACGAAGCCGAGGACCGCGAGCGCTTTGACGAGCTGCTGGAGCGCTGCAATATCCCCCGTGCCCCGGGCCGTACCGTCTTTAATCTGGAAGAGGCTCTGGCCGCTGCCGATGAGATCGGCCTGCCGGTGCTGATGCGCCCCTCTTACGTGCTGGGCGGCCAGAACATGATCGTGGCCTACACCAAGGCGGACGTCATCGAGTATATGGGCGTCATCACCGAGCATGTGGACATGGACCACCCGGTGCTGCTGGATAAGTACATCATGGGCACCGAGTGTGAAGTGGACGCCATCTGCGATGGCGAAAACTACCTGATCCCCGGCATTATGGAGCAGGTGGAGCGCACCGGCGTGCACTCCGGCGACTCCATCTGTGTCTACCCGGCCCAGCACCTGACGCAGGCCGAGATCGACACCATGGTGGATTACACCGGCCGCTTTGCCCGGGAACTGCACGTCACCGGCCTGGTCAATGTGCAGTACGCGGTTTCCAACGGCAAGGTGTACGTCATTGAGGTGAACCCCCGTTCCTCCCGTACCGTGCCGTACATCTCCAAGGTTACCGGCGTGCCCATGGTGGATCTGGCTGTGCGCTGCTGCCTGGGCGAGAAGCTGACCGATATGGGCTACGGCACCGGCCTGCACCCCAACGCCCCCTATGTGGCCGTCAAGGTGCCCGTGTTCAGCTTTGAAAAGCTGCACGGCGTGGACACCCAGTTCGGCCCCGAGATGAAGTCCACCGGCGAGGTGCTGGGCATTGCCCCCAACTACCACGATGCCCTGCTCAAGGGCCTGATCGGTGCGGGCTACACCTTCAAGACCCCCGGCCCCGCAAGCTGCTGCATCTTTACCGTGAAGGACAGCGACAAGCCCGAGTTCGTGGACATTGCCTGGAAGCTCAAGAGCATGGGCTACAAGCTGTACGGCACCTCCGGCACCTGCGCATGGCTCAACAAGCATATGGTGCCCTGCAATGAGGTGCGCAACATGTCCGAAGAGTCGCCCAACATTGTGGACCTGCTGCAGAGCGGCTTGGTGGACTATGTGTTCTCCACCAGCGCCAAGGGCCGCGACCCCCGCCGCGACTCGGTGCGCCTGCGCCGCAAGGCCGTGGAGCTGAGCATTCCCTGCATCACCGCCGTGGATACCGCCAACGCCCTGGTCAACTGCCTGCGCAGCGACCACAGCCTGGAAAACATCCCGCTGGTGGATATTGCCACCCTGTATCACCGCAAGTAATTGCTCCGGTAATTACCCGATAGAATGACTAAACACAGCGCCCGCCAAAACGGTGGGCGCTGTATTTGTGAAAGGTCAACAGGAAACAAAATGGTTCGTGCGCAATAAATGCCGTTTTGTGCGCAATCCATCGCAAACAGTGCGCGAATTATGTTATACTCAACAACGCAAAATTTGCCAAAAGGACGTTACTTTTGGACACTCCAGGAGGATATAGATACATGACCCGTTCCCAGATG
>CAVIXY010000013.1:0-32105 GCA_963646665.1 Bacteroides sp. CAG:545
CAGACGAAAACGAAGACGCTCTGAGCGACTACGAAGCGGCATCCACGGCACTGGATAAGGTGGACGTGGAAAAGATCACGGACGTCACCGAGCAGATGCTGGAAGCCCTGAAGATCAAGGTTTACAACGCCTGCGCCCGTCTGAGTGCCCTGTTTGGCCGGTATGACGCTGCCGTGGCGGGCTACACCAAGGCACTGGACAGCCTTGCCAAGCTGCCGGACGACACAGACGTGCTGGACGTGAAGGCAGCGAAGATCACTTCCTACACGGGCCGTGCGGAGGCCAACACCAAACTGGAAAACTATGCAGACGTCCTGCCCGATTATGACGCCCTCATCGACCTGGGCGAAGATAAGACGGCAGACCGCGACACCCTGCTGGCTGCCCTGAGCCTTGCCCAGAGCCAGGCAGGCGACCTGAACAGCGCGGACAGCTGGCTGAGCGAGGTGGACCACGCCGACTATGCGGAAAGCATCCAGCTGACCACCGCCGAAGGCGTGCTGAAAAACGCCGCCGAGCTTGCCAAGGCAGAGGGTGCCGATGCCTATGAAAAGATCAAGGCCGCTCTGACCACGGATGCGGCCAAGACGGCCATGCAGAACCTTCTGGCCCGGGGCTACCAGCTGCGCTATTACGATGCAGAGGGCAAGATGCTGGCAGTCTATGCCGATGCCACCGCCTGGGACGATGTGAACGAAACCGAAAACGGCACCGTGACCGCAGACGATGTTGCCGCTGCGGCTGCTCCCACTGCAGAGGACGTGAGTGCCGTTTCCCTGAGCAAACTCTACGTTTACTACGGTGCCGCCGAGGGCCGCAGCCGCGAGGGTGAGGGCCTGTGGTACATCCTGAACCCTGCAAAAACCGACCTGACCGCCGAAACCTACACCTGGAAGAACGATGCCCCGGACGGCGGCTTCCAGAAAAAGGAAGAACCGAAGCCGGTGACGTACTCGACCCCCCGCAATTGGGACGAAAAGGATGAGGACGGTTACCGAAATGTCGGCAGCGAAAATACGGTGGTTACCTATCAGATTGGCAGCAATACAATTACCGTACGGTACACTTGGAAAAATACTTATATAGACGAAGAAAACCCCACGGACGCGTACACCGAAACAAAGGATGATCGGTATACCTATACACTTTCTCAGCCGCTGCAGGCCGTGGTGCGTGCGGACAATGACCATGTGATCTTCTATGTTCCGGCAGGTACCGTAGTGAAATCGCAGGATGCTGAGAACGAAGATACCGCCCTTGGGTTCCCGGCGATTGAAGGTGTCTGTTTCTTTAAGACGGAAGGCGCAACAACGGAAGCGCAGCAGAAGGCTGTTTGCAAACAGACGGATGCATACCCGCACAATGCCGATGGTTCGATTGATGATGATAGGTATTGGAGTGGTGAGTGGAGCGAGGGCCGATTCTACGATGGTGATGATGGCATTACCGTTGGAGAGGGGCAGATGTACCATGCATTCGGTGTGATTGACGGAGGTGGACTTGACCGCTTGTATGGCGGTGTGTCTTTCTGCGCTCAATAAATAAAGAGAAAAAGCCATAAAAAACTACAGCGCTCCCGCACCGGGCAGAACCGGCGGCGGGAGCGCTGTTTTGTGCTTTCAGAAGAATTACCGCTTGATGTCGTAGTTCATGTTCATCAGGTTGCGGATGCTGCTGACATCATCGGTGATGTTGGCATCGCCGTGAATGGTGTGCTTGATGGCGCTGCTGGCCACGGCAAAGTTGATCATGTCCATGGCCTTGTAGTTGTGCAGCATGGCATAGATCAGGCCGCTGGCAAAGGCATCGCCGCCGCCCACGCGGTCCAGAATGTTAAAGGTGAACAGCTTGCTCTCAAAGGTGTGGCCTTCGTACCACATAAAGGCCTTCAGGCTGTTCTCGCTGCCGCTGTGGGCGTAGCGCACATGGCGGGCAATGCACTTCAGGTTGGGGTAGCGCTCAATAAAGTGCTGGAAGATCTCGTCCTGCTGCTCGTAGCTGGGCTGCAGGGGCACGCCGTCTTTCCAGTCGCCCTTGCTGTGGTCGGTCTCGTCCTTCCACAGGTGGTACGGCTCAATGCCCAGCAGTACGTCCACATAGGGCAGGCACTCGGTGCAGAAGTCCCGGGCTTCCTCCCAGCTCCACAGGGTGGAACGGAAGTTGCCGTCAAAACTCACGGTCAGGCCCTTTTTCTTGGCCACCTTGAGCATGTCCAAAATCAGGCTGCGGCAGTTGGGGGCCAGTGCCGGGGTAATGCCGCTCAGGTGCAGCCAGTCAAAGCCGTCCAGCAGCTCGTTCAGATCCACCTGGGAAAAATCGTACTCGGTAATGGCGCTGTGCTTGCGGTCGTAAATGACCTTGGAGGGGCGGATGCCGTAGCCGGTTTCCAGATAATAAGTACCCAGACGGTTAGAAGGGGTCTCGTACGGCTCGGTGAGGATCATGGGGGTGCAGTGCACATCGTTGGAGCGCAGCCAGCGCACGGCGCTTTTGCCCAGGCTGTTGTTGGGCACCACGCTGAAGAAGGTGCTGTCCACGCCCAGGTTTGCCAGTGCCAGCGCAATGTTGGCCTCGCTGCCGCCGTAGCTGGCCTCAAAGCCGGATGCCATGCGGATCTTTTCGTAGTTCGGCGGGGTCAGGCGCAGCATGATCTCGCCGCAGGTGATAAATTTCTGCCCGGGTGCTTCGCTGCCAAGGATGGGATTATAGTGTTCCATAATGTTCCTCCTGAGTTTCTAAACATGCCCTGTGAATTCTATTAACACATCGTTGTATCCATTATAGTGCGTCCGTCCCCGGAATGCAAGCACTTGCCGTGCGTTGTGAGAGAAAATAATCGTTGATTTTTGGGTGTTTTGACGAAAAACGTTTTGAAGGCCGGTGGGCCGGGAGCTTCTCCGAGGACTGTCCGAAGGGGGCCGTGGCCAGCAAGATGCAAGCGCAAGCGCAGCGGAGGCTATTTTAAATCATCTCATACGCCTGTCAGATCAAAGCTGGGGGTATACTCCTCTTTCGCACTGCTCTTCTGCTGCATGTATCCCTGCACAAGCCCCTTGTCCATGGCATAGTTCACCACCCGGCGGTATTCGTAGGTGGTAATGCGCCGCCCGATGCCGTGCTCTGCCGCCTTGAAAAAGGGGGTGTACTGGCTCATCACACTGGGCAGAAAGCACCCGGGGTCGGCATTGTTCCAAGCGGCCATCTGATCCAGTACCGCAAAGCTGTCGTCTACGTGGCCGGGCAGGGCCAGGTGCCGCAGAATGACGCCCCGCTGCAGAATGCCCTCGGCGTCAAACACCGGGTGCCCTGCCTGGGCCATCATGGCTTCAATGGCGGGCTTGGCCTGGGCAAAGTAGTCCGGCGCGGCGGAAAGCTCTGCCGACAGGGCAGGAGAGACATATTTCAGGTCGGCCAGCCAGATGTCAATGTACCCGCGCCAGGCTTCCACGCTTTCCACGGTCTCGTAACCGCCGGTGTTGCACACGATGGGCAGACGCAGCCCCTGCGCCCGGGCAAAATCCAGTGCGGCGATGATCCAGGGCCGCCACTGCCCCGGGGTGACCAGGTTGATGTTGTGCGCCCCCTGCGCCTGCAGGTTCAGAAAGATCTCCGCCAGATGCTCTACGGGGATCTCTTTGCCCAGGCCCTCGGCGCTGATGGGGTAGTTCTGGCAGAAGCAGCACTTGAGGGTGCAGCCGGAAAAGAACACCGTGCCGCTGCCCCGGGTGCCGCTGATGCAGGGTTCTTCCCAGAAATGCAGGGCGGCGCGGGCGGCTTTGAGCACGGCACCGGCCCCGCAGAAACCGGTCTGCCCGGCGGCGCGGTTGGCCCCGCAGCGGCGCGGGCAGAGGGTGCAGTGGGCGGGAGGAGAGACAAGAGTGGTTTTCGGCATAATATCCAAAGTCCTTTGTGTAAAGTTTGTTGCCTTCAGTATACCACTTTTGGTGCCATTCGTGCTATACTGAAAGACACAGAGAAAAAAATACATAGAACGCAACATCTGTAGGGGGATGCTGTGAGGGAGGAAACCATGCGCACTGAATCCGATGAGATCCGTGACAATCTGAAATATCTCACCCTGCTGGCCCGTGATTACCCGTCCCAGGCCGCTGCCGCCAGCGAGATCATCAGCACCCAGGCTCTGCTCAAGCTGCCCAAGGGCACCGAGCATTTCATGAGCGATCTGCACGGCGAAAACGAGGCGTTTGTTCATATTCTGAATTCCGCTTCCGGCGTCATCCGCGAAAAAGTGGATCTTGTGCTGGGCAGCACCGTGCCAGAAAACCAGCGTGCGGAGCTGGCAACCCTGATCTACTATCCCAACGAAAAGCTGCCCCAGCTCAAGGAGCGCTGCACCAGCGAGGAAGTACTGGACCAGTGGTATACCCACACCCTGCTGCAGCTCATTGAGATCTGCCGTCTGGTATCGTCCAAGCACACCCGCGACCATGTGCGCCGGTGCCTGCCCGCCAGCTGCGGCTACATTCTGGACGAGCTGCTGCATGCCCATTTTGAGGACCACGACAAGGACCTGTATTACGGGCAGATCGTGGGCAGCATCATCGAAAATGGCCGGGCTGACCGGTTCATTGTGCGGCTGTGCGAGCTGATCAAGCATCTGGCCGTGGACAAGCTGCACATCGTGGGCGACCTGTTTGACCGCGGCCCCCGCCCGGACATCATTCTGGATCTGCTCATGCGCCACCATAATGTGGACATCCAGTGGGGCAACCACGATGTGGTGTGGATGGGCGCCGCTGCCGGCAGCCCCATCTGCATCTGCACCGTGCTCAAAACCACCCTGGCCTACCACAACCACGGCATGATCGAGGACTGCTACGGCATCAACCTGCGGCATCTGCAGCGCATGGCCGAACAGTTTTACGGCGAGGACGACCTGAGCATCTGGATGCCCCACACGGATGCGGCCCGCGGTCCCTACACGGCAGGAATGCTGCACCGCTGCGCCGTGATGCACAAGGCCATCAGCATTATGATGTTTAAGCTGGAATGCCAGGTCATCGACCGAAACCCGGACTTCCAGATGGAAGGGCGGGACTACCTGCGCCGCATTGACTGGGCAAAGCACACGGTGCGGGTAGGGGAGAAGGAATACCCTCTGCAGGATACGTCTTTCCCTACGGTGGACCCTGCCGACCCGGCGGCATTGAATGCGGACGAAGAACTGGTGCTGCACAAGCTGGTACAGTCCTTCCGGCAGAGCGAAAAGCTGCGACAACACGTGGAGTTTTTGTACACCAAAGGCAGTGTGTATCATATTGAAAACGGCAATCTGCTGTACCATGGCGTGGTGCCCATGACCGCAAAGGGCAGCTTTGCGGTGGAGCACTTTGAGGGCCGCCGCTATTCCGGCCGCGCTCTGATGGACTACTGCGATGCCCGCGCCCGCCGGGGCTACTATGCGCCGGAGGGTAGTGCCGCCCGCCAGAACGGGCAGGACTTTTTGTGGTATCTGTGGTGCGGGCGGCTGTCGCCGCTGTTCGGCCGCAGTGCCATGACCACCTTTGAGCGGCTGTACATCGCCGACCCGGCCACTCACGAAGAGGTCAAGGACCCCTACTATACCTGGTACAACGAAGAAGCTGCCTGCCGCCGCATTCTGGCGGAGTTCGGTCTGCCGGGCACCAGCCACATCGTCAACGGCCATGTGCCGGTGCGGGAGAAAAATGGCGAAAGCCCCATCAAGGGCGGCGGACGGCTGGTGGTGATCGACGGCGGGTTCTGCCGTGCCTACCACGAAAAAACCGGCATTGCGGGCTACACGCTGGTGTATTCCAGCCGCACCATGTCCCTGCGCACTCACCAACCCTTTGAAAGCGCCGAAAAGGCAGTGCGCGAAAACATCGACATCCTGTCGCAGACCAACATTCTGGAAACCGAGAACCACCGCATCTTGGTGGAGGACACGGACGAAGGCGAAGTGCTGCGGGAGCGGGTGCACGACCTCAAACAGCTGGTTACAGCCTACCAGCTGGGGTGGATCCAGGAGACCTGCAGCGAGGATCAGGTGTGGTAAAGCGCAACAATACCGTACAATGTGCACCAAATCTCTGTGAAATTTTTGAAAAAAGAAACAAAATTTTGGAATATCGGGCCGGAATCTGGGCAAAACAGAAAATAAAAGATCTTATCCGCCGGGGGACTTTGCTTTTTTGTGGAAGTTGTGTATAATAAGATAGCTGTAATTATGCGCAGGCTTTGGTTGCTTTGCACAGCCGGGCGCACACAGCCGTTGGACTGCATTCAAAAGCCTTAACAGGCCCGTGCTGCGGGCCGTTGACAAGGAGATCATAAAATTGGAGAAATTTGTTATTACGGGCGGTAAGCCTCTGCACGGCGAAGTGACCATTTCCGGTGCAAAAAATGCGGCAGTGGGCATTCTGCCGGCTACCATTCTGGCAGCGGATGTCTGCGTGATTGAAAACCTGCCGGACATCAGCGATGTGGCAGTGAGCCTGAAGATCCTGAGCACCCTGGGTGCCCAGGTGCGGATGCTCAACCGCAACACCTACGAGATCGACACCACCCACCTGACGGCCACCAATGTGCCGGACGATCTGTCCCGCCAGATGCGCGCCAGCTACTACTTCCTGGGTGCGCTGCTGTCCCGCTTCGGCAAGGCCCAGGTGGCCATGCCCGGCGGCTGCAACCTTGGCCCCCGCCCCATCGACCAGCACCTGAAGGTGTTCAGCGCCCTGGGTGCCGAGGACAGCGTGGACTACGGCATGATCACCGTGCGCGCTAAGGAACTGAATGGTGCCCACATCTTCTTTGATAAGGTCAGCGTGGGCGCTACCATGAACGGTATGCTCTCCGCCGTGATGGCAAAGGGCCAGACCATTCTGGAAAACTGCGCCAAGGAACCCCATGTGGTGGACCTGGCCAACTTCCTGAATATGTGTGGTGCCGACATCCGCGGCGCGGGCACCGATGTGATCAAGGTGCGCGGCGTGGAAAAGATGCACGGCTGCACCTACAGTATCATCCCGGATCAGATCGAGGCCGGCAGCTACATGGTGGCAGCTGCAGCCACCGGCGGCGATGTGCTGGTGAAGAACGTGACCCCCAAGCACCTGGAACCCATTACCGAAAAGCTGCGCCGTGCCGGTGTTGTGGTGGAAGAATTTGACGATGCTGTGCGGGTGAGCCGCACCGGCGATATTCTGCCCCTGAAGATCAACACCATGCCGCACCCCGGCTTCCCCACCGACATGCAGCCCCTGATGGGCGTGCTGCTGAGCGTGGCCAAGGGCACCAGCACCATTACCGAAAGCGTGTGGGACAACCGCTTCCGCTATGTGGACGAGCTGCGCAAGATGGGTGCCAGCGTGCAGGTGGACGGCCAGGTGGCCGTGTTTGAAGGGGTGGACAAGCTTACCCCGGCTCCGCTGCGCGCTTCCGACCTGCGTGCCGGTGCTGCCATGGTGGTGGCTGCCTTGATGGCAGACGGCACCAGCGAGATCGAAGAGATCGGCCACATTGAGCGCGGCTACGAGAACATTGTGGAAAAGCTGCGCGGCCTGGGTGCCGACATCAGCAAGGTGGAGCGGATGCCTGCCGCACTGGAACAGGCACTGTAACATTCAATGCAAAAATAAACAGCCTGCCGTGATCTGCGGCGGGCTGTTTTCATGAACATACGAGGTTTTTCATGGCAGAATTCATCTCATTGTATTCCGGGTCCTCCGGCAACAGCAGCGTGGTGCGCTGCGGCAGCCGGTATCTGATCGTGGACATGGGCAAGGGTGTGCGCACCACTATGGCGGCGCTCAAGGAACTGGGCCTTGCCGTCAGCGATTGTGACGGCATTCTGATCACCCACGAGCACAGCGACCACGTGAAGGGGCTTTCTACCTTTCTCAAAAAGAACCCGCTGCCGGTGTACGGCGCTGCCGCCACGCTGGATTTTCTGGATGCCAACGGCATCGTGCCGCCCACCTGTGAGCTGAACACGCTGGAAGGACGGGAAGAGGACATCGGGGCTTTCGGGGTGCAGTCTTTTCCCACCAGCCACGATGTGCCCTGCGTGGGCTACCGCATCCACACCCCGGACGGCAAGACCATGACCATCGCCACGGACCTGGGCGTTCTGACCCCGCCGGTGCACGAGGCACTTTCCGGCTGCGACCTGGTGGCGCTGGAAAGCAACTACGACCTGCATATGCTGCGCAGCGGGCCGTATCCCTATTACTTACGTGCCCGCATTGAGAGCACGCGGGGGCATCTGTCCAACGATGAGTGTTCTGCAAAGCTGCTGGAGCTGATCCAGGAGGGCTGCAAAAAATTTGCGCTGTGCCATCTTTCGCAGGAGAACAACACCCCCATGCTGGCCCTGCAAACGGTGTTCAACACCCTGGGCGCTGCCGGTGTGGTGCCGGACAAGGACTGCGTGGTGCAGACCCAGCGCCGCAACGAGGTAAGCCCGGTTCTGGAATTTTAAGCAAACAAAAAAAGCAACACGAATGTGTTGCTTTTTTTGTTTATTCGCTTGCTTTCTGCACCCGGATGTCACTGCCCAGAAACTTGATGGGCACAAAGGCGGCCAGGCGGCTGGAAATTTTTTCGGTGTAAAGCTTTTCCAGCAGGGCACCGTCCGTGATGTTGGTAGTGACGATGGTGGGCAGCTTTGCGCCCAGCCGGTTGTTCAGCAGGCTGTACAGGTTGGTCAGGAAAAAGCTGGAGTTGAACTCGGTGCCCAGATCGTCCAGAATCAGCAGGTCGGCGTTGGAAGCCGTCTGGAAGAGCGCTTCCTCCTCGCCGCCGGGGTCTGAGCCAAAGTGCAGGGCTTCCAGCTTGCCAAAAAAGTCGGGGCAGGAGACATAGATCACATCGTAATTCTGCTGCAGCACCTGCCCGGCAATGGCCAAGGCGGCGTGGGTCTTGCCCAGGCCCGCATTGCCCACCAGCAGCAGGCTTTCGCGGGTGGCAGGGGAGAAGTTTGTGGCATAGGCCCGCAGTTCGTCCAGATTTTCGGCCATGTAGGTACGGATGCTCTCGCCGGTTTCCCGGTCGATGGTGGTGGGGTAATAGTCCAGCTTCATGGTGTCAAAGCTGGAAATGGACAGGTTCGACAAGGCTTCGATCTCCTGGCGGCGCAGCTGCTGCATCACCCGGCGCACACAGCTGCAGGTGCGGCCATTCACGCTGCCGGTGTCCTGGCAGATACTGCAGGTGAACTTCGGCTCCAGGGCATCGGCGGGGCGGCCACTGGCGGCCAGCAGAGCGGTCAGGTTCTGCCGCGCAGCAGCCAGGGCGGCAGCGGCCTCGGTGCGGTCCTGCCCGGCGGCACCTGCAATGGCGCAGCGGATGCCCCGCACCCGCACTTCCTCTTCGGCATGGCGCAGGGAGGGAATGGCCGCTTCGGCCTGGGCGGCGGCATCCTGCGCCAGTGCGCGGGCGGTCTGCCGCCGCCGGGCAACGGTGCGCAAAGCTTCCTGATACAATTCGTTTTTGGTACGCATAACGGCTCCTTATTCGGGCTTTTTGATGAGCGAACGGCGGCGGGTGGCGTTTTTGAGGATGTCGTTGCCGCTGGGGGTCTCGCGGTCCACCCGGATGTTGCGGCTGGCCCCGGCAGCAGCCACCGGCCCGCGCACATCGTGGATGCTGCGCAGGCCCTTGGCGTTCCAGGTTTTCAGGATGCTGTTCCAGTACCACAGGTCGCGCTTGGGGCCGGCCTGCACGGCGGCTTCCTGCACCATGGCATCATCGTAGCCGTACACCTCGTACCAGCGGGCAATGGCTTTGCGCCCGCCCAGGGTCAGCTCCTCGGGGGCAAGGCCCAGCAGGCCGCTGACGTACTGTTCCCGGCTTTGGCGCAGAGCCAGCAGTTTGAGGTGGGCGTCTGCCTGCTCGCCGGTCTCCACGCCCTCGGCGCGCCACACCTTCAGTTCGTGGACCACTGCCGCCATGGTGCGCTTGCCGCAGCTGGCGGCGTAGGCGGTGCACAGCATCACAGTCTCGGGGGCAAAGCCCTCCTGCACGTACAGATTCACCAGCCGCTCCATTTCCCGGTGGGTCAGGGGGCGCGCAAAGCTGGTCTGTGCGCAGTCGATCAGGCTGGAGATCATGGGATCGGTGCGGCTGGCCGCTGCGATCTCGGCCCAGGTCATGGGGGCGGGGGCGCTTGGTTCGGCACCCAGGGCGGCGTTTTCTTCGTAGCGTTCCAGCAGCCCGGCACCGGCCCAGAAGGACAAGGCGCTTTCGGCGCTGATGCGGCTGCGCAGCTTGAGGTCTGCACAGATCTTGTCCGGGTCGGTCACGCCGGTGGCCAGCACATACAGCGCCACCCGCACATTGTATTCTTCCGCAATGCCCAGCTTGGAGAACACCAGCTGCGGCACCGCGATGGTATCGCCTTTCAGTTCTTTTAAACGATAGATCATGGCTTATTCCTTCGGCTCCTCCTCGGCGGGCGGCTCCCAGGGGTCGCAGTCCATCATATCGGGGCAGTTTTTCCAGCGCTCCGGCTCGGCGTTGAAGGCGTCCTGCAGGCACTGGGCAGCAGCGGCGCGGCCCTCATCGCTCAGGGGGAACACTTCCTGGCGGCGCAGGGCGGGGTCGGTCATTTCCAGCGTCCAGGGGTCCGGCCAGTAGTCCAGCGTCAGAATGCTTTCCTCTTTCACGGCTCCTTCGCCGCCGCTGGGGTCCGGCACCGAGCGCTTGCCCGGGGTAAGCCGGTAGCGCAGGCCGAATTCGTTGCCGCTGTAGGTGTTTTTGCATTGAAAGTAATGCAGCAGGGGAACAAAGATCATGGCAGGCGGGTCCTTTCCGGCACAGGCGGCACTTGCACGCTGTGCGATCATCTTTATTATAAAGCAAGCCGGGCAAATTGCAACCGATTTTGCACCCCGGCAGCGCCGGACGAAAGAAAAAACGGCAAATCGTATCGGAACGATTTGCCGTTATGGAGCAGGATACGGGACTCGAACCCGCCGCCTACTGCTTGGGAAGCAGTCGCTCTACCGGATGAGCTAACCCTGCAGCTGCCCCTTTATTCTAGCAAAGCAGGCGGAACTTGTCAAGAGCGAACAAAAACGAATTTTGCGGTCAGTCCTTTTCCGCATACGTCAGGTCCAGCACCGGGGTAAAGGGGTCGAACACCAGCCCCCGGATGCCATCGGCCAGCAGAAGCTGCTTTTGCTGAGCCAGCAGCGGCACCACGGTGCAGCTTTCCAGCAGCTGATGCTCGCATTCGCTCAGTAGCTGGCAGCGGGCGGAACCGGTCTGCTGGGCGCTCAGGGCCAGCCGCTCGGTGTACAGGGCGTTGTCGTAGCCGGTCAGGCTGCCGCCCTCGACTGTAAACTGCTGCAGCATCTGATACACGCTGCCGCCCTCGGCGTGGATGGGAGCCAGCGCAATGGTGTACTGGCCGCTGGCCAGCCGGGCATCAAACTCTTCCTGCGGCACTTCCTCCACCGAGAAGAAGAGGGAGCACTGCTTCTGCCAGGCACCGTTGATCTGCTCGGCCAGTTCGGTCAGGCCGGCCTCCTTCGGCACCAGCAGCGTCACGCCGCTGAAGTCGGAAGTTGCCATGCCCTGCCGGGCTTCCAGGTACAGGCTCTGCGGGTCGGCAATGGTGGGCAGCGGGTCTCCGGCAGCGGCGCGGTAGTCCAGGCCGTCCACGGTCAGGCCATCCGGCACAAGGCCTTTGGCAAGGGTGTACAGGCCGGAGTCCGGGACGGTGAGGTTCTGCCGCGCAATGGCCGCCAGTGCCTGCCGCAGCGGTTCGCTGGCCAGCACCGAGCCTTCCTGTGCGTTGAACAGCAGGGACCAGGTGGTGTCCGAATAGGCCACCGACCGCAGGCTGGTCTGGGCACCGGTGTCGTCCAGGGCGGCGGAGCACTTTTCGTCCGTGATGAGCTGGGCGGCGGTCTTATCGGCGTTGCTGGTGTTCTGCACCAGGCGCAGGCTGTCGATCAGCGGGGCAGAGGCGGCCCGGCGCAGGAACAGGCCGCTGGACGTCCAGTTGTAAATGTAAAAGCTGCCGCTGGAAAGGGTGGAAGCGGTGGTCAGGCCGTAGGTGCCGCGGGTGCTGTTGAAGAATTCCTCATCGCAGGGCATGGCACCGGGCAGGGTGAGCTTGGACAGGAAGTTGGCGTCCTTCTCGCTCAGGCGGAACACCAGCGTCAGCGGGCCGGATGCAGAAACCCCCAGGGTGCTCTCGTCCGCCTCTCCGGCCAGAACGGCGGCGCTGTTCTGGATGGCGGAAAATTCCACGGCATAGGGGGACGCCGTCTGTGCGCGGAAGATGCGCCGGAAGGCAAACACGAAATCTTCGGCGGTAATGGCGTAGTCGGTGGCGGCCCCCTTGGCGGCGGTGTAGGTCAGGCCGCTTTTCAAGATAAAGGTGTAGGTCAGGCCGTCCGACGAGACGGTCCAGCTCTCGCACAGGTCGGGCACCAGCTCGCCGTCTGCATTGCGGCGCACCAGCCCGCCGTACAGGTTCTCGCAGGCAATCACGTCCTCGGCTTTGGAGGCCACCTGGGGGTCCAGGTTGGCCGGAATGTTGTCCACGAACCATGTAAAGCTGTTACTGCCGGAGCTGCCGCCGCAGCCGGTGAGCACAGCCAGAAACACAACGGCCAAAGCCGCTGCGCAAATACGCAATAAACGCTTCAAAAAAAGATCCCTCGTTCCATGGGTGATAGAATTGGTTGTATACATAGAGCATTGCTTCGACAAGTGTAGCAGAAAAAAATGCAAAAGACAATTGCTTTTTTGTGAATTTACCGGGCTTTTGATGCAAAGTGGCAGGTTTTCCGTTGCCAATTGCGGCCAAATGGACTATAATGGTACAGCGAAAACATCCTGCGTGCTGTATGGCGCGCGTTCTGAATACGAATCTATGGAGGAGGAACTGTTTTTATGCAGAAGGAACAACAGCAGCTGGAGCAGCTCATCAAAGGCAAGAAGGTGGCCTTTATCGGGGCCGGTGTGAGCCACAAGACCCTGATCAAGGAGTTTGTGGAGCTGGGGGCACAGGTGACCCTGTGCGATCAGAAAAAGAGCGTGGACGATTTTGGCGATTACGCCGCCACCATCCGGGAACTGGGCATCGGCCTGAGCCTGGGCGAGAACTACCTGGATGGCTTCAAGGGCCAGGACATCATCATGCGCACCCCCGGCTTTGTGGGCTATTTTGAAAAGCCCCTGCAGGATGCCATGGCCGCCGGCACCATGGTGACCAGCGAGGTGGAACTGTTCTTTGATTTCTGCCCCTGCCCCATCGTGGCCGTGACCGGCTCGGACGGCAAGACCACCACCACCACCCTGATCTCGGAGTTCTTCAAGGCGGCCGGCCGCAAGGTGCACCTGGGCGGCAACATCGGCGCAGCACTGCTGCCCATGCTGCCCGAAGTGGCCCCGGAGAATGTGGCTGTGGTGGAACTGTCCAGCTTCCAGCTCATCAGTATGCACAAGAGTCCCAATGTGGCGGTGGTGACCAACGTGACCCCGAACCATCTGGATCACCACAAGGATATGCAGGAGTACATTGACGCCAAGCGCAACATCCTGCTGTATCAGACCCCGCCCTGCCGTGCTGTGCTGGGCTATGAGAATGCGATCAGCCGCAGCATGGAAAAGGACTGCAAGGGCAAGCAGGTGTGGTTCACCCGCCTGCACGACACCGACAACGGTGCCTTCCTGCGCAAGGATGGAATGCTCTGCATGGCCGAGGACGGCGTGGTGACTCCCTTCCTGGCCCAGAAGGACGTGAAGCTGCGGGGCCTGCACAACATCGAGAACCTGCTGGCTGCAGCCGCTGCCGTGTGGGGCATGGTGCCCGTAGAAGCCATTCAGCGGGTAGGCAGCACCTTTACCGGCGTGGAGCACCGCATTGAGTCGGTGCGCACCCTGGACGGCGTGCTGTACTACAACGATTCCATCGGCACCAGCCCCACCCGCACCATTGCAGGCCTGCGCAGCTTTGATCAGAAGGTGATCCTGATCGCGGGCGGCTACGACAAGCACATTCCCTATGAGCCGCTGGCTCCGGAAGTGGTGGCCCACGTCAAGAACCTGATCCTGATGGGTGCTACCGGTCCCCGCATTGAAAAGGCCGTGCGCGAGGACCCGGGCTTTGACGAAAACGCCCTGCCCATCCAGCACGCCGACAACATGCAGCACGCTGTGGAACTGGCCCGCGCCTGCGCAAAGCCCGGCGACATTGTGATCCTGTCCCCGGCCAGCGCATCCTTTGACCTGTACCCCAACTTTGAGGTGCGCGGCCGCGAGTTCAAGAAGATCGTCAACGAGCTGAAGTGATCGCACAGGTCAATACACCCCAGCGCCGCAGACGCTTTGCAGCAGCCTGCCGGGGCAAAGTGTGCCTGGGGGCCATGCTGCCGCTGGAACAGGCTCTGTTTGGCAAAAGCCAGCCCTGGCGCTTCTATGCCGGGCCGACTCTGGCGCTGGAACTCAGCGGCAGCACCGCTTGGGCTGCCGGGCACGCCAACCCCGAAGAACTGGCGGGCTTTCTGGCCTTCTGCGGCTGTGAGTGCGTCATTCTGGACGAAGGAGAATGCCCGCCGCCCACCGGCTGGCACCGGGCTGGAACGCTTACCGTGTTCGGCCTGGCACCCGGCAGCGCGCTGCCTCTGCCTGCTGCGGAGGAACCGCTGTGGAACAGCCTGACGCTGGACCGGGAGCCATCGGCGGCGGCGGTAGCCGGGGCCCTTTACCCGGCGGACCCCGCCCGGCGGGACGATGCCTACTCGGAGCTGTGCACCAAGCGCAGCCGGGGCCGGGCTGTGGTCTGGGCGCTGCGGCAGGGGAATGCCATTGTGTGCACCGTGGGGGCCTACGCCCTGCACGCCGGGCAGGCGTATATGGCCTGCGGCCAGACCGCAGAGCCGCTGCGGGGCAAAGGCATCGGCGGGCGGCTCATTGTGCAGATGGCCAACGAGCTGGCCGCGCAGGGCCTGCGCCCGGTGTTCCTCTGCGCTCCGGAACGGGTGCCCTTTTACACCCGTTTGGGCTTTGCAAAACTCGCAGAGTATGCAAGGTATGAACCCTCTCAGTCACCGCCTGACGGCGGCGACAGCTCCCCCGAAAGGGGGAGCTTTTGACAGAACGATAAAGCTGCCCTCTTGATGACAAAAAGCCCGCCCTTCGGGGAGAGCTGGCATTGCGAAGCAATGACGGAGAGGGTTAAACCCATAGGAAGGAACCAAATAAACTAGAATGTCAATTTTAAACCACTTTTTTGATTACAAACCCGAAGTGCTGGCCCTGGACGAAAAGGCCATGGAGCTGTGCCAGCCTTACTTCCGCCATATGGAAGAGATCCGCGACTATAACCAGCTGAAAATGCTCAAGGCCTTTGCGGATACCCAGATGTCCTCCACCGATATGCTGGGCACCACCGGCTACGGCCTGTGGGACACCGGCCGCGCCAAGCTGGAGCAGATCTTTGCCCAGGTGATGGGCGCAGAAGATGCCCTAGTGCGCAGCCAGTTCCAGAGCGGCACCCATACCCTGGCGGTGGCGCTGTTCGGCCTGCTGCGGGCAGGGGACACCCTGCTGGCTGCCACCGGCCGCCCCTATGATACGCTGGAAGGTGTCATCGGTCTGGACGGCAAGGGCAAGGGCACCGGCACCCTGATGGACTACGGCATTCAGTATGACGAAGCCCCCCTGAAAGCCGACTTTACCCCGGATTACGATTTGATCGCCCAAAAGGCCCCCGGTGCCAAGGTGTGCCATATCCAGCGCAGCCGCGGCTACCTGCAGCGCAATGCCTTTGATCTGGACACCATCCGCAAGGTGGCTGACATTGCCCGTGCGGCCAACCCGGAGATCATCATTTTTGTGGACAACTGCTATGGCGAGTTCACCCAGACCCAGGAACCCTGCCAGGTGGGCGCCGACCTGGTGGTGGGCAGCCTGATCAAGAACCCCGGCGGCGGCATTGCCCCCACCGGCGGCTACATTGCGGGCCGCAAAGACCTGGTGGAGCTGTGCGCTTACCGCCTGAATGCCCCGGGCCTGGGCAAGGAGCTGGGCTGCACGCTGGAAACGCCCCGCGATATGTACCTGGGCTTCTACTATGCACCCGGCGTGGTGTGCGAAGCCATCAAGACTGCCATGTATGCCCAGTGTATGCTTGAGCTGCTGGGCAAGAACCCCATCCCGCGCTACTGCGAGGATCACAACGACATCGTGACCTGTTTTGATGCCGGCACGGCGGATGCCCTCATCGGCTTCTGCCAGGGCATTCAGGCCGCCAGCCCCGTGGACAGCTACGCTGCTCCGGAACCCAGCCCGGAACCGGGCTACACCGATGAGGTGGTTATGGCAAGCGGCAGCTTTACCCAGGGCAGCACCATTGAGCTGTCCTGCGATGGCCCGCTGCGCGCTCCCTACACCTGCTACCTGCAGGGCGGCCTGAACTTTGCCGCCAGCCGTGCCGGTGTGCTGCTGGCCATCCAGAACGCTTATTTTAAATGATGGTTGCCCAGAGGGCAAATGATGTGATCCCTGCGGGATGATGATGTGGCTTGCGCCATGATGCTGCCTTCGGCAAATTATCATGTGCTGTCAGGCACACATCATGGTCTGTAAGACAGACTGCATCATTTGTCCGGTACGGACAACATCATTCTCTCAAGGGGGAGGAACCTTATGCCTCAGCTCAGCGATCGTGTGGGCACCTTTACGGATTCTGTGATCCGCCGGATGACCCGCATCAACAACCAGTACGATTCCATCAACCTCTCGCAGGGCTTCCCGGATTTTGACCCGCCGAAGCAGCTGCTGGATGCCCTGGCCGAAACGGCTTACAAAGGCCCGCACCAGTATGCGGTGACCTTTGGCGCGCCGAATTTCCGGCAGGCACTGGCCAAAAAGACCAGCCCCGCTCTGCACCACGAAGTAAACCCCGACACCGAGGTCTGCGTGACCTGCGGCGGAACCGAAGCCATGATGGCCGCCATGATGACCATTTGCAACCCCGGCGACAAGGTGATGATCTTCTCGCCCTTCTACGAGAACTACGGGGCGGATGCGATCCTGTCTGGGGCCGAGCCGATCTACATCCCGCTGGTGCCGCCCACCTACGAGTTTGATCTTTCCCTCATTGAAAAAGGTTTTGCCGAGGGGGCCAAGGCGCTGATCCTGTGCAACCCCTCCAACCCCTGCGGCAAGGTGTTCCGCCGGGATGAGCTGGAAGCCATTGCAGCGCTTGCAATCAAATATGACGCCTTTGTGGTGACGGATGAGGTGTACGAGCACATTGTGTATGCACCGGCGCAGCACATCTGCATGGCCAGTCTGCCCGGCATGTTTGAACATACCATCACCTGCAACTCCCTGTCCAAGACCTACTCCATCACCGGCTGGCGTCTGGGTTACCTCATCGGCCCGGCCTGGGTCATTGAGGGAGCACGCAAGGTGCACGATTTTCTCACCGTGGGCGCAGCAGCTCCCCTGCAGGAGGCCGCTGTGGCCGGGCTGGAAATGCCGGCGGGCTACTATGATGACCTGCGCGCCCTCTACACCGAAAAGCGGGATCACTTTCTGGCCGGGCTGGACCGCATCGGGCTGAAGCACAACGTGCCCCAGGGCACCTATTTTGTGCTCATTGACATCTCGGACTTCCTGGCCCTGCCGCAGTTTGCGGGCTGGACCGACCTGCAATTCTGCGAGTGGATGATCCGGGAGATCGGTGTGGCCGCCGTGCCGGGGTCCAGTTTCTTCCGGGAGCCGGTGAACCACCTGATCCGGATGCACTTTGCCCGCGGCACCGAGGTGCTGGACGAAGCCATCCATCGGCTGGAAAAGCTGGCCGCTCTGCTTGCCTGAACCCTATAACAACAAATGCCCCGCGGCTTCTCAAATGGGAAGCCGCGGGGCGTTTTGCATCCTCGTGGGTCAATCCGTTTCCAGCAGAGGCAGGCAGAGGGTAAAACAGCTGCCCTTGCCTGGTTCGCTTTGCAGGGTGATCTCGCCATGGTGCAGGCGGGCCAGCTCCTGGGCGATGGTCAGGCCCAGGCCGGTGGAGTCGTGCTTGGTGTTGGCCGTGGTGTGAAAATACCGGTCGAACACGGCGGCCTGGTCGGCGGGGGCAATGCCGCAGCCGGTGTCGGTTACTTTCACGCGGGCCTGGCCGTTCTCTGCAGTGCAGGCCACGGTGATCTGCCCACCCGGCGGGGTGTAGTGGATGGCATTGGTCACAAGGTTCTGCACGATCTGCTGCAGGCGGAGCTGGTCGCCCCATACGGGCAGCGGGGTACCGGTGTGCACCGTCAGCTGCACCCCCTTTTGGGCGGCTTCGGTCTGGCAGCCTTTGCATACGGCTGCGGCCAGTTCGTCCAGCAGGGCGCGGTCCTCGTTGAGCAGGATCTGTTTCTGTTCCAGCTTGGCGGCCAGGAACAGGTCCTCAGTCAGGGTGCGCACAAAATTCACCCGCTGCTGCAGAATGGGCAGCAGCGTGGGCAGAGACTCCGGCGCGGCGGCCAGGGTGTCCAGCCCACTGCTGACCACGAACAGCGGACTGCGCAAGTCGTGGAAGATGTTCAGCATCATGCTCTTGCGGGCATCGGTCTCCTCCTGCAGGGCACGGGTGCGCTGGGTGACCCGGGCGTCCAGCTCCTGGGCCAGCTGCTCGGTGCGGTCAAACTGCAGCGCAAACCGGCGGCAGACGTAGATCAGACAGCCCAGGGCAAAGGGCAGGTCGTAGATGCGGGCGCAGCGCAGAACGTAAAACAGCATGGATTCGCGGTAGAAAGGCAGCTCCATGCGGGGGAACAGGGCCAGCATCCGCAGGCCGAAGGTGGCGGCGTAGGGCAGCAGCAGATACAGCGCCGAGAGCTTGCCCTGCGCCAGGGCGTACAGCAGCAGGGCAAAAATGCCCACCATGCCCAGCACCAGGGCCGGAATGCGGGCCGCTGCCACCGGCGAAAGACTGAGCACGAACCACAGCACTGCCAGACATCCGCGGCGCTTTTCTGCCGCCGAGCCGCGCTGTACGGTACCGGTGTGGGTCAGTGCGCTGCACAGCAGGGCGGGCACCAGCACGGCCTGCGAGAAAAAGCCGCGCAGGATGGTGCGGTGCAGCGCATTCTGACTGGCGGGGGAGAAAAGTACAGCCAGGTCCCACAGCCACATGAGGGTGATGTACAGCAAAAACCACCCCAGTTCATGGCGGGGCTTGAAGCAGAACAGGGCCAGAATGGCAATGCTCATGGTGACAAAGGCTGTCAGCGAGACCAGCTGCAGGCCTGTGCGCAGCTGCAGCCAGAACCAGGCGTCATGGGCGGGCAGCAGCCAGGCCTGCGGCGCTGTACTGGACAGCACACAGAGCTGGACGGGCTGCCCGGCCTGGACCGTATCGGGGTCCAGCACGTAAAAATCAGAGTTGCGGCGCAGCGGCTCCAGGCCTTCGGGCACGGCATCGTTGGAGTTGCCGCTGATGCAGACCGCCAGCGGCTGCGAAGCGTCCGTGAGGGTAAAGGTGAACTGCCAGCGCCCGGGGGCAGCGGCTTGCCACCCGGTGAGGGAAGCGCCATAAGCCGTATTTCCCGGCGAAAGCGTGCTGCCGCTGGGCAGCTGCGGGAACCGGCTGTTCAGCCAGATGCCGCAGAAGCTGGCCGCAAAGAACAGCAGCAGTGAAAAAAGAATGCAGAGCAGGTGCTTGTGCCGCATGAAAGTTTCCTCCGGTGCGCCGGATGTTCCCGGCGGAAAATGGTTGTATCAGAACGAAAAATAAGGTATACTGAAAAGCAGACAACAGTGTGAGCAGCCCGGCCTTGTGCGCAGGACGGGAACAGGGCTGGCTCCAGTATACCAAATTTTTGGCAAAAAGGGGAGAGGATGCACCATGATTCGTGTCCTGCTGGTGGAGGATGATGCGGTGATCCGTGAGATGACACGGCTGTTTCTGGAAAGCCAGAACCGGTTCGAGGTGGTCTGCGCGGCCACCGGCGGAGAGGCTCTGGCCTGTGCGCAGCAGAAGTTTGACGTGATTTTGCTGGACATCCTGCTGCCGGACGCCAATGGCGTGCAGCTGTGCCAGAGCCTGCGCAGCTGGCACCACTGCCCGATCATTTTTACCTCCTGCCTGGACGACACCGACACCATTGTGCACGCGCTGGAACTGGGCGGCGATGATTTTCTGACCAAGCCCTACGACAACAAGGTGCTGCTGGCCCGCATTCTGGCCAATGTGCGCCGGGTGCAGATGGATGCTGCCGAACCGGCATTGCCGGGCTACCGCTGTGCGGCGTTCCAGCTGGACTTCGACAGCCGGTGCGTGCTGTGCAGGGGCAGCCAGGTGCATCTGGCCGATATGGAGTACCGGATTTTGAACCTGTTTGTGCGCAACCCCAATGTCTTTTTTACGGCAAATGAGCTGTATCAGAAGATCTGGGGCAAAGACAGCCTGGGGGATGTGCGCACGGTGCAGGTGCACATCCACAACCTGCGCGGCAAGATCGAGCCGGACCCGGCCAAGCCCGTGTACCTGAAAAACGTGTGGGGCAAAGGGTATGTGTTCTGCCCCGAAGGCCCCGGAAGCACCGTATGATCTCAAAAACAACAGCGCCGCAGGAAGCTCCTGCGGCGCTGTTTCCCTCTATACACAAAAAATCAGCACACGATCCGGCGCTCAGCCGCGGGCACCGGATCCACAATGGGCGGGTGCATTCCTTCGCGGTAGTCCAGATCACCCTGGTCCATGCCGCGCAGCAGAACTTCGGCGGTGGCAATGTTGGTGGCAATGGGCACGCTGTGCATATCGCACAGGCGGAGCAGGTTCTGCTCGGTCAGGCTGGCGGCATCCGCCTTGAGCGGGTCGCGGAAAAACAGTACCAAATCCACTTCGTTACAGGCAATGCGGGAAGTGATCTGCTGGACGCCGCCCAATTTTCCGGAGAGATAACAATGCACAGGCAGACCAGTGGTCTGCGCCAGCATCCGTCCGGTGGTACCGGTGGCGATGACAGTATTTTTGGAAAGAATGGCGCTGTAAGCAGTGCAGAATTGAAGTGTGAGTTCCTTGCGGGAATCGTGCGCAAGAATGGCAATTGTCATAGTGCTCTCTCCTTTGTTCTCAGTATAGTGTTGTGGATGGCGGACAATTTTGGGATACAAGATTGAAAGGTAATGAAATCGTTATCAAAATTTCCAATATAGTTTTACCGCGCCAAAACAGACGTGTCAAGAGGAATTTTGCATTTTTTACAAGAAAAAATAGAGAAAGTAAGACTACTTATTTGGATGAATCGACAAAAACTTGAATACATCAGCCTGCGCTAAAAACGCATTTGTGGCGAGAAAAGTGAAAACAATCTTCACATTTTGTCTCTGCTGAAAAAACAATCCATGCGCTTCAAACAAAAATGCAGGCCGATATGAAAATGCCGGCCTGCACAAGAAAAATATTTTCAGAGTGGATTGATGGGTAGGTCAGCGGATCTGCCCATTTCCGTGGATGATGTACTTGTAGCTGCACAGCTCCGCCAGGCCCATGGGGCCGCGGGCATGAAGCTTCTGGGTGGAAATGCCCATTTCGCACCCAAGGCCAAACTCGCCGCCGTCCGTAAAGCGGGTGGAGCAGTTTACGTACACGGCGGCACTGTCCACCGCGACGGTAAAGAGGTCGGCGTGGGCAGGGGTCTGGGTCAGAATGGCCTCGCTGTGGCCAGTGGAATGGGCGGCAATGTGGGCAATGGCATCGTCCACGCTGTCCACGACTTTCACGGCCAGAATGTAGTCCAGGAACTCGGTGTCAAAGTCCCGCTCTCCGGCCGGGGTGCCGGGGCAGAGGGCGGCAGCGCGTTTGTCCAGCCGCAGCTCCACCGGGTGCAGGCCCTTTGCGGTGCGGTCCGGGCCAAGGCGCTGGGCCAGCCGAGGCAGGAACTCTGCCGCAATGGCGCTGTGCACCAGGCACACTTCCTCGGCGTTGCACACACTGGGGCGGCTGGCCTTGGCGTTTTCAATGATATCCAAAGCTCTGGCCTGGTCGGCGGTGTCGTCCACAAAGATGTGGCAGATGCCGGTGCCGGTCTGGATGCAGGGCACCTTGGCGTTTTCCACGCAGGCACGGATCAACCCCGCTCCACCGCGGGGAATCAGCAGGTCCACATAGCCCACGGCGGTCATCAGGGCGTTGGCGGAAGCGTGGGTGGTGTCCTCGATCAGGCAGACCGCCGTTTCCGGCAGGCTGTTCTCGGTCAGGCCCCGCCGCAGCGCCTGCACAATGGCATGGGCACTGCGCCAGGCTTCCTTTCCGCAGCGCAGGATGCAGGCGTTGCCGCTCTTGATGGCAAGGGCGGCGGCGTCACTGGTCACGTTGGGGCGGCTCTCGTAGATGATGGCGATCACGCCCATGGGCACGGCGGTCTTTTCAATCACCAGGCCGTTGGGGCGCTCCACCCGGTTCAGCACCCGGCCCACGGGGTCGGGCAGGGCGGCCACTTCCAGAATGCCCTGGGCCATGGCATCAATGCGTTCCTCGGTCAGGGCCAGACGGTCCAGCATCACCTCGCTGATATGGCCTTTTGCGGCGGCCATATCCTCGGCGTTGGCGGCCAGAATGGCCTGCATACACTCCGGGTGGCACAGCCCGTCTGCCATGCCCAAAAGAGCCTGTTTACGGGTCTGGCTGTCGGCCAGGGCAAGGGTGGATTTTGCCGCACGGGCGGCTTCCAGAATTTGCTGTGTGGTCATGTCAGTCCTCCTGTTTCAGTCCTTTGAAGCGGGTACCGGCAGGCTTGCCATCCGCAATGTCGTACAGCAGTTCCGGGTGAGCGCCATTGGCAATGACCATGTCGGCTCCGCTGCCGGTGACCATGCGGGCGGCACGCAGCTTGGTGGCCATGCCGCCGGTGCCCAGCGCAGAACCAGCCCCGTCTGCCAGTGCCATCACCTCGGAGGTGATCTGCTCCACCACCGGGATCAGCGTTGCGTCCGGGTGGGTGTGTGGGTTGGCGGTGTACAGGCCGTCAATGTCGCTCAGCAGCACCAGCAGGTCTGCCTTGGCACAGCAGGCCACAATGGCGGCCAGGGTATCGTTGTCACCAATGGAGTTGATCTCATCGGTAGCAACGGTGTCGTTTTCGTTGATGATGGGCAGAGCACCCAGCTCCAGCAGACGGGAGAGGGTGTTCTGAAAGTTCACCCGGCGCTCGGTGTGCTCCACATCCACGCCGGTGAGCAGGATCTGCGCCACGGTGTGATTATAGGCATTGAACAGGCGGTCATAGGTGTACATCAGCTCACACTGGCCCACGGCTGCGCAGGCCTGCTTGCTGGCGGTGTCTTTTGGCCGCGCCGGCAGCGACAGCTTGCCCACGCCCATGCCGATGGCACCGGAGGAGACTAAAATCACCTCGTGGCCCTCGTTTTTCAGATCGCTCAGCACTTTGACCAGCTGCTCGGTGTGGCGGATGTTCAGCCGCCCGGTGGCGTATGCCAGGGTAGAAGTGCCTACCTTCACAACGATGCGCATAAAAATTAACCCTTTCCCATTTCCTTTGTTTTATCGTAGGCGGCCAGCACGGCGTCCATCACGGCACCGCGCAGCCCGTGCTCTTCCAGCACGCGCACACCCTGAATGGTGCTGCCGCCGGGGCTGCACACAGCGTCCTTCAGTTCGCCGGGGTGTTTGCCGCTTTCCAGCACCAGCTTGGCACTGCCCAGCACCATCTGGGCGGCATACTCCTGCGCCTTGGCACGGGGCAGGCCGCAGGCAACGCCGCCATCGGCCAGAGCCTCAATGAACTGGTACACCCAAGCCGGGCCGCAGCCGGACACGCAGCTGGCAGCATCCATCATGGATTCGGCCACGGCATCCAGCCGCCCGGCGTGGGCCATCAGCTGACAGAAGGCTTGCTCTTCTTCGGCGGTGACATTGCTGGAGCAATACTGGATCATGCCTTCCCCCACAGAAGCCGGGGTATTAGGCATGATGCGGATTACCGGGAAATCTTCACCAGCCATTTCCTGAATGCGGGAAATGGAAAGCCCGGCGGCCATGCTGCACAGCACAAAACGGCCCGGACGCTCGTCCAGCGTGAATTTCAGCGGTTCCAGAAGGGCCTCCATCATCTGGGGCTTGACCGCCAGAAAGATCAGATCACATTCTGCGGCCACCTCAGCATTGGTGGCCGTGTTGCAGCCCAGCTCAGCGGCCAGAGCTTCGGCTTTGGCTGCCGTGCGATTGGCCAGAAAAACGTTTTGGGGATCCGCGGCTTTGCATACGGCACGGGCGATGGCACCGCCCATGTTTCCGCAACCCAGGAAACCAATGGTTTTCATTATAAATTACCCTCCCTCAGAAGCAGGCGGAGTTTTTGGAAAAATACCTGCTGCTCTTTCATTCTAAGCACCCGGCGGCATAAAATCAAGCCCTTTGCCGCTTTTTTGCCGCATGGCAGAAGAAATGCCCGGCAGGCAGCAGACCGGAATGCCAGCCATTCGCAGAACATATGGCAAAAACGTCAAAAAAGTGCCCCAAAGGCAGATTCCTTTACCAAAAGGACACAGGAAATTAAAAATGTATACAAAAACAGAACTTGCTTTTTGGACATGTTTTGCGGTAAAATAAGGTACGGGAAATGTTCTCACGGATTTCACCGCACACGGCAGAAAAACTCTGCCGGGAAAGGATGGTTTTTGTGTCACAGACGACCAAGCGGGCACTGGAGGCATCGCTGAAAAAGCTGCTGCTGGAAAAGCCCCTCAACAAAATCACGATCAACGATATCACAGAGGACTGCGGTGTGAACCGCATGACTTTTTACTATCATTTCAAGGATATTTACGACCTGGTGGACTGGATTTTGGTGGAGGACGCCACCAAGGTGCTGGAAGGCCGCAGGAGCTTTGAGACCTGGAGCGAAGCGTACCTGGATATTCTGCAGCAGGTGCAGGAAAATAAGACCCTGGTGCTCAATGTGTACCGCTCGGTGGGCCGGGAGCAGGTGGAACAGTACCTTTATAAACTGCTGGACCCCATGCTGAAGGATTTTGCGGCCCGTGAATGCAAGGACATCACCGTGCAGGATGCAGACAAACAGTTTGTCATCGACTTTTACAAGTACGCACTGGTGGGCATGACGCTGGAATGGGTGCGCCGGGATATGAAAACAGAACCTGCCGTGATGGTAGACCGGCTGAGCACCATGCTCCACGGGGACCTGCGGCGTGCATTGTGCCGGTTCAGCAGCAACCGCGCCGCATACCGGATGGAGGATTGACTCACGGCGGCGGCTAAGATCCGACAAAGATTTGACTGATTTTTTATCAAAACCTGCGCCGTGATGGGTTTTCCATCACGGCGTATTTTCTGTTTATGGCAGGGTTTGACACAAAGTGGTAGTATACTGGCATAGAAAAAAGGAAGATTTCCAAAGAATTGTTTGGAGGAACAACCAATGAATACTTCGATTGAGAATCTGACACACAAAATGCAGCGCGTCGCCGTTGGCAAAATGGTGGACGTGGTGCTTTCCCATGCAGATAAAGACCGTCAGAAAACCATGGGCCAGCTGGTGGATGTTGCAAAGCAGTTCTACGGCAGTGCCTTCAGCGAGGAAACCTACGAGCACGCAAAGCAGACCCTGACAAACCCCGACAGCAAGTGGTCCAAGCTGATCAACTGCGTGCTGGATCAGACCGACCCCAACGTGGCCCGCACCATGGCGCTGAACCTGGGCTACGAGGCCTTCTTCCGCGGCACCAAGATGATCCGCGAGAACCGCGTGAAGTACCAGTGCAACATTCCCTGGCTGATCCTGTTCGACCCCACCTCGGCCTGCAACATGCACTGTGTGGGCTGCTGGGCCGGTGAGTACGGCCACAAGAACAACCTGAGCTTTGAGGATATGGACAAAATCATCACCCAGGGCAAGGAACTGGGCGTGTATCTGTATATGCTGACCGGCGGCGAGCCGCTGGTGCGCAAAAAGGATATCCTGAAGCTGGCCGAAAAGCACAACGATGTGCAGTTTGCCATCTACACCAACTCCACCCTGATTGATGAGCCCTTCTGCCAGGAAGTGGTGCGTCTGGGAAACATCGCCTTTATGCTGTCCATTGAGGGCACCCCGGAAACCAACGATGCCCGCCGCGGTGATGGCCACTATGCTGCCGTGATGAACGCCATGGACCTGCTCAAGAAGCATGGCATCGTGTTCGGCACCTCCATCTGCTACACCCGCGATAACATTGAAGCTGTTACCAACGACAAGTTCATGCGCTTCCTGTGCGACAAGGGTGCACACTTCGGCTTCTACTTCCACTACATGCCGGTGGGCAACGAGGCTGCCCCCGAGCTGATGCCCACCCCGGAGCAGCGCAAATACATGATCCAGCGCATCCGCTATCTGCGCTCGGAGGAATGCGACATTCCGTTCTACCCCATGGACTTCCAGAACGATGGCGAGTTCGTGGGCGGCTGCATTGCCGGTGGCCGCAACTACTTCCACATCAATTCCGCCGGTGACGCAGAACCCTGCGTGTTCATCCACTACTCCAATGCCAACATCCACGAGCAGAGCATTCTGGAGATCCTGCACAGCCCGCTGTTCATGGCTTACCACAATGGCCAGCCCTTCAACAAGAACCACCTGCGTCCCTGCCCGATGCTGGAGAACCCTGAGCTGCTGCAGAAGATGGTGCACGAGACCGGTGCCCACAGCACCGACCTGCAGTCCCCGGAGAGCGTGGAGCACCTGTGCGAGAAATGCAAGAGCTATGCCGCCAACTGGCAGCCCGCTGCAGACGAGATTTGGTCCCACACCAAGATCCGTGAGAGCCGCTACGAGAACTATAAGGACTGGAAGCCCAGCCAGCCCATTGAAAAGTAAAGAACAGGCATCATAAAACAAAAGCCCTGCGTTCCAAGGAACGCAGGGCTTTTGTGCGTGTTACGGGCAAACAGCAGACTGGCAGCTTTGCAACAAAAAGCCCCGCACCTTTTCAGGCACGGGGCAGGGAAGAGCGTTTTGGAAGCTCAGTGTTCTGCAGGGGCATCGGGGGCTTCTGCGGCCGGAGCATCGTCTTTCGGGTCGCCGAAGCGGTCGTGGTAGGTCTGCAGCAGTTCGGTCTCCTCGTTGCGGCGCAGGCCGTGGATGACCAGCTTTTTGATCACGTCATAGATGACGGCAAACAGCGGCACACCCACGATCATGCCCACAAAGCCCCACAGGCCGCCGAACAGCAAGATGGCGAACAGCACCCAGAAGCTGGAAAGGCCGGTGGTGTTGCCCAGGATCTTGGGGCCGATGATGTTGCCGTCCAGCTGCTGCAGCACCAGCACAAACAGGATGAACCAAAGTGCCTTGATGGGGTTCTGGATCAGGATGAGCAGGGTGGCCGGTACGGCACCGATGAACGGCCCGAAGAACGGGATCACGTTGGTGACGCCGATGATCACCGATACCAGCAGGGCACTGGGGAACTTGAAGATCAGGCAGCCAACGTAGCACAACACGCCAATGATGGCGGAGTCCATGATCTTGCCGTTGATGAAGCCGCCGAACATCTTGTCGGCGTACTCGACCTCTTCGGTGATCAGTTCGGCCCAGCGGGGCTTGACGATGCTGTACAGGATCAGCTTGGCCTGCTGCACAAAGCGTTTGCGGCTGGCCAGCATGTACACGGCCACGATGATGCCGATGATCAGGTTTTTGGCCACGGTCACAATGTTCAGCACACCCAGGGCGGCACCGCTCACGATGTTCTGCATGGAGGGCATCAGCGTGTTCTTGACCCAGCTGTCCAGGTTGGTGTTGATGGTGTCATAAGCCGAATTGAGCAGGTCCATGATCTGCTCGTTGTTTTCGATGAATTCCAGGTGGTTGGCCCAGCGCACAAACTTGGCAAAGTTGGCCTGTGCCGTGTAGTACAGGGTGGTTACGCTGGTGATCAGCTGGGGAATGATCATCATGAGCAGGGCATAGATTACCAAAAAGCCGAACAGGATGGTAAAGGTTACCGCCAGCACATTGATCAGGCCCTTCATCTTTTCCGGGATGAACCGGCGCAGAAACCCTTCAATGGTGTTGCACACCGGCTTGAGCAGGTAGGCAATGACGGCACCGTAAATAAACGGCATCAGAATGCCGGTCAGCGTGGAAATGGCATCGCCAAATCCGTCGAACCGGTAGATCAGAAAGAAGAAGATGATGCTCAGACTGATCGCACCGAAACCGGCCAGCATCGCGTACACATAGGGCTTGATGTGTGGTTTTTTGTCCATCATGGCAAACTCCGTTCCTGCTGCGGGCAGCAGAGCCTCCCGCAGCAACTATTAAATTTTATTGCTTCTGCGCCAGATGTGCATCTTTTCGGCTTCCTGAATCAGTTCCTCACGGAAGTCCGGGTGTGCTACGCTGATCAGGGCTTCGGCCTTTTCCCAGGCGGTCAGGCCCTTCAGGTTCACGCAGCCGTATTCGGTGCACAGATAGTGCAGGTTGGCGCGGGTATCGGTAACAATGCTGCCGTTTTCCAGCGTGGGGCGGATGCGGCTTTCCAGCTTGCCGGTCTTTTTATTAAAGAAGGTAGAGGACAGGCAGATAAAGCTCTTGCCGCCTTTAGAAAGGTATGCGCCCAGCACAAAGTCCAGCTGGCCGCCGGCACCGGAAATGTGCTTGATGCCGGCACTCTCGGCGTTTACCTGGCCGAACAGGTCGATGTCCACGGCATTGTTGATGGAAATAAAGTTGTCCAGGGCAGAAATGCTGCGGATGTCGTTGGTGTAGTCCACGGGGGCAGACATGCACTCCGGGTTGTCGTTCAGGTAGTCGTACATCTTCTGGGTGCCGGCACCAAAGGCGTAAACCTGGCGGCCCTTATCCAGCTGCTTGCGGCTGCCGTTGATCTTGCCGGCCTTGGCGATATCCACAAAGGCATCTACGTACATTTCCGTGTGCACGCCCAGGTCCTTCAGGTCGCTCTGAGCGATTAGGCTGCCGATGGCGTTGGGCATACCGCCGATGCCCAGCTGCAGGCAGGCACCGTTGGGAATCTGCGGCACGATCAGGTTGGCCACCTTCAGGTCCACCTCGGTGGCGGCACCGGGAGCAGCCATCTGGCCCAGCGGGGGATTGGTGCCTTCTACAATGCCGGTCACCTGCGAAATGTGCACGCAGTTTTCCATACCGCCCAGGCAGCGCGGCATATTCTTGTTGACTTCCACAATGATCTTTTTGGCCTTTTCACACACGGCACCCAGATGCGATGCGCTGGGGCCGAAGTTGAAGTAGCCGTGCTCGTCCATGGGGGTCACCTGGAACACAGCCACATCCAGCGGGTCCGGGCTCTCGCGGTAGTAGCGGGGCAGCTCGGAGTAGCGGATGGGGCAGTAGAAGGAGAAGCCCTGCGCAATGGCCTTGCGCTCAATGCCGCCCATGTGCCAGCTGTTCCAGGTCATGTGTGCGGCGGGGTCGTCGATCTGGAAAATTTCGGGCACCCACATCAGGATGCCGCCGCGGAAGTTGACGCCCTCCAGCTCGGGCAGGCGCTTTGCGATCTCAGCGTCCACCGCCACGGGGGTGTTCACAGCCCAGCCGTAGTCCACCCAGTCACCGCTTTTGACCAGTGCGGCAGCCTGAGCGGCGGTCATTTTTTTCTGAGCATACAGTTCCGTAAAATCCATTATAAACCATCCTCTCCTGTAATAACATAAAGGAATTGTAAATTTATCATTTACCTCTCCTGCACGGACAAATCTTTGCAGAATATTTACCAGTTGTTTCCCATTCCGACACGAAGCTGACACAATCGCCTGCTATCCTGACAGACAGCGGGCAGACGTGCTGAAGCCAGCCGGGACTCTGCACAACTTAGTTATAACATTAACAATGTGCAGAATCAATAGATTTACGCGAAATTTTTTGCCGACTGGCAACATAGACAAAATTTGTAGCGATTCTGGACAATTGTTTGGTGCGTGGAAACCAAAAATCTTTGCAAAAAGACTTGATAAAATTTTGACGATGTGGTTTACTAATAGCGTAGCAAGCAGCTGCCGAGCAGTGCAGAGTTGATTGTCTAAAATTTAACGATAAAACGTACGGCTTGCACAAAAACTTGCACCCGAGTCTGGAAAGTGCTATCATGGCAGAACCAAAACGCGCTTTTCACAGCGCCCAAGGAGGAAACCAATCGATGGCAACAGCAGTTTATCCCGGTTCGTTCGATCCGGTCACAAAAGGTCATCTCGACATCATCAAGCGTGCGGCAAAGATCAACGACCACCTCATCGTGGCGGTGCTGATCAACAGCGCGAAGCATCCGCTCTTCACCGTGGAGGAACGCGTGGAGCTTTTAAAGGAGTGCTGCAAGGGAATCCCGAACGTCTCCGTGGAAAGCTTCGACGGCCTGACCGTGGAGTTTGCCAAGAAGCGGCACGCTTCCGTGATGGTGCGGGGCCTGCGGGCGGTGACGGACTTTGAAAACGAGATCCAGCTCGCGCAGACAAATCACGCACTGATGCCCGGCATTGAAACGATGTTCCTTGCCACCAGCATCAAGTGGAGCTATCTCTCTTCCACCATTGTAAAAGAGGCGGCTTACTACGGCAGCGACATCAGCAAGTTCGTGACCCCCAATGTGGAAAAGGCGGTCAACGAAAAGTACGCGCTGATCCGGCAGGGGAAAGACCCCGAAATCTAAATTCGAAAAAACGCTTACCGGCGTTTTAATAAAAATGGCTTACGAAAAGTAACACATACACAATTCAGGAGGCTATTCACATGAAAAAGATCGTTATCGCATCTGCATGCCGTACCGCTATTGGCAAGTTCGGCGGCACCCTGGCAAACGTTCCCGCAGCTGAGCTGGGCTCCATCGTCATCAAGGAAGCTCTGAACCGTGCAAACGTCGCTCCCGAGCAGGTCGATCATGTTTACATGGGCTGTGTCATCCAGGCTGGTCTGGGCCAGAACGTCGCCCGTCAGGCAGCTCTGAAGGCTGGCCTGCCCATCGAGACCCCGGCTGTCACCGTCAACGTGGTCTGCGGTTCCGGTCTGAACTGCGTCAACATGGCTGCTCAGATGATCGAGGCCGGCGATGCCGACATCGTGGTCGCAGGCGGCATGGAGAACATGGACATGGCTCCCTTCGCACTGCAGAAGGCCCGCTACGGCTACCGCATGGGTTCTCCCATGGGCAAGAGCGAGCTGGTGGACACTATGGTCAACGATGCTCTGTGGGATGCAACCGGTTACAACAAGCACATGGGCATGACCGCTGAGAACGTCTGCACCAACGAGACCTATCAGAAGAAGTACGGCTACAACCCCATCACCCGTGAGCAGCTGGATGAGTTCTCCTACAACAGCCAGGTCAAGGCTGACAAGGCCATCAAGGACGGCGTCTTCAAGGACGAGATCGTTCCTGTGGTCATCCATGGCAAGAAGGGCGACACCGTGTTTGATACCGATGAAGGCCCCCGTCTGACCCCGGTTGAGAAGCTGGGCACCCTGAAGCCCGCTTTCACCAAGGACGGCATCGTCACCGCCGGCAACTCTTCCGCCATCAACGATGGTGCTGCTGCCCTGGTTGTGATGAGCGAGGAAAAGGCTAAGGAGCTGGGCGTGAAGCCGCTGGCTACCTGGGTTGCAGGTGCTCTGGCTGGCGTTGAGCCGGAAGTCATGGGTCTGGGCCCCATCGCTGCTACCAAGAAGGTTATGGCAAAGACCGGCCTGACCGTTGCTGATATGGACCTGATCGAGGCCAACGAGGCATTTGCTGCTCAGTCTGTGGCTGTCAGCCAGGCTCTGAACTTTGATATGAGCAAGGTGAACGTCAATGGCGGCGCAATTGCTCTGGGCCACCCGGTTGGCGCTTCCGGCGCTCGTATCCTGGTTACCCTGCTGTACGCTATGAAGCACCGTGGTGCTCACAAGGGTCTGGCTACTCTGTGCATCGGCGGCGGCATGGGCTGCGCTACCATCGTTGAGATGGACTGAGAGAACACTCTCTGAACATTGACTGAATGATAGACCCGGGGCAGGGAAGGAACCGGAGAGCCTGCCCGGCTCCGGGGGCTGTTTGTGAGATTTGACACGATTGAAATGGAGGTTTTCACAATGGCATTTGTAAAAACCGAGGTGCAGGGCGCAGTTGAGATC
>CAVIXY010000014.1:0-32099 GCA_963646665.1 Bacteroides sp. CAG:545
CCCACATTGATGGTGCCGTGCACATCGTGGCCGCAGGCGTGCATCACGCCGGGCATCTTGCTGCGGGGGGACATGTGCTCATCCTCCTGGATGGGCAGGGCGTCAATATCGCCGCGGAACACAATAGTGGGGCCGTTGCCGGGCTTTGTGCCTTTCAGTTCAAAGAACAGGCCGGTCTCGCCCACCCGCTTCAGGCGGTCGTATTGGACATTCTTTTTCACATAGTCTTCCAGCAGAGCGCAGGTGTTGTATTCCTTCATGCTCAGCTCGGGGTTTTCGTGGATGTGAACACGCATTTTGGTGATCTCGGGCGTGATCTCTTCCACTTTTTTACGGACGTCTACCATAGTTTCATTCCTCCATGCAATGTATGGAACAAACAACGGAAATTTCAGCTGCGGATCAGAGACCGGTCCAGCCCACAGCCTGCAGCACCATGGTGATCACAATGGCAGTGCCGATGTTCATCATCAGGTACTTGAAGGCCCACTTGATGTACTTGGGGAAGCCAATGCCAACCATGGCCAGGCAGCCCATCATGGGTCCGTTCAGCGGGGTGAGCAGGTTGCACAGGCCGTCACCGAACTGGAAGGCCTGCACGGCAACCTGACGGGTAATGCCCACCAGGTCGGCAATGGGGGTCATCAGCGGGATCATGACCGCTGCCTGACCGGAACCGGAGGGGATAAAGATGTTGACGATGACGTTGACCACCACCATCAGGCCGGCACCAGCCACGGCACCCACCTTGTTCAGCGGGATGCTCAGGGCGTACACGATGGTATCCAGCACGCTGCCCTGGTTCAGGATGACAGCAATGGCGCTGGCCAGGCCGGTGATGAAGGAAGCGTAGATCATGGGCTTGCAGCCCTTGATGAACTTGTCGGCGATCTCATTCATGCTGAAGCCGGAGACCAGGCCGATGACGATCATCATACCAAAGAAGTAAGAAGCGATCTTTTTGGCGTTCCACTTGCAGGTAATGGTCAGACCCACGCACAGCACCACGCCCAGCAGGAACACGGCAGCGGTCAGGATCTGGCGCTTGGACATCTTCTTGTCCACGTTGTCGGAAGTGATCTCAAAGGAGCTGTGGAAATCGGAGCCGTAGTTCAGGCTCTTGGTGGGGTCCTTGCGGATGCGGCGGTAGTACAGCATGGTCACGATGTACAGGAAGGTGATGTTGGCCAGGCAGCACACCACACGCACATTGGTGCCGGAGAAGATGGGGATCTCGGCCATGGTCTGTGCCACACCCAGGATGCTGGGGTTGGCAAAGCCGATGGAGAAGCCGCTCTGCAGGCCGTAGTAGATGATGAGGAAGGCCAGGAAGGCATCGCCGCCAATGGCGTTGGACATCACGATGCCAATGGGCATCAGGGCCACACCGATGTTGGCAAAGGCACCGGCTGCATTGCCCAGGCCCAGGCCGTACATCAGCAGGGCGATGGCCAGCATCTCTTTGCCCTTCAGCTTACGGGCCAGCCAGGTAAAGAAGTCGGACAGGGCATGGCTTTCTTCCACCATGGCCACGGATGCACCGCAGAAGAAGATCAGGAAGATGGTGCCGGCGCTGTTGATAAAGCCCTGATAGATAGCCTGCAGCATGGCCCAGGGGGTCTGTGGCTTTGCGTCCACGTACTGGAAGGTACCGGCCACGACCTTGGTCAGGGTGCCTTCGGTCACGCGCTCAAAGGTACCGGCAGGGATGATCCAGGTCAGCACCATAGCCAGGCAGCACAGAATAAAAATCAGTGCATACACATCTGGGAATTGAAATTTCTTTTTCTTGGTTGTGGCATCCATAGGTTTCTCTCCTTTTCTGACAGGTTTTGTATTGCAAGGCGGCCGCACCGCCTTTTGGAAACAACAGGAAGGATCAAAGGAAAAAAGGGGGTCAGGCCGGACTGCCGTCCAGCGGAATCAGGAACACCCGCACCGAGCGGAAGGCTTTGCCCGCACGCAGGCCGCCGCCCGCCACATGGCCGCCCGCCGTGGCACAGCTGGCGTGGATGTGAACGATCAGCGGGCTGACCTTGTCGGGGTAAACTTCCAGCAGGGCCGGGTCGGCGCATTCGCGCCGCATGATCTCGCCGGTAAAGGAAAGCAGTTCTGCCGCACTGTGGTAGGGGGTCACCGCGCAGCGCAGGGGCAGCTCGTCCCGGATGGGGGCGGTGAATTCCATGCCGATCACCGAGCCGATGGCCGCCGGGATCATCACGTTCTGCCACCCGTGGGCGGTCACGAAGTCCGAAATGGTCTTGCAGATCTCTTCGCCGCTTTTCACGGTCACTTCATAGATCTCCGGCATCTTCGTCACCCCTCCACCTTTTTCATAGCCTGGCTGGCCGCGATCAGAATGGGGTCGTACACCGGGGCAACGGGCGGTGCATACACAAGGTCCAGCTCGTTGACCTCGGCCACGGTCATGCCGCAGGTAATGGCGGTGGCAAACACATTGATACGCCCCGCCACCGACTCGCTGCCAATGGCCTGTGCGCCCAGCAGGCGTCCGGTGGCCTGGTCCAGGATCAGGCAGATGGTGTTGCTCTGGCTGCCGGGATAGTAGGAAGCACGGTCGCCCTTGGTGATCACCGAGGACACTGCCTTGTACCCGGCAGCCTGCGCCTGTGCCAGCGAAAGGCCGGTGGCGGAGATGTAGAGTTCAAACACCTTGGTAACCATGGAGCCGAGCACCCCTTTAAAGGTCTCATGCTCTCCCGCCAGGTTGCCGCCGGCAATGCGGCCCTGCTTGTTGGCTGTGGTGCCCAGCGGCACATAGGCAGCCCCGCCGGTAATGCGGTTCTTCATCTGCACGCAGTCGCCGCAGGCCCAGATATGAGGGTCGCTGGTGCGCATTTCATCGTCCACCACAATGCCGCCCTTCAGGCCAAGCTCCAGCCCGGCGTCCTTTGCCAGCTCGCTGGCCGGCCGCACACCGATGCTGAGCAGCACGTTGTCCACCGGGATCTGGGTGCCGTCTTTGGTCTGCACGCCGCAGACGCGGCCGTCTGCCGTTTCCAGTGCGGCCACCTCGGCACCCAGGTGCACCTGCACCCCGTGCCGCTGCAGCACGTCCAGCACCGCTGCAGAAAAGCGCTCTTCCAGGAAGGGCAGCAGCCGGGGCATCACCTCAAACAGGTGCACCTGCAGGCCGCTGTTGGTCAGCTCCTCGGCCATTTCCAGGCCGATGAAGCCGCCGCCAACAATGGCAATGGCCTTGTTGGCTCCCGCCTGGACGGTGCCCTTGAGCCGGATGCCGTCCTCCACGGTGCGCAGGGTGTAAACGCCTTTGGCGTCTGCACCGGGAATGGCGGGCACAATGGCCCGCGCCCCCGTGGCGATCACCAGTTTATCGTAGGACTGCTGCCAGGTACGGCCGCTGTCCAGGTCGCGGACGGTCACCGTCTGCGCGGTGCGGTCGATTTGGGTCACTTCATGATGAATGAAGGTGGGCACCCCGCGCTGATGGGTCATCTGGTCCACATTCAGGCTTACCAGGTCGTCCGGCTGGTCAATGATGCCGCCCACAAAGTACGGCAGGCCGCAGGCCCCGTAGCTGATGTAGCCGGAACGCTCGAACACGGTGATCTCCAGCGAAGGGTCCACCCGTTTGGCTTTGGAGGCCGCGCTCAGGCCGGCCGCCGTGCCGCCGATGATGATCACTTTTTCAGCCATGGTCGTTCCCCTTTCGTATACAGTGCAGGAAAAGCAATCAGACCTCAATGTGGTCGTTGCTGATGTGATACTTTTCGATCACGCCCATCTGGGTCAGGGTCTCCTTCAGGTGCTCCAGCTTGGCACCGGAGTAGTCCTCATAAGGCTTGCGCAGATGGCCGCCGGGCAGGCCCAGCAGGTTGAGTGCCGCCTTGATGACGATGGGGTTGGAGAAGGTGTACAGCTCCTGCAGCAGCGGGAACCACTTGAAGTATTCGGTGCGGCACTCCTCCATGATCTGCATATCGGTCCAGGGGCGGGAGTACTTGGCCGCCTCTTCCGGGATGATGTTGCCGCCGATGTTGGCCGTACCGGTGCCGCCAATGGCCAGGGTGGGGATCACGATGGAGTAGTGCGGGTAGTCGCAGCACATGATCTTGACCTTGCCGCCGCACAGGCGCTGCACCTGCACCAGCTGCTCTACGCTGGGCAGAGCCTCTTTGTCCACCACAAAGTTCGGGTGCTTCTCGGACAGGTACTGGATGGTCTCCGGCAGCACCTGCACGCCCAGGCGGCTGGGGTTGTTGTAGATGCCGCAGGGAATGGAAACGCTGCCCATGCAGGTATCCAGGTGGGTCTTTGCGGCGTGCTGGGTGATGAGCACGTAGGGCGGCACGGTGAACACCACGCCATCGGCCCCTTCGGCCTCACAGAACTGGGCAAACTCCACGCTGGCCTCGGTGGTAAGGGAGGCAGCACTGAAGAAAACGGGAACCACCTTCAGGCCGCGGGCTGCGCGGTCCTTCATGTAGGCGATCACAGACTTGACAATGAGCTTCTTTTCCTCAAGCGTCAGCAGGGTGACCTCACCGGCAGAGCCAAGGATGAACAGCTGGCTGGTGCCGTACTTGATCTGGCGGGCAATGAGCAGCTTGAAGCCCTCGATGTCCACCTGATTGTCCTCCGTGAACGGTGTGGGCATTGCAACCCAGGAACCTTGGAGATTCATCATGATAATTCCCTCTCTTTCAAAAAACTTCGGATGGTGTATCTTGCAAAGGGCCGAAACGCCCTGGTTGCCTTGCATTCTGCATCAGCTTTCCAGCATGATGCGCAGGATCTCGATGTCGGTGGCACGCATTCCCTCGCGCCCCATGCGGCCGTAGCTCTTCAGCGTTTTTTCGGCGTTCTCCTTCACCAGGCCCTCGCCGTTCTGGAAGCCCCGGCGCTCGCTGGCCATGTAGTAGGCCAGGATGGCCGCATCCACCGAGGAAGCGATCTTGGCCGCGCAGGAAGCCTTGGCACCATCGCAGACGATGCCGGACACATTGCCCAGGGTGTTCACGATGGTTTCTTCGATCACATCAAAGTCTGCATTGTGCAGGTAGGCAATGGCTGCGCCAGCCCCCACCGCTGCCGACACCGCACCGCAGTAGGCACTGAGCTTGCCCAGCTCGTTTTTCTGATAAATGGCGATCAGGTTGCTCAGCACCAGAGCGCGGATCTTTTTTTCGTGGCTCACGCCCAGGGCATCGGCAAACACCTGCACCGGCAGGCTCACGGTCATGCCCTGATTGCCGCTGCCGGAATTGATCATCACCGGCAGCACGCAGCCGTTCATGCGGGCATCGCTGCCGGCAGCGGGCAGGGCACGTGCCATGGTGCGGGCATCGTTGCCGTAGTGCTCCAGAATGGTGGAGCCGACATTGGCGCCGTATTTGTTGGAAAGCCCCTCCCGGGCAATGGCCATGTTGCAGCGCACCTGATCTTCCATCAGGCCGCCCACCTGGGCAATGTCTACTGTGTTGGCAAAGGTGTAAATATCCCGCAGGTTCAGCAGCGAACGGTCAGTCTCGGTGGCGTTCTGGGCACTCATGCCCTTTTTCATCACCACTTCACCGTTGTGCTCAATGCGCACGATGTTCGTGTGGGAAAAGGCGATCTCTACCAGGGAGGACTCCTGCCCGGCGGTCATCTCCACAATGATCTGCAGGTTGGACACGCCTTCCAGCAGCGAGACCTTGCAGATCTTTTTGCGCAGCAGCTCCCGGGTCAGTTCCAGGTCCTCCGGGGTCACATCCGTGAGCACTTCCAGCTTTTTGTCCGGGTTGCCGCCCACGGCACCCAGAACGGCGCTGGTCTCAATGCCCTTCATATTGCCGGTGGTGGGCACGATAACGGCTTTTACATTCTTGATGATGTTGCCGCTGCACTGCACATGGATCTGCTCCGGCAGCCGGCCCAGAACGCTGCGGGCCTTGGCCGCCGCGTAAGCAATGGCAATGGGCTCGGTGCAGCCAAGCGCCGGAACGATCTCCTCCCGCAGGATGGCAAGGTATTCCTCATAGATGTGCTGGTCCACAGTTCTCCCTCCCAGGTGATGGATTCTGAAGTGGTTTTCGGGCGTTCTGGCCCGCCCGCCTGTGTTCTGTGTTCAATGTAGCAGAAACGGATTTTTCGTACAACCTAAAAAGAAACAGTGTTGTTTTTCCAACTTTGTATAAAATCTTACATAATTTTCCGTCCATCGCGAAAAAATGAAACGAGGTACACAATATTCTCTGAGCCGTCCTTTTGCAAACTGTTCAAACTACCAATATACAAGACTAGTTGTGTAATAGGTTTATGGGTTAAAAAATTTGCCAGACGGCTCCGGCAGGCCGGAATCGTCCAGCGAAGTGCAGGGCTGCAGCGGTCACAGTTCTTCTTTCTGCCGCTCCTGCTCATATTTTTTCACGCTGACCTGGGTCTTGCGGTTCAGCACACGGATGCACCCTCCGGCGCAAAGCTCGTTGATCAGGTTGCTGATGGTCACCCGTGCACCGCCCACAATGGTGCTCAGTTCATACTGGGTGTAATTGAATTTCAGGTCGTACCACCCTCCGTCAATCACCCGGCTGGTGTCTGCCGTGGCGCAATACAGCTGCCACAGCCGGTCCTTGCAGGACAAAAAGGCCAGGTTTGCCACCTCCTGCCGGAGAATGCGCATCTTTTTGGAATAGCTCAGCAGAATGGCATCCCGGAACAGCTCGCTCTCAGCCATCAGCTTTTCATACTTCGGGCTGGAGATCAGGTACAGCACCGAGGCACGTTCCGCTTTGGAGAACAGCCCCGTGGCGTCCTGCAGCACGCAGGGCGTCTCGCCGTAAAACCACCCGGCAGACAGGGTATACAGCAGCTTTTCTGCGCCATTCGGGGCGCTCATGTAGTGGCGGGTACAGCCATCCGCAATGTAGTAAACACCCTTCAGGACATCGCCCGGCCTCAGGAACACCTTCTTGGCAGGGATTTCCAACTTGATCCCGTTCTGCGCAATCAAGGCAGTCAGCTCGTTCTGTTTGGGCATAGGCAGCGTAACGCTCGAATCTTTCCATTCCATACGATCCTTGCCCCCCTTTTTGGTCTTTTATGTACTTGCTGTTATATTTTAGCACGAAAAATATCGGATTTCAATATTTCCCGGCAGTTTTCTGCCCGCCGGGCCGCAGCCGCCGGAACGCAGAAAGGGCGCGGTCAAAGCCGCGCCCTTTCCTTCCGTTTTTTGTTTCTGCTTATTCCAGGCCGATCTGCTGGGCGTACTCTTCCAGCAGCTCCCGCTCCAGGAACGGCGTCTTGACGCCTTCGCGGTCGCGGTAGGTCTCGTGGCCCTTGCCGATCACGGCGATCAGGTCGCCCTCCTGGGCATGGTCCACGGCGTAGTGCAGCGCATCCAGGCGGTCCGGGATCTCCACAAACTTGGCGTCCGGGTTGCCCTTGTTCATGCCCACGCGGATGTCCGCAAGGATGTCCTCTACCTTTTCAAAGCGGTTGTTGTCCTCGGTGAGAATGGAGAAATCCGCCATCTTGGCGCAGATCTCGCCCATGCCGTAGCGGCGCAGCTTGGAGCGGTTGCCGCCGCAGCCGAACACCACCACCAGCCGGTGGGGCTTGTAAGCCCGCAGGGTGGTCAGCAGGCTCTCGGTGGACACCTCGTTGTGGGCGTAATCCAGCAGGATGGTGAACTTCTTGCTGATGGGCACCAGCTCCACGCGGCCCTTGACCACGCACTTGCCCAGGCCATCGTGAATGGCCTGATCGGGCAGGCCCAGCACCTTGCCCACAGCCAGGGCTGCCAGCGCGTTATATACGCTGAACTCGCCGGGCATGTTCACCTTCACGTCCATTTCGTCCTTGCCGGTCACGTGGAACTTCACGCCCAGGAAATCGTGGGTGCGCAGCAGCTCGTAGCCGCTGGCGCGGTAGTCGGCCTGCTCACTGCGGCCATAGGTGACCAGCTTGCAGGTATGGCCCTCCAGCAGGGCCTCGGTGTTCTCATCGTCGATGTTCACCACACCGATGTCGCAGCGCTTGAACAGCTGGCCCTTCCAGCTGCGATACTCCTCAAAGGTCTTGTGCTCGCCGGGGCCGATGTGATCCGGCGACAGGTTGGTGAACACACCGATATCATAATGAATGCCCGCCACGCGGTCCATCATCAGGCCCTGGCTGGACACCTCCATCAGAGCCGTGTCGCAGCCTGCGTCCAGGAACTCCCGGAAGGTCTTCTGCAGCTCATAGCTCTCGGGAGTGGTGTTAGCAGTCTCCTTGTGGCGGCCCATGTAATAGATGCCGTTGGTGCCGATCATGCCCACCTTGCGGCCGGCGGCTTCCAGCACGCTCTTGATCATGTGGGTGGTGGTGGTTTTGCCCTTGGTGCCGGTCACGCCGATCATGGTCATCTGACGGGAAGGATTGCCGAACAGGTTGGCGCTCATCAGTGCCATGGCATAGCGGCTGCTTTCCACCTTGAGCACGGTCACGTCCGGCATGGCGGACAGGTCGATGTCGTGCTGGATCACCAGGGCGCTCACGCCCTTGGCGGCACAGTCGGCGGCAAACTCGTGGCTGTCGCGCTGGGTGCCCACAATGCACACAAACAGCAGGCCCGGGGCCGCCTTGCGGCTGTCGTAAATAATGTCCGAGATCTCCGTGTCCAGGCTGCCCTGCACCAGCGTACAGGGCACGCCCTCGATCAGTTGTGCCAGCTTCATACTACACACGCTCCTCAAAGTTTTTGGTTCACATTGGGTTTTCTTCGTTGTTGGCGGTCAGGTTGGCGGGGTCGGTCAGCGGGGTTTCGCCCTGTGCAGCATCCTCTGCTGCCGGGGCAGTGTCCGCCGTGTCGGCGGCGGCATCCCCTGCCGTGTCCGCACCGGCCGCAGAGTCCGCTTCCGCCGCCGGGTCTGCGGTTTCCTCCGGCACTTCAGGAGCCGGGGGCACCACATAACCGGAAGGCAGGGTCGGTTCGCCCTGTGCAAAGTAGATCTTGCGGTTGCTGCTTGCGCTCACATGGCTGAAGTCCAGCCGGCCGCTGTCGGTAGCGGCGCAGCCTTTGCCGTCCTCGTTGTTCAGCATGTACCGCACCCGGTCCAGCTTGTAGTCCAGGTCGTTCAGGGTGCCCAGCAGCACGCTGATGCGGTCCTGGTACAAAAAGGCGATCTGTTCCGTGTCCGCAAACTCCATGCGGGTCACATCCTGCAGCAGGCCGTACTCTTCCAGCTTGCTGCGCAGGGTGGTCAGCGCTTCCATGCGGGCATCCGTGGTTTGTGCAGCGGAGGCTGCCTCGGACGTGCTGCTGCCTGCTTCGGCTTCCGCCGCAAAGGCCAGCTGCACGCCGGGCGCAACATCCAGCACATCGCCGCCGTACAGCGTGCACAGACCGGCAGGCTGGGCCGCATCGCTGGACAGGATCTTGAACTTATCCGAGAGGGTCAGCCAGCCGTCCGCCGTCTGAATGGCGTAGGCCGGGGTGGCTTCGGTCACCCGCACCACCACGGTGTTGGGGTAGTCCCGCTCCACCCGGATGGAATCCAGCAGGGGGAACTGCCGTTCCAGCTCGGCTTCCCGGGCAGCCGGGTCAAAGCTGAAGATGTTCTCTTCCAGCTGCACCCCCAGTGTCTGCAGGATGCTTTCGGCGGAGTAGCCCGCGATCTCGGTGACCTGTGTACCGTCCGCCGTCTGCACCTGAATGGAGTTGATCTTGAACAGCATGGTCACCGTCAGGTAAACACCTATGACAATGACGCACAGCAGCAGCCCGAAGGCGGTCAGACGCCGGATGATCCGGCGGCGGCGCATGGCAGCCCGGGTCATGCGCCGTTTTTTGCGTTTTTCGCGGCGCACCGGGTCCCGGGGTGTCTGCTGCGCCGGGCGCAGGCGCTGGTTTTTGTAGCGCTGCTGCGCATTGCCCCGGGCATTCTGTGCCGGGCGGCCCCGGCTGCCGGAACGCGCCTGCCCGGAACGCGGTGCCGCACTGCGGGCCGTGCGGTTCCGGTTTGCGCCGGAAGCCGTGCGGCGCTGCCCCCCGGCCTGCTGCGCGGCGGTCCGGCGCGGCTGGGTGGGGAACTCAATGCTGTTGTCGGTGCGGCTGCGGCGCACAGCACCGCTGGCCGAGCGGGACGGCGGGCGGCTGAGCGGCTCTCCATTGAAGCCGTAATTGCCGGAATTCCCAGTGTTCCGGGGGGCACTGCGCATTTCCTGCGAAGGCGCCTGAGACCGCAGCGAATCCCGGTTCTGATCGTAGGGCCGCCCCCTGTTGCTGCCGTATGGCTGCATCGTCTGCACCTTCTTTCCCATTCACATCTCGGTTCAGTGTTTGTTCACAAGCTCCAGCAGGGCCGCTGCAATGCGGTCCAGGCTGTCGTCCACCGACAGGCTGCGGGCATTTTTGCCCATCTCTGCCAGTTTGCCGGGCTGGGCCAGCAGATTGGAAACGGTCTGCACCAGCTTTTCGCCGGTCAGGTCCTTTTCCTCGATCACCACGGCAGCCCCGGCCTTCTGCAGTTCCATGGCGTTGTAATACTGGTGGTTCTCCGCCACATTGGGGCTGGGGATGAGCACGGCAGCGCGGCCCACCGCTTCCAGCTCGGCCAGGGTCAGCGCACCGGCGCGGCTGATGACCAAATCGGCGGCAGCCAGCAGCTCCGGCATGTTGTTGATGTATTCCTTTACCACCAGGCTGTCGCCGGGGGCAAAGCCCTTCTGCTGTTCCAGATCCTGGAACAGCTGCACCCCGTACTGGCCGGTGGCGTGCAGGTGCAGCACCGGCTTGTGCTCGTGCTGCTCCCAGGCGCACAGGTCGGCCACCACCTCGTTCACCCGGCGGGCACCCAGGCTTCCGCCGAAGGACAGGATCACGGTGCGGTCTCCGGCACCCAGCTGGGCACGAATGGCCTCCCGGTTTGCGGCCTGGGTAAACACCTCCGGCCGCACCGGGTTGCCCACCACAACGGTCTTGGCGGGTGCGCCCAGCTTTTCCACGGCGGCAGGCACAGCAGCAAACACAATGTCCACATCCGGGGCCAGCAGCTTGTTGGTCACACCGGGGAAGGCGTTCTGCTCGTGGATGGCGGTGTGAATGCCCATTTTGGCGGCGCAGCGCACCACCGGGCCGGACACATAACCGCCGCAGCCGATCACCAGATCCGGCCGGACTTCCTTCATGATGGCTTTGGCCTTGGGGCCGGAGAGAGCCAGGTTCCACAGCGTAATGACGTTGCGCTTGATGTTGTTCAGCGAAAGCCTGCGCTGGAATCCGGTGATCTCAATGTGGTGGAAGGGGTACCCCGCCTGGGTCACCAGCCGGTACTCCATGCCTTCCTTCCGGCCGGCAAAGTGGATCTCTGCACTGGGGTCTGCTTTTTTCAGGGCACCTGCAATGGCAAGTGCCGGGTTGATGTGGCCGGCCGTACCGCCGGCGGCGATCAGAACACGCATGGTGATTCCTCCTATAATGTCTCTGTTATCCGGCTGCCCGGCAGGACGGCGGGGAGTTTCCTAAGCAAATGATCCGGAGGGTGGGTCCCTGCCGCCGCAGGCGGTAGGGCGGGCAATGGAATGGCCTGCAACAGCAGCAACCGCCGCCTGTGGCGGAAACAGGGCGCTGCTGTTGGGGCCGTGGCCAGCAAGACGCCAGCGTTAGCGAAGCGGATGCTGGGTGCCACAACTCGTCTGCATTTGCGTGGAAAGCTCCCCGCTGGCCTGCCCAGAAGATGCCGGTTACTGCTCCTCTCGTGCGGCCCGCACGTCTGCCAGAACAATGGTCTTTTCCTTCCGGGCGGCTTCCCGGGCTGCCTTTGCAGCCTCGTGCTCGGCACGGGCGGTCTCCCGCTGCCGGGCGGCCCGCTCGCCGTTGCGGCCAATGTTGACCATCACGCCCATTTCCGCCAGCAGCAGGATCAGAATGGTGCCGCCGGACGAAAAGAACGGCAGGCTGATGCCGGTGTTGGGAATGGTGTTGGTGACCACGGCGATGTTGCAGAACACCTGCCAGGCCACCTGGGCCATAATGCCGATGCCCACCATGGTGCAGTAGAGGTTCTCGGCCTTGTAGGCGATCATCAGCCCCTGTACAATCAATGCCACAAACAGCAGGATGATGAGCACCGCACCAATGAAGCCCAGCTCCTCGCACACCACACTGAAAATAAAGTCGTTGGTGCTTTCCGGCAGCCAGAGCTGTTTTTCCACGCTGTTGCCCAGGCCCAGGCCTTTCAGCCCGCCGGAGCCGATGGCATACAGGCTCTGCAGGGTCTGGGGTTCGATCTCCCGGGTGCCGCTCCAGCTGTTCAGGCGGTTTTCCAGGTAAGGGATCAGCGGGGCCAAGAGCTTGGCCAGTTCAATGGCCGGTTCCAGCAGCAGCAAAAACGCCGCTGCGGCCGCCCAGGTAAAAATGCCGCCGCAGCCCGTAAGCATCAGAATGGTGCCGATCACGGCCACCGTCAGCACAATGCCGGACATGTGCGGTTCCAGCACCAGCAGAACGATCACCGGGATCATGGGCAGCACCGGCCGGATCAGCTGCTGGAAGATACGCACTTTGAACCAGTCGGCAAAGCGCAGGTGCACCCTGCGGTCCTCCCGCAGCGGTTCAATGCGCTGGGCATTGGCCGCCCGGCTGGAGCACAGCAGGATCAGCTCAAACTTTGCCAGCTCTGAAGTCTGTATCGTGAAGCGGCCAAAGCGCAGCCAGCGGCGGCAGCCGTTGATCGGCTCCATAAACAGGGTAAGCACCAGCAGTGCCAGCACCACCCAGTACATCGGCCTGCTCATTTTGCGCAGGAAACGGTGGTCCACATAGCTCATGAAGATCATGACAAAAATGCCGATTACCAGGCATTCGCCCTGCTGCCGGACATAGCGGAAGCTGTCGCCCATGCGCAGGTAGCCGGTGGTGTAGCTGGCGCTGAACAGCATGACCAGCCCGAACACCACGATCACGCCAAGGGTGGCCAGCCAGTTGATGAGCAGCCGCGACCACGGCCCCGGGTCCTTCTGAAACAGCGGGACCCGTTCCCGCTTCTTTTTCCGGATGGTTGGCATCGGTGGTTTCCTCTTTTCCCTCAAAATTTCCCGCACGGCTCAGCGCGCCATCTGCACAGCCAGAGCCAGCCCGCACACCGCCAGCGCGGTGAACCAGTAAAAGACCCGCACCGGGCCTGCGCCGCGGGTCTCCAGCCAGCGGTGCAGCGGTGCCGTGCGGAACACCGGCCGGTGCACCAGCCGCAGGGCCAGCAGCTGCACCAGCACCATGCCGCCCTCTGCCCAGAACGGCAGGGCCAGCGGCACGCTCAGCTCGGCGCAGCCAATGCTCAGCGGAATGCAGCCAATGGCACCGGCCAGGAACAGGCAGCCGCAGCGGCCCGGGCGCAGCTTTGCCGGGGGGAAGTTCCACAGAAGGAACGCCAGCAGTGCACCAGCCAAAGCCGCCGGCAGCACCGCCAGCGGGAACCAGCCCAGCTGCGTTTCCAGCATCATCAGCCCCAGCATGGCGGCAAAGGCTGCCGCTCCCACCGTGCCGTCTGCGCCATCGGCCACGCGGGCACACTCGGCCAGCGCCACCAAAAGCAGGCCCCACAGCACCGGAGCCGCCGCCCCCAGGCTTACATAGCTGCCGCCGGGCAGCTGCACGCCCTCCGGCAGGCAGCCCCGCAGGTTCAGCAGCACCAGCACCGCTGCGGCAGCCGCCGCCTCCAGCGCCAGGCGCGGTGCACGCCGCAGCCCCAGCGGAGAAGCTGTGCGCCTGCGCACCACATCCTCGGCAAGGCCCACGGCCCCAAAGGCCAAGGCCCCGAACAGCGCCGTCAGCAGCCGGGACATCATCTGGCTTTCGCTGCCCAGCAGGTCCGGCTGTGCAGCGCAGGCCGTCAGCCAGCCCACTCCCACAGCAGCCACCGTGCCCACCATCAGGCACAGACCGCCCAGTTCCGGCACCGGCCGGTCCGGGGCCGGGTCCTCCCGCTGCGGGGCGGTCCACAGCGGTGCCATCAGATTGCCGAGTGCCGCCGTCAGCGCAAAACCCAGCGCTGACGCGACAACCAAGGCGAAACGAATCATTTTTGTGTCTCCAATTTTCGCCAAAAAGTTATTCTTCGGCGTCCTTCTGCTCTGCGTAGAAAATCTCCAGAGCCTTTTCCAGGGCCATGCCGCGGCTGGCCTTTACCAGCAGCGCATCGCCGGGCTGGATCCGGTTCAGCAGTGCGTCCGCTGCTTCGCGGTAGTTGTTGGCGTGCAGGGTCTTGACCCCCTTGGCCGCCGCCACCACAGCGGTGCGCCTGGCCTGCTCGCCGTAGGTCACCAGGCAGTACAGGCTGCTTTCGGCAGCCAGACGGCCCAGCTCTTCGTGAGCTTCGCGGGAGAGGTCGCCCAGCTCCAGCATATCGCCCAGCAGGGCAAAGCGCCGCTTGCAGGGGAACTCTTTGAACATGGCCAGCGCCGCCTTCATGCTGTCGGGGTTGGCGTTGTAGCAGTCCTCGATCACGGTCACGCCCTTGCTGTGCACCACCTTCTGGCGGCGGCCGGTCTGCTCAAAGGCAGACAGCCCTTTGATCACGCCCCGGGCATCGCAGCCCAAGCGGGTGGCCGCGCAGTAAGCGGCCAGGGCGTTGGCCACATTGTGCCGGCCCATGGCCGGGATCTTTACCACAAAGGTGCCCTCTTCCTGGTCCTCCAGCACAAAGCTCATGCCGTCCTCTTCCTGCCGGATGGACAGCGCACAGACATCGGCGTTTTCGTCCGCCAGGCTGAACCACACCGGCCGCACATGCTCCGGCAGCCTGGCCTTGCGCAGGAAGGGGTCATCGTAGTTCAGCACCAGCGGGGCACCCTCCGGCAGGCCGTTGCAGATCTCCAGCTTGGCCTTGCAGATGTTCTCCTGGCTGCCCAGGTTGCCGATGTGGGACACACCAATGCAGGTGATGATGCCCACATCCGGGCGGGCGGCCCGGGCCAGCCGGTCGATCTCGCCCGCATGGCTCATACCCATTTCGATCACGGCATACTCGGTGTCTGCGCCAATGCGCATCAGGGTGCGGGGCATTCCCAGCTCGTTGTTCTGATTGCCCTCGGTCTTGATGGTCGTGCCAAACCCGGCAAGGGCCGCATAGGTCATCTGCTTGGTGGTGGTTTTGCCCACGCTGCCGGTCACACCCACCACTTTGGGATGCACCGTGCTGCGGTAGTTGGCTCCCATCACCATCATGGCGTGGTAGCTGTCCGGGCAGAGCACCGTTTTTTCCGCCGGCACGCCCTCCACCGGGTGGTTCAGCACCACAAAGGCCGCGCCCTCTTCCAGCGCTTTGGCCGCAAAGCTGTGGCCGTCAAACTTTTCGCCGGGGAAAGCCACAAAAATGCAGCCCGGCTTCACTTCACGGCTGTCGGTGGTCACCAGTTCCACTTCCGGGTCGCTGGCCAGGGTCCCGGCAGGCACCAGCCCTGCCAGAAGCTTGCTTGCATGGATCTTTTCCATAGTTCTTACCCCTCTCTTTTGATCTGGATGATATCCGGTCACCCTCATCCGTCAGCACCTGTCGGTGCCGCCGCCTTCCCCCGGCTGGGGGAAGGCTTCTATGCCTGCTGCTTTGCCAAAGGCTTCCCCCGGCCGGGGAAAGCTGCCGCGTCAGCGGCTGATGAGGGCGTTATCTAACACTATCCGCAGGTAATGGTCACAATGGTGCCGCGCTGCGCGGTGGAACCGGCAGCTTCGCTCTGGCTCTGCACCACACCGTTGGCATCACCCTCCACAATGCAGTTGAAGCCTGCCGCCGCCAGCATCTGGCGGGCAAAGTCCGCGCTCTTGCCGGACACGTCCGGCACCTCGGCACGGCTGCCCTCGTAGGTATCGGTATACAGGTACACCGTGGTGCCGTAGGGCACCTTGGCACCTGCGTGGGGGTACTGGTAGGTCACCTGCGCCGCCGTCTGATCGGTGCTGCTCTCCATGAGCTGATGCTTCAGGCCCTTGATGTTCAGCTGCACCTGGGCGTTGCTCCACTCGGTGCCCACCAGGTTGGGCACGGTGACGGTGGTCTGGCTGCGGTCCTCGCCATCGGTGGCAATGCCCAGATAGGGGGCCACCTCGCTGATGATGTTGCCGGCCACAGGGGCAGCCAGCACGGACGAGTAGTCGGATTTTGCGTTGTTGGGGTCGTCCAGCATGACGTACACCAGGATCTCCGGGTCATCGGCAGGCAGCACCGCTGCAAAGGATGCCACCTTTTTGTAGTCGCCATCGGCGCGGCGGTCCATGTTCAGCTGTTCCGAAGTGCCGGACTTGCCGCCGATGCGGTAGCCGGAGACGTAGGCGTTCTTGCCGCCGCCGGTGCCGTTGCCCACCTCGTATTCCATCATCTGGCGGATGGTCTCGCTGGTGCTCTTGCTGATGACCTGGCGACGGACGTTGGCCCCGATCTCCTGCACCACGTTGCCGTTGGAATCGGTGATCTTATCCACCACGTGGGGGGTGACCAGGTAGCCGCCATTGACGGCCGCCGCCACAGCAGTGCACATCTGCAGCGGGGTAATGGCCATGGCCTGGCCGAAGGACGAGGATGCCAGCTGCACCTCGCCCAGCTGATCCGCCTTGTAATACTGCATGAAACCGGTCTCGTTGGGCAGGTCCACGCCGGTGCGGTCGGTAAAGCCAAAGGCATCAAAGTAGTTGTAGAACTGCTGGGCACCCACGCGCTGGCCCAGCTGGATATAGTAAATGTTGCAGCTCTGGCGCAGGGCTTCCGCCATGTTGATGGTGCCGTGGGCCTTGTGGGCTGCACAGTGGTAGGTCTCCTTGGCCACGCCGTAGGCACCGGCGCAGGTAAAGGTGGTGTTCATGGTGGCCACACCGGAGTCCAGACCCATGGCCGAGGTGATCACCTTGAACACGCTGCCGGGGTAATACAGCTCGGTAATGGTCTTGTTTTTCCACTGGATATCGCGGAAATAGCCGGAATAGTCGGCATCCGGGTCCAGGATCTTATTGCCGTTGCTGTCCTTGATGTAATTGCCATCGGCATCTTTCTGATAAATGCCGTACAGTTCCGGCTCTGCCTGCACCAGCTCGGTGAGGTAGGCCTGATTGGCACTGTAGTCCAGCGGACTGTTGGGGTCAAAATCCGGCTTGGAGGCCATGGCCAGGATCGCGCCGGTTTTCACATTCATCACAATGGCACAGCCGCGGTTTTCCACCGTGTTGGCGGCAATGGCCTCGTTGAGGTACCGCTCCACGATCTCCTGCACGTTCACGTCCAGCGACAGGACCAGGTTGGAGCCGTCCTTGGCGGCAAAGGTGGTGGCGTTGGGGTCCACAAGGGCGCTGCCGCCGGGCGTGCTCTTGGTGATGGTGCGGCCATCCACACCGGCCAGGGTGGACTGGTAGGACTTTTCCAGCCCGTAGGTGCCCACGCCGTCCGCGTTGGTAAAGCCCAGCACCGCCGCCGCAAAGGCTCCATAGGGGTAGCTGCGGTTGAAGGTTTTGGTGTAGCCCCAGGAGATGCTGCCGCTGCGGATGCCCTTTTCGGCGTCCGCCTTCTTGTGGGCCTTGTTGAACTCCGTGATATAGGTCTGGATCGAGGTCCGGACGGCGTTGTTCACCTTGGAGGCCAGCAGCTGATATCGGCTGTCGCACTTGAGCAGGGCGTTGTAGATCTTTTCGTACTGGGTCTGATACGTCTCCGAGGTAGTGTCCACCGCATCCAGGCTCACGCCATCGCCGGACAGGATGCGCAGGGTCAGTTCCCGGCTCACCTCCGCGCAGATGGCCTCATCCGAGGTACGGATCGTGGTATTGTCATCCACCTTCTGCGAGGTGTACAGGATACTGCTCTCGCTCGGGTCGATCCAGATGTTCCACACGATGTTGGTGGAGGCCAGGGTGATGCCGGAAGCATCGTAGATCTCACCGCGGACCGCCTGAATGGTAATGTCCTTCTGCTGCTGTTCCGCCGCATACTGGCGGTACTGGTCGCCGTTTTTGATCTGGATCACGTACAGGCTGTGGATCACAATGCCCGCCGCCAGAGCAACGGCTGCAATGGCCGCCAGGCTGCATGCCCAGCGGGTTCCGGCGGCAAGCCGGTCATTCGGCCCGGCCCGGCGCAGGCGGTAATCCCTGTTCTCTTTTGGCATTCGGGAAGATTTTTGCATTGGTACTCTCCCGCAGGCCCGCCGGTACGCACCGGCCCCGGGCCTGCTGTTGTTTTTGATGGGGGCAGCGCCGGGTGTTCCGGCGCCAGAAACCGAAAAAGCGTGCGCTGCCGCACGCTTTTCCTGATTCTGTTCAGTGCACGGTGCCCAGAATGTTCACCGCACCACTGTAAAGCCAATCGGTCCACTGCCGCACAGCGGAGCTTTTGCGCACCAGCACATCCGACTCCTGCAGCCGGAAGTAGGTGATCTGGCTGGCATCCGCCTTCATCAGGCCCAGACGCCCGGCGGCTTCTTCCACGCTGCTGATGTTGGTCTGGCTGTTCAGCGTGCTGTTGTAGTAGGTGTACTGGCTCTGCTCGCTCACCAGCTGGGCCTTGGCGTCCTGGATCTGATCATTCAGCTCCACCAGCTGGGCTTCGCTCCACAGCAGGCTGATGGCAAACCCCACCAGCAGGGCCGCAGCCACCAGCCGCATCCCGTTTTGCAGTGCTGCCTGCAGCGGATTCAGGCGGCGCTTGCCGCCCTGTTCTACGCGCAGAGGCGCTGCCTTGCGCTGCGTCTGGGGCGCTTTTCTGCGCCGCACCGCATTGTAATCGTAAGCTGCCTGACCCATGGTTTCCTCTCCTCCTCACACAGTGCCGTCTGCCGCGGCGCTGCTCAGCATTTTTCCAGTACGCGGAGGTGGGCCGACCGGCTGCGCCGGTTCTCTTCCAGCTCCTGCGTATTTGCCTCAATGGGTTTGCGGGTAATGAGCTTTGCCTTTGCCTTGCCGCCGCACACGCACACCGGGAACTCCGGCGGGCAGATGCAGGCCGTGGACCAGCGGCGGAACTTGTTCTTCACCAGCCGGTCCTCCAGCGAATGGAAGGTGATCACACACAGCCGTCCGCCCGGGGCAAGATGCTCAAAAATGGTATCCAGGCCTTCTTCCAGCGCATCCAGCTCATGGTTCACCGCAATGCGCAGTGCCTGAAAGGTGCGGCGGGACGGGTTCTTGTTTTTGCGGCGCTCCGCCGGCGGCATGGCGCTGGCCACGATGTCGGCCAGCTGCAGGGTGGTCTCGATGGGCGAAGCCTCCCGTGCTTCCACGATCTTCCCCGCGATCTGCCAGGCGAAGGGTTCCTCGCCGTAGTCCCGCAGGATGCGGGCCAGCTCCTCGCGGCTTTCGGTGTTCACAAGGTCTGCGGCTGTTTCACCCTGCTGGCTCATCCGCATGTCCAGCGGTGCGTCCGCCCGGTAGGAAAAGCCCCGGGCCGCATCGTCCAGCTGGTGGCTGGAAACGCCCAGGTCCAGCAAAGCGCCGTTGATCGTTTCAATGCCCAGGCTTTCCAGTGCCTGTCCGGCATAGCGGAAGTTGATCTGCACCACGATGGCCGGCAGGCCTGCCAGCCGTGCTCGGGCGGTCTGCACCGCGTCCGGGTCCTGGTCCAGCGAGATCAGCCGCCCGCCCTTGGCGGCGTCCAGCCGCAGGGCAATCTGGCGGGAGTGCCCCGCACCGCCTGCGGTGCCGTCCAGGTAAGTGCCTGCCGGGTCGATGGCCAGCCCTTCCAGGCACTCGTTCAGCAGAACGGGGATATGCTCAAACGAGGTCGGGTCAAAAGGCTGCTGTTGTTCTGAAGCCATTGGCACGGCCTCCTTTCTCTCTTGCAGTTTTGTGTGTCAGATGTGCAGGCTGCGCAGGCGGGCGGCGCGCTGCTCGTTGGTCACGGCGGCGCGGCGGGCGTTCCACACGTCCGTTGCCCAGATCTCCGCATGGCTGCGGTTGCCGATGATGGTCACGTCCTTGTCCAGCCCTGCGTACTCCCGCAGCTCTGCCGGCAGCAAGATGCGTCCCTGCTTGTCCGGTGTCACCTCGCAGGCCGTGCTGAACAGGTCGCCGGAGATCTCCCAGCTGTCCATCAGCTCATCGCCGCTGAGCTTGTCCGCCAGCTTTTCCACCTCGGCCAGAGGCAGCGCAAACAGGCAGCCGTCCACCCATTCCATCACCACAAAGCTTTCGCCCATGGCATCCCGGAATTTGGCGGGGAAATTCAGGCGGCCTTTTGCGTCCATGGTGTAATCGTACCGACCAAAGAACACCTCTGCCGCCCCCTTTTCACGCTGTGGAGAGGGCCGATGCCCTACTTTTACCCACTTTGCCCCACTGATACACATTTATTGTAGCAAATCAAGCCCCCGATTGCAAGGCTTTTTGTTCCTGTTTTTCCTGCAAAATGTCACAAAAAAAGCCCCTGCTGGCCGTCATTTTTGCCTGCAGGGACCGGTTATTTCTCCGCGTGTGGAATTTGTGTGTAAATCAGCCGTTTTTCTTGGCGTTCTGGCGCAGGTTTGCGCGCACATTCTTGACCTGGGCAGCATTTTCCACCATGGTCTCCTCGGTGGTTTTCAGCATGTTGTCGCAGTAGTCGGTCACGGTCTGGCGCAGGGTGCGCGCTTCGCTCTGGGCTGCAGCGGTGATCTCGGCGGCCCGCTGCTGTGCCGCCTTCACGATCTCGGCATCGCTCACCAGGATGCGGGCGCGCTCTTCGGCCTTTTTCACAATGGCCTGGGCCTGGGCATTGGCCGTATCCACGATCTGGGCGCGGTCATTCACAATCTGCTGGGCCTGGCGCAGCTCCCCGGGCAGATTGGCACGGATCTCATCCAGATAATCCCGGATCTGCTCCACATCCACAATGCGCTTGCCGCCGGACAGCGGCATCCCGGCGCTCTCTTCTAGGGCATCCTCAATGGTGTCCAAAAGCTCGTTCACGTTCATAGCGTTTCCCCCTCCTGCACGGGCTGCGCGGGCTTTGTGTACTTCCACAGCAGCACCTTGCCATACTTGTATTGTTTCTGCAGCGTCAGGCCGCCCGCCTGGGCCGGCAGCACAAGGCCGGTCTCGCTCTCACAGAGCACGATGCCGCCGGGTGCGGTGCACTTGTCCACTGCGGGCAGGATCTTTTCCAGCGTGCCGCCCCGGAACGGCGGGTCCAGCAGGATCACGTCAAACTGTTCCCGGCAGGCCGACAGGTACCGGGCTGCCTCGCCCACGTTCACCCGGCTGCGGTCGAACAAGCCGCAGGCCTTGCAGTTGCGCAGCACAATGTTCACCGCCTCGCGGTTCTCGTCCAGGAACACGCACCGGGCCGCGCCGCGGCTCAGCGCCTCAATGCCCAGCTGGCCGCTGCCGGCGTACAGGTCCAGCACCCGTGCCCCCGGCAGATCGAACTGTACAATGCTGAACATGGCCTCCTTGACCTGGGAAAGGGTGGGGCGGGTCACATCGGTGCCGGGCAGCGCTTCCAGCCGCCGGCCCCGTGCTTCTCCTGCAATTACGCGCATGATTGGACCTCCTTTTGTGCAGCCGTGCCCGCAGCTTCTGCGCCCGTGCTGCATATGGTTTTCTGTATCTACTTATTATCGCCAAAGCGTGCAGCCTTGTCAAGCACTGCGTTGCACTGCCTGCCGCTTTGTGCTACAATCATAGCAGCAGCGCCGGGCGTTTTGCGGCGCATTCTGCACAAAGGAGAGTATTTTTTATGAACGTTCTGCTCATCAACGGCAGTCCCCACGAGAAGGGCTGCACCTACACGGCCCTGTCCCTGATCGCCAAAGAACTGAATGCCGCCGGGGTGGACACCGAGATCCTGCACGTGGGCGGCAAGCCGGTGGGCGGCTGCATCGGCTGCGGCGGCTGCCGCAGCGGCAATGGCTGCGTGTTCGGCGGCGTGGTGAACGAAGCCATTGAAAAGGCCAAAACCGCCGATGGTTTTGTGTTCGGCAGCCCGGTGCACTATGCATCTGCTTCCGGCAACATGACCAGCTTCATGGACCGCCTTTCCTACGCAGGCGGCAGATATCTGGCCTACAAGCCCGCCGCCATCTGCTGCTCGGCCCGCCGCGCCGGCACCACCACCACCCTGGACCAGCTGGTCAAGTACCCGCAGTTCTTCCACATGCCGCTGGTCAACGGCTCCTACTGGGCCATGGTGCACGGCTCCAACGCCGAGCAGGTGCTGCAGGACACCGAGGGCTGCGTCGTGATGCAGGAGCTGGGCCGCAACATGGCCTGGATGCTGCACTGCATCGAAGCCGGCAGGGCCGCCGGGTTCGACCACCCGCAGAACCCGCCCCGCCCCATGACCAACTTCATCCGCTGAGCCTCTTTTGGCTCCCCCGCTTGGGGGAGCTTTTTTGTTTTATCAGGCACTCGGCCGGTTTTTCTGCCAAAAACACCTTAAAATCCCTTCAAAACCGGCGCAGATGCTTTTTTCGTTCATAACTTTGTGTTACTATAAGAGGTAGAGTAAATTTGCGAGGGACGGAGATCAGGCTATGGAACACTACGATTGGAACGATGGCTGGCTGTTTGCCCCCACATTCGACCCTGCTTTGGTGCGCCCGGACTGCACCGGGCTTGCGCTGGAGCCGGTGCGCATTCCCCACACGGTCAAGGTGCTGCCTTACAACTACTGCAGCGAAAATGACTACCAGCGCCTGTGCGGCTACCGCAAGGTCTTTTTTGCCCCCAAAGAGTGGGCAGGCCGCACCGTGCTGCTCACCTTCGGGGCCATTGCCCACGATGCCACCGTGTTCTGCAACGGGCGGCGGCTGTTCCACCACGGCTGCGGCTACACCGCCTTTACGGTGGATCTGACCAGCGCCCTGCGCCTGGGCCAGCAGAATGTGGTGGCCGTGCGCTGCGACAGCCGCGAGGATCTGAACATTCCTCCTTTCGGCGGTGCCATCGACTACCTGACCTACGGCGGCATCTACCGCGCCGTGAGCCTGGACATCAAGGAACCTGCCTACCTGCGGGACGTGTTCATGGAGGGCCGGGCGGAGGGCGACTTCCGCATTTACACCTCCACCGTGGGCGAGACCATCGGCTGCACCCTGCAGGCCGAGATCCGCAGCCCTTCCGGCAGCCGCGCTGTGTACAGCGGCGAGCTTTCGCTGCCCATCACCGGCACCCTGAACGGCGTGCACCCCTGGAGCATTGAACACCCCACCCTGTACACCCTCACCGTGCGGCTCATCCGCCCCGGCACCAGCGGCCTGCCGGACCGCGTGCTGGACGAAAAGAGCGTGCGGTTCGGCTTCCGCACCATTCAGTTCGTGGCGGGCGGGCTGTACCTGAACGGCCAGCGGGTGGAGCTGCGGGGCCTGAACCGGCATCAGAGCTACGCCTACATGGGCTATGCCATGCCGGACAGCATCCAGCGGCTGGACGCCCAGTTCCTGAAAAAGGAGCTGGGCTGCAACGCCGTGCGCACCAGCCACTACCCGCAGAGCCCGGCCTTTCTGGACGCCTGTGATGAGCTGGGCCTGCTGGTGTTTACCGAAATGCCCGGCTGGCAGCACATCGGGGACGATGTGTGGAAGGCCCAGGCCCTGCAGAACTGCCGCGAAATGGTGTGCCAGTGCCGCAACCACCCCAGCGTTTTTCTGTGGGGTGCCCGGGTCAACGGCAGCCCCGATGACGAAGCCTTTTACAAGCGTACCAACGAGGCCATCCACCGGCTGGACCCCACCCGCCCCACGGCGGGTGCCCACATCCGGCGCAAGGAGCAGCTGCTGGAGGACGTGTACGCCTACAACGATTATTCCTACCGCGGGCGCGGCCCCGGCTGCGAGGCCCGCGCAGCCGTGACCCCCGACATCCGCAAGGGCTATCTGATCAGCGAGTTCGGCGGGCAGGGCTTCCCTGCCAAGCCGTTTGACGATGAGCCGCACCGGCTGGTGCAGGCGCTGCGGCTGGCCGCCGTGCTCAACGATACCATTGCCCAGCAGGGCGTGGCCGGCAGCTTTGGCTGGTGCATGGCGGACTACAACACCCACAAAGAATTCGGCAGCGGCGACCGCATCTTCTATCACGGCGTAATGGACATGTTCCGCAACCCGAAGCTGTCCGCCGCCGTGTACGCCAGCCAGAAAACGCCCCGTGCGCCTTCCGACATCGTGCTGGAAGTGTCCTCCGCCATGGCCCTGGGCGACCTGCCCGGCGGCGTGCCCGGGGCCTGCTGGGTGTTCACCAACGCCGAGAGCGTGCGGCTGTACCGCGGCAACGATTTTATTGCCGAGTTCTCGCCGGACCGGCACGGCCGCTTTGCCGCCATGCCCCACCCGCCCATCGAGATCTCGGATTTCATCGGCTCCCTGCTGGAAAAATACGAAGGGCTGGACCATGCCGCCGCCCCGCAGGCAGCCGCCATTCTCAATGAGATGCGCCGGGATGCCATGGAGCTTTCGCCCCTGTCCCGGGCGCGGATGCTCTCCCTGCGGCTGAACTGGAACGAACTGGTGCGGATGTACTACAAATACATCGGCGTACTGGGCAGCCCCACCGCCGTGTACCGCTTTGAAGCCGTGTGGCATGGCCGCGCCGTGCGCACCGTGGTGCGGGAGCCGGTGCAGAGCGTGCGGCTGGAATGTGTGGTGCACAACCCCATTCTGACCGATGGCCCCACCTGGGACTGCGCCGCTGTGAGCCTGCGGGCCATTGATCAGAACGGCAACCTGCTGCCCTACTGCAGCGAAGCCGTGCAGCTGCAGGTGGACGGCCCGGTGCAGATCCTCGGCCCTGCCGTGGTGCCGCTGCGGGGCGGCATGGCGGGCACCTATCTGGCTACCACCGGCGAGGCAGGCCGTGCCGTGCTGCACTGCCGCATGGAAGGCGCGCTGGACACCGAAGCTGTGCTTACCGTGCGCCGCCGCGAGGGCGAAACGGTAAAATCCGGTCCCCTTTCATGATAGATTTGCAGTCTGTTCAAAGTTTTATCATGGTTGACTGGTATCCTTAAGGCAAAGAAAAAACGGCGGCGCAGCACACCTGCGGCTGTTCTGTATCAAAAAGGACTTGAGATTATGAAAGAAAAATTCCGTCAGTTTATGGTCGGCCGCTACGGCACCGATGGTCTGAACCAGTTTTTGAGCTTTGCTTCCATTGCTCTGCTGCTGGTGTCGCTGATCACCCGCATCAGCTTGTTCACCTGGCTGGGTGTGGTGCTGCTGGTGCTGTGCTACTACCGCTCCCTGAGCCGCAACATCTCCAAGCGTACCGAAGAGAACTACCGCTACTACACCCTGAAAGACCGGGTGGACGGCAAGTTCCGCGGCCTGAAGGATCAGTGGGCCAACCGTAAGCTCTACCACTACTACCGCTGCCCCAAGTGCCGCCAGAAGCTGCGCGTGCCCCGCGGCCGCGGCCGCATCCAGATCTCCTGCCCCCGCTGCGGCACCCAGTTCATCAAAAAGAGCTGACGCACCATGTTTGGTTATGTGATCCCCAACCACACCACCCTCTCGCCGGAAGCGCGGGGGCGCTACCGTTCCGCCTACTGCGGGCTGTGCCGCCGCATTGACGCCCTGCACGGCCTGCGCGGGCGGTTTACCCTGAGCTACGACCTCACCTTTCTGAACCTGCTGCTGTGCAGCCTGTATGAGGGCGAGACCGAATGCGTGCAGGGCTGCAGCCGCTGTCCGGTGCATCCCATCCACGGGGTGGACTGGCGGGCCAGCGGCCCCACCGATTACTGCGCAGACCTGAGCGTGGCGCTGCACTACTACAACGCCGCCGACAAATGGCAGGATGACCACAATCTGCTGGGTCTGGGGTACGAAAAACTGCTGGAGCGCTGCCAGGCCGATGCCGCGCAGCGCTGGCCCCGGCAGTGCAATGCCATCCGCAGCTGCCTGGCCCGGCTGGCCGAGTACGAAGCCGTCGGCAGCGAGGATCTGGACGCCGTGTCCGGCTGCTTTGGCGAGCTGATGGCCGAGCTCTTCGATTATCGGCAGGACCACTGGTCCCCGGAGCTGCGCAGCCTGGGGTTCCACCTGGGCAAGTTCATTTACCTGCTGGACGCCTACGATGACCTGGCCCGCGACAAACGGCGCGGTGCCTACAACCCGCTCAAAACCCTGAGCAAACAGCCCGGGTACGAGGAAGAGATGCGGGAGATCTTTGAGCTGCTGCTGGCCCAGTGCGCCCAGAGCTTTGAGCGCCTGCCCTGCGTGGAGGACGTGGACCTGCTGCGCAACATCCTGTATTCCGGGGTGTGGCTCAAGTACAACTGCAAAAACGCAAAACGTTCCGATAAAACCGGCCAATGAGCCGGTTTTATCTTGATTTTTCCACGGCAATCCGGTAGACTATAAGAATGCTGTGCAGCAATGCGGCTGCACCAAATGAGACGTGAGGAAGTAGATCCATGAAAGATCCCTACGAGGTGCTGGGCGTTTCGCGCGGCGCAAGCGATGACGAAATCAAAAAAGCGTACCGTGCCAAGTGCAAGCGCTGGCACCCGGACCTGAACCCCAACGACCCCACCGCCGAGGAGCACTTCAAGGAAGTGCAGGCGGCCTACGATGCCATTACCAAAGGCGAGACCGGCCCCCAGATGGGCGGCAGCACTTACGGCCAGCAGAGCTACGGCAGCTACCAGCAGCAAAGCTACGGCCAGCAGGGCCAGAACTACGGCTTTGGCGGGTTTGAGGGCTTTGACCCCTTCGGCTTTGGCTTTGACGGCTACAGCCAGCAGCAGGGCGGGGCCAGCTACAACGGTACCGACACGCCGGAAATGCAGGCCGCCCGCAACTTTGTGGCCAATGGCCGCTACGCCGAGGCTCGCCGCGTGCTGGACGGCATGACCGTCCGCAATGCCCGGTGGTATTATCTTTCTTCGCTGGCCAACCAGGGCCTGGGCAACCGCATTGATGCCCTGCAGGATGCCCGCCGCGCCGCGCAGCTGGACCCCAACAACACGGAGTACCGGATGCACCTGCAGCGGCTACAGAACCCCGGCCAGACCTACCGCACCCACACCACCTATGCCCAGCCCGGCGGCCTGATGCGCTGGTGCTGGAGCATGATCCTGCTCAACCTGCTGTGCAACTGCTGCTGCGGCGGCTGGGGCTTCGGCCCGCGCTACGGCTTCCGCGGATAAAGAACATCACAACCAAAACAGCCCCCGCATCTCAGGATGCGGGGGCTGTTTTTCCATTCTTGATTCAGCGCACGGTAATGGTGCGGGTAATGCTGCTGCAGGAGTAGTTTCCGCTCACCTTGGCCGTCTGCTGGTAGGTGCCCGGCTCGGCGGGCAGGGTATCGTAACTCTTGTCCACCAGCAGGCCCTTCTTTTTATAGGTATAGCTGATCTTGGCGTTGTCCACGGTCTGCCCGTCCGAATCCAGGGCAGCGGCCAGGTTGAGAGCCCGGACCTCGTCCACCGTCACCGTGCCGGGCACATCGGCGGCCCAGCGCAGGCTCACGCCGCTGCTCTTGGGCTTGATCTTGAACATGGCCACACCGGCCGAGTTCAGGTCGCCGGTTTCCAGCGCCACGGCACCGGCAATGTAAGAGCCGGAGTCAAAAGGCTGCTCGTCCAGGTAGATGCGGCTCAGAGCACCTGCCGGCAGATACTTGCGGATCAGTTCCAGCGCCAGCTTCATGCTGTTGGAAACATTGCTCACCGTCTTGACGTAGACCGAGGGGATGTAGAAGTTCAGCGCGTCCATCACGGACACCACTTCGTCCGCCACCCGCAGCAGCACGCTGACATCGTTGCCGTCGATCAGCTGCTTGAGGTAGCCGTAAATGTTGAACTCTTCCTCCTGGTCCGGCGTTTTGGACATCATCTTCGGCAGGGGGATCATCTTGAGCAGGGTGCGGATCTTGTCCGACAGCACCAGGGTCACATAGCCCTTGGCTTCGCCGCCGGTGCCCAGCACCACGCCCAGATACTGGGCATCTGCCGGGGTGGTCTCCACCTGCAGTTGGTAGGGGGAGCCATAGGTCAGGTCGCCCACAGCCTTGATGCGGATGGACACGATATCATTCTGCTCGGCCAGCACGGCGGGCTGTTCCGTCTGTGCTGCCGCAAAAGCGGGGGTTGCTGCTGCGCTGAGCAGGAATACTGCTGCCAGTGCAAGCGCGATCAAGCGTTTGGCCTTCATGGTTCAGACCTCCTGTTTGCATGGAATGTTGCAGCCGCGCACACCGCGCGCTGCCGGGGAACCGGTGCAGGCTGTGCACCGCTTTGTACCCTGATTTTACCGCAAAACACAGGTTCGGTCAATAACGGGATTCAAGTAATTCAAAAAATTTAACATTCAAAAAAGGGAAGGCCGCTCTGCAGCCTTCCCTTTTGCGTTTATTCTTCCGTAAAATAGTCCGGATGGGTGCGGCGAGCTTCCTCCACCGAGAGCCGGTAGCGGTTCAGGTGGGCCTGCAGTGCTTCATCCACCTCCCGCACATCCCCATGAAGTAGCGCTTCCAGAATGCGGGTGTGGGCCGCGCACACGGATTTGTTTTCCTCCGTCAGCAGGCTGAACTTGCGCAGCCGCTCCACGTGCTGGAGGGTGGACAGCATGTGGTCAAAATGCTCCTCCATGCCGCACAGCTCAAAAGCGCGGCGATGGAAGGCGTTGTCCAGTTCCAGCAGATGCTTTTCCCGCTGGGGAGCCGCAGCATCAGCTTCCAGAGCGCGGTAGTCCTCGATCAGTCTGCGGTAGTCCGCCTCCTGCCCGGGGGTCAGCTTTCCGCACAGCCGGGTCAGGATCTCCTTTTCCAGCGTGTAGCGTGCAAACTGCTCCAGTTCCATCAGCTTCAGGTCAATGGGTGCCACATAGGTGCCGCTCTGGGGCTTGATGACCACCATGTGGGCAATGTTCAGCATGATCAGTGCTTCCCGCATTGGTGTGCGGCTGATGCCAAGCTCTTCGGCCAGCTCCCGGTCGTTCAGCGGGTCGCCGGGTTTCCATTCCATGGTGATGATCCTGCTGCGAACGGTCTCGTAGGCCAGTTCCCGTGCGCTCAATGCAGCCATGTCCGTCCACTCCCTTCGGGGTTTTCGCAAAGTGATATATCAGTACCACCATATTACCCAACCCCGGGGCGGCTGTCAAGAGCATCTGCAACCAAAACTTGTCAAAATTTTCCCGTACCGGCCGGTTTGTGCGCCCGGTGCGGACGGTACAGCACCGGCACCCACACAAAGGCCACCGCCAGGCCGCAGAACACATCAATCACCGAGTGCTGCTTGGTGAACACGGTGGACAGGCAGATCAGGGCTGCCCACACCCAGGCCAGCACCTTCAGGCCCGGGCGCTTTTTGGCCAGTGTGCTGCCGCTGAACGCCACCGCCATGCAGGCCGTGCTCTGGCAGTGGATGGACGGGCACACATTGACCGAGGCATCTGCTTTCCACAGCAGCTGCATCACCCACATGGCCGGGTTGCTGCGCCCGATCTGCTCCGCCGTGGGGCGGATGTCCAGCCCGTTGGGCAGCAGCATGTACAGGATCAGGCAGAAGGTCATGCCCGAGAACATCATCAGGCAGAGCTTGTCGTAGCTTTTGGTGTCGTACCACCACAGCAGCGCCGTGACCCCCGCCAGCAGCAAAAACCAGCTGCAGTACGGGATAACGAACCACTCGTTGAAGGGAATAAAGTCATCCAGCGGGCTGTGGATGATGTATTTGGGCTGGGTGATGGTCAGATCCAGCCAGAAAAACCATATCAGGTAGACCACCCAGTACAGCTGAAACCACAGGTGTGGCTTGCAGCGGCTGCGCAATTGTGCAAAATTCATGGCGAAACTCCTAAATTTTAAATGTATGGACGTTTTATTGTACCACATCCCGTCCACTTGCGCAAACGCTTTGGGTGATATAAAATAGGAAGTGTCTGGATTTTTCGCTTTCCCTGCCGGGAAGGCTTGGTTTTTGTTGCAAAAGGAGTCCTTATGTCGCAGCAGTTCCCCCCTGTCCGTCTGATCGCACTGGATCTGGACGGCACCCTTCTCAACCGCAAGGGCGAAGTTTCGCCCCGCACGCAGGCCGCCCTGCAGTATGCCGTGGACCACGGCGTTGTGGTGGTACCCGCCACCGGCCGCCCGCTGGCCAGCCTGCCGCCGGTGGTGGCGCAGCTGCCCGGCGTGCGCTACGCCATCACCTCCAACGGTGCCGCCGTGTGGGACCTTGGCAGCGACCCTCTGGGTGCCGTATACAGCCGCTACTCCAACGCTGCCCAGCGCCGCACCAGCGAGCCGGTGTGCCTTGTGCACCGCCTGCTGCCGCCGGAAACGGCCCGCGAAGTGGCGGCCCTGTGCCTGGACTGCCGCGCCGACCTGCGTATTTTTGCGGATGGCCGCTCCTACACCGATGCCGCCAGCATGGAATATGCCGCTCTGCGCTTTGCGCGCCGCTTTGGCAGCACTGAAGCCCGCCAGCCCAACGATGGCCGCTTTACGATGGTGCGCGATTTCTCCGAGTGGATGAGCCGCCACGCCCACGAAGTGGAAAAGACCTGCGTCTTTCTGGGCAGTGCGGAACTGGCCCAGGCCGCACTGCCCCGCTTTCAGGCCATTGCCGGGGTGGAAGTCGTGCAGGGTTCGCCGGAAAACATTGAGGTGACCGCCGCCGGGGTGGATAAGGGCAGCGCGCTGCTGACCCTGGCCGACCACCTGGGCATCCCCCATGAAAATACCCTGGCCGTGGGCGACAGCGAAAACGACCGTGCCATGCTGCAAAAAGCCGGCATTGCCGCCGTGATGGCCAACGGAATGCCGGAGATCAAGGCCATGGCCGCCCTGGTGAGCGAGGCCGATTGCGACCACGATGGCGTGGCCGAAATTCTGGAAAAACTGGGCGTCTGCACCGGATTTTAAGGCACTTTGCGTGTAAATAAACGAACTTTTGTCCGGAATTTGGGCATCCTTCGTCATTTTTGTGCAATGTATACAAGCTCTTATGCAAAACATTGTGCTTGTTGAGCATTACCAAAGCCGGGCGGTTCGTTTATACTAGTATTACAAGCGCACAGTGGGTATAGTATGCCCAAACGGCAGCCCATGCGCACAAGAGAGTTCAATTTAAAAGGAGAAATGCGTTATGAATCCCATCGTAGAAAAGGTCTATCAGATCGGCATTATCCCTGTTATCGCCTTCAACAGCGTGGACGAGGCCCTGCCCCTGTGCAAGGCTCTGGCAGACGGCGGCCTGCCCGCCGCAGAGGTCACCTTCCGCACCGCATGTGCTGAGGAGTGCATCCGCAAGATCCACGAGGAAATGCCCGAAATGCTGCTGGGCGCCGGCACTGTGCTGACCACCGAGCAGGCTGACCGCGCTATGGCTGCCGGTGCTTCCTTCATCGTGGCTCCCGGCTTCGACCCCGAAGTCTGCAAGCACGTCATCGACAAGGGCGGCATCATGATGCCCGGCACCGCTTCCGCAGGCGAGATGCAGCAGGCTATGAACATGGGCTGCGAGGCCCTGAAGTTCTTCCCCGCTGAGGCAAACGGCGGCGTTGGCATGCTGAAGAACATCGGCGCTGCCCTGAAGGGTGCCCGCTGGATGTGCACCGGCGGCGTGAACGCCAAGAACGTGAACGACTACCTGGGCTACGATCAGATCTTTGCCGTGGGCGGCACCTGGATGTGCAAGAGCGATGTCATCAAGGCCGGCGACTGGGCCAAGATCACCGCACAGAGCAAGGAAGCCGTTGACACCATGCTGGGCCTGAAGCTGATGCACATCGGCATCAACACCGGCAACGAGGAAGAGGCCATGAAGGTGGCCAACCTGATCGGCGGCCTGCTGAACATGAAGGTTGCTCCCGGCAACTCCAGCATCTTTGTGGGCAACAAGGAATTTGAGATCATGAAGAAGCCGGGCCGCGGCACCAATGGTCACATTGCCATCGGCTGCAACAACGTGGACCGCGCCATCTACCACCTGTCCCAGCGCGGCGTGAAGTTCGATCTGGACAGCAAGAACGTGAAGAACGGCAAGACCATTGCCTGCTACTTTGCAGACGAGATCGCCGGTTTCGCCTTCCACCTGGTTCAGGCCTGATCGAAAAGCCCCGTTTGATTCCGTAAAAGCCCTGCCGCACCGGGGATGCCCTGCGGCAGGATGATTTTAAACACCTGTAAATAAAGGAGATTAACCAATGAAAGTCGTTACTTTTGGCGAACTGATGGTCCGTCTGCAGCCGTTCAA
>CAVIXY010000015.1:0-31727 GCA_963646665.1 Bacteroides sp. CAG:545
CCTCGTTGCGGCACTCCACGCGCACGCCGATGTCCACGGTGCCGGGCTTGTGGGCAATGTGGTGCTCGGCGCAGATCTTTTCCAGCCAGTCCGCACCGCGGCGGCCGGTGCCGATGACCACTTCGTCCGCATACACGGGGCGGAGCTGGTCGCCGTCCTTCAGCAGCACGCCCTTGCACTCCTCATTTTCGAGAATGATGTTCTCGCACTCGGTGCTGAACAGCATCTCCACGCCGTTGTCGGCCAGATAGTTCTGGATGGCCAGATACAGCTCCTGGGCCTTCTCGGTGCCCAGATGGCGGATGGGGCAGTCCACCAGCTTCAGGCCGGCGTGGATGGCGTTCTTACGGATCTCCTTGATGTCCTCGCCGGTGTAAATACCCTCCACGTGGGGGTCGGCACCAAACTCCAGGTAGATCTTATCGGTGTATTCGATCAGCTCCTGAGCAAAATCCTCGCCGATCAGGGTGGGCAGGTCGCCGCCCACCTCATGAGACAGGCTCAGCTTGCCGTCCGAGAAGGCGCCCGCACCGGAAAAACCGGTGGTGATGGCGCAGGTGGGGCGGCAGTTGACGCAGTGGCCCACTTCGGCCTTGGGGCAGTGGCGCTTTTCCACGGGCTTGCCCTTTTCCACCAGCAGCATCTTCTTTTTGCTGCCGTGGCGCAGCAGCTCCACAGCGGTAAAGATACCGGCGGGGCCGGCACCGACAATGATCAGATCGTACTTTTCCATTTCTCTTTTATCCTTTATTGTAATTAGTGTAAAACCCTCTCAGTCAACGCCTGACGGCGCTGCCAGCTCCCCCGAAGGGGGAGCTTTTTTCCTGCGGAAGGAAACGCACTCCTTCTTTACAGCATGAGGGAAACCTTTATCAAAACAGCGCACAAAGCTCGCCCTTCGGGAGAGCTGGACGCGAAGCGGCCTGAGAGGGTTTACTCCCCTTCGTTCTCCTGCTCCACGGTGGCACTTTCGTCCACTTCATCCAGCTCCACCACGGTAGCTTCCGCATCCGCATGGGTCACATCCGGGGCCACTACGCCATCGCCGTTCAGGTCCTCGCCGGTGAGGGACTCCAGCATAGACTGGGTCTCCGGGTGGAGCTTGGCAAAGCGGCGCACCGCCAGCACCGTGTACAGGGCGCTGAGCAGGTTGATGGCACCTTCCAGGATCAGGATGATGCCAATGGCCATCACCAGCGTTTCCATGGCGCCGAAGGGGTTGGCAATGAGCACCACGCCCAGCACTACGCTGAGCACCGGCAGCAGCAGAAAGCCCTTCCAGCTGTCGTAGCCGCAGCGGCGCAGGTCCAGGGCGTTCTGCACCCGGCCCAGAGCGTCAAAGATCACGAACAGGCCGAACACGATGGGCAGAATGCTCACCACAATGTCGCTGCGGATGATCAGGAAGGCACCCAGCGCCAGGCACACCACGCCCGAAATCAGGGTGAGCTGGCTCTGGAACACGCCGCGCTCCACCACAAAGTAGCGGATGAGCTGCACGGCCGCACAGGCCAGCACCACAGCTCCCAGCGCATAGCACACGATGTTGAGGGCGGTGCTGGGCTTCATGACCAGGAAGATGCCCAGGCCAAGGTACAGCAGGCTCATGAGGACCAGGTTCCACTTCAGCTTTTTTACCATAGAGATCACGTTCCTTTCGGTTTACAGAGGCTCTTTTCTGCGCCCGTCACGGCTCCTGCAGCGCGTACATGGGGGCAATGATGGTCTTGTTGATGCGGGCATAGAAAGCCAGGCTCAGCAGCAGGCTGACCACCTCCGCGATCAGGAAGGCCCACCACACATTGTTCACCTGGCCGGTCCGGGCCAGCAGGTACGCCGCAGGCAGCAGCACCGCCAGCTGGCGGCAGACCGAAACGATCAGGCTGAACACGCCGTTGCCCAGTGCCTGGAACACCGACCCCAGCACGATGCCGATGCCGGCCAGCAGAAAGTGCGGGCAGATGATGCGCAGCGCCGGAATGCCGATGGCCAGCATGGCGTCACTGGCGGCAAAAATGCCCAGCACCTTGTCCGGGAAGAACTGGAAGATGCAGAAGCCGATGAGCATGATGCACTCGGCGTAGCACACCGCCAGCTTGATGGTCTTTTTCACGCGGGCCGGGTTCTTGGCACCGTAGTTGTAGCTGATGATGGGCACCATGCCGTTGTTCAGGCCAAAGATGGGCATGAACACAAAGCTCTGCAGCTTGAAGTACACGCCGAACACCGCCACCGCCGTGGCCGAGAAGGCCATGAGGATGCGGTTCATGCCAAAGGTCATCACGCTGCCCACGCACTGCATGGCAATGCTGGGCAGACCCACGGTGTAGATGCGGCCAATGGCCTTTGCACTGGGCCGGAAGCCTTTGAAACTGATCTGGATGTCCGGGTTTTTCTTCAGGTTGAAGAATAAGGTCATGCCCGCACCGCAGAACTGGCCGATGACGGTGGCCACGGCTGCGCCGGTGGTGCCGCTGAGAGCCTCGCCGCAGTAGCCAAAGATGAAGATGGGGTCCAGCACAATGTTCACCACCGCACCCGTCAGCTGGCTGATCATGCTCAGGTGGGTGCGGCCGGTGGCGGCCAGCAGCTTTTCGCCCATGGTCTGGGTGAACAGGCCCAGGCTGAAAATGCAGCATACAGACAGATACTGGATGCCCTGCCGGGCAATGTCTGCATCACTGGTCTGTGCATAAAAGTAGGGTTTCATGCAGGTCAGACCAATGACCAGGAACACGGCAAAGCTGCACAGCGAGAGAAAAATGCCGTTTTCTGCGGTGGCATTGGCCCGGCGCTGGTTCTTTTCGCCCAGGCTTTTGCTCAGCAGGGCGTTCACGCCCACGCCGGTGCCCACGCCCACGGCGATCATCACGTTCTGCAGCGAGAACGCCAGCGACACGGCGGTGAGGGCGCTTTCGCTCACATGGGACACGAACACCGAGTCCACCACGTTGTACAGCGCCTGCACCAGCATGGAGATCATCATGGGCACGCTCAGCCGCACCAGCAGCGGGTTGATGTCCATGGTGCCCATGATGTTTTCCCGCGCTTCGGCGGGAGAAGTTTGGGGTTGCTTTGTTTCCACAGGGTCTCCTTTTGATTTGAACTTGGGATTTTATCGCAACGAACTTTGCGCAGCAAAGTTCGTTGCCCGAAACGTGGGCAGAGCGTTTGCGCACCCCACCCACGATTCATCGTTGTTTTTGCCGCAATGCGGCGTTGTGCCATCAGCCCAGAGTCTTTTCCTTGGCGGCGGCTGCATCCAGGATCATCTTGACGCAGGTCTCGCGGCCCAGAGCGGCATTGATGGCCAGATCATAGTTGTGGGCATCGCCCCAGCGGTTCTGGGTGTAGTAGTTGTAGTAGGCCGAACGGTTGCGGTCGGTCTTCTCAACCTCTTCCTTGATGCCCTTTTCGTCTTTGGCCTTGACCAGAGGATTGGTCTTTGCGTATTCCAGACGCCAGTCCTTGGGCGCATAGACGAACACGCGCAGCACATCCTTGCGCTCGCGCAGCACATAATCGCCGCAGCGGCCCAGGATCACGCAGGGGCCTTCCTCGGCCAGCTGCTTGATGATGCGGCTCTGCAGAATGAACACCTGATCGCCCAGCGGCAGCTCGTTGCCCATGGTGTACAGGCTGTACAGCAGGCTGTGAGTGTGCCGTTTCTCACTGGCGGCAACCGCTTCTTCCGACAGACCGGAGTGCTTTGCTGCCAGGGTGATCAGCTCTTTGTCGTAAAGCTTGATGCCCAGTGCATTTGCCACGTCCTCAGCGATGTAGCGGCCGCCTGTGCAGTATTCACGTCCCAAAGTGATGATCGTCTTTGCCATAATGTGTTCCTCCTATGTCTTGATCTATTTGGCGCAGCCAGTCATTGTTCCGGCTGTTCCGATGCTTGAGAGATGGACGGCTCCGGTACGGGGCGCGGCGTGGGCAGCCGGACTTCGGCCACCCGCATGGTGCCGGTCTGGTCCACAGCGTACACGCTGCAGCGCCCGCCTTCGGCCATCTGTGCTTCCGGGAAGCGGATGCCGCCGTCCGTGGTGCGCTCCATGCGGTGAAAGCTGCGGTGGGCAGTGGTGGCGTGGGCCACACCGTCGTGCAGCGCGTAGGCGATCCAGCCGGAAAAGTCCTCCGGCAGAGGGTCTGCTGCGCCGCGCCGTTCAAAGTGGTAGACGCCCGCTTCCTTGCCGGGCACCAGCTCACAGCGCAGCCGCCGGGGGCGGTTGGCGGATATGTCCCGGGGCTTGGCCCGCAGGGCGATAGCCCGGCCTGTGAAGTAGCGCATGAAATCCACCAGCGCCATGGTGCAGTTCACCGACCCGTTGGAGTCGGCAGTGGGGTCGTTCAGCAATACATAATCTGCCATCACGGCGTCGTCGTGGCCGAAGCCCCGCAGGCCCATCCAGATGCGGACGGGGTCCCGCTGGCCGCGGATGCGCTGTTCTACCTGAACAGCCACGCAGCAGTCGTCGTGGATCTGCGCCCGCAGGTCGGCAAGGTCCATCCATGCCTGCCAGCAGGGGTAGCCGCAGCAGCCTGCAGCCGCAGCCGCGAAAGCTGCGTTGGCAGTGGTGCTGTGGGCCATGTCCTCCATGACGTAGGCCACTTCTTCGGGCAGAATGTCCTCGCCCCAGCAGTTCATCAGCGCAGCCATCACCAGCGGCAGATCCATGGTGCGGCCAAAACTGGGGTCGTGGGCGGAAAGGCAGTATTCCGGCAGATAGAGCCGCCGGTTCAGCGGGTGGCCGTTGCGCTTTTCCCAGGTCAGGGGCCGCACCGCTGCGGCCAGCAGCCGCACCGCCGGGGAGACTTTGTCGTCGTTGGTGGACAGGTTCACCTGAAGCTGCACGCCGGTGCCGCCGCCGGGGGTGGCCACTGTGACGGTATCCCCCATCAGGAAGACCATTCCGTCGTCGCTCTGGGAGGTACAGCTGCACCGGGGGTAGCCCGGAGCCCACTTGCCAAAGCTCATCCAGCCGGTCCAGTTCCCTCCGGCGTACACCCGGCACCGCACCTCCACCATGGTGTTGTGGGGTGCGTAGGCATTCCAGCTCACATTCAGGTTGCAGAACGCCGGCATGGCAAACTCCGGGGTGGTGTAGCTGCCGTACTGCAGGCTGCGCCCGGCCACGCTGTCCAGCACCAGGGCACCGTTTTCCAGTGCCAGGTTGTCCAGCTGCCCGCGGGAGAAGGTCTCGGTGCCCTGCAAAACAAGGTTGTTGCGCTGTTCCATCCGGCATCCCTCCTTTGGCGCGTGTCCGCCGTTACTGCGGCTCGTCCGTGTCCATGCGGTCCGCTTCCAGTGCCTGCTCCAGCTCTTCGTCCTTCATTTTGCGGATGTTCTCTTCAATGTGGAACACCTTGTCGATGTCGCCGTACACGATCTGGCAGGACACCTCCACGGAAAACCAGAAGCCAAACACCAAAATCAGCAGCAGGCCCAGCGGCATACTCAGGATCACGATGCCCCAGAACAGCACCTGCACAATGGAGGCCGCCAGGGCGTGGGGCAGAAATGCGATCATGCAGTTGACGCTGTTTTTCAGCGTCTGGCCCAGGGGCTGGTCCAGCAGCACCACCTGCGGCCACATGTAGGAGAACAGCATGTGGAACAGCAGCAGGTTCAGCACCGTGGCCACCCACAGCGGCACCCCCACATTGGTGCCGTGGTACAGCATATTGAAGCAGAAATACACCAAAAAGATCTGCAGCGTAACCACCACGCAGTACAGGATGCCCGGCAGAATGCTGGCTTTAAAGTTGCGCTTGAAGGCACGGCGGTAGGTCACCCACCAGTATCCGGCTTCGTCACGCAGGGCGCGCAACACGGTGTCGTACATGCCGGCCAGAGCCGGGCCTGCCAGAATGCCGCCCACAGCGGCGCTGACCAGCATGACCGGCAGGTTGTTCATCAGAAAACCGATGTACACCAGGCAGATCACCGGCAGAAAGCCCAGGCAGGTGAGCAGGTTGGCCAGGAACATGCTGGACATATCGCGGCCCACCAGTTCGAAAAAGCGGCGGATGCCCGTTTTGCGGGGCGCGTCCTTTTCTACGCCGCGGCCGTCTTTGAAATCGCCTGCAGAAGGAAACAAACCCATGTTTGTGCAGTACCTCTCTTTTTTGTTCTTGCGCGGCACACCGGCGGTTTCGCGCAGAAAGCGCCATTGTGCCAACTTTACAACTATAAATATACCCGTGTTTTGTCCATTTTGCAAGAGTACAGATCCGCTCAATTGTAAAAAAAGTATTTTTTCTCCCTTTTTTTCAAAAAGTATGTTACAATGGTCAAGGCATGACCTGCCGGAGGGAGGAAACCGCAATGAGCATTTTGCGCACGATTGCGTTGTTTATTTATTTGTTTGGATACATGATCGTTCACTACGGCGCGCTGCGCCGCGGCGAGCGTGCACTGGCCGCAGGCGACACCGCCGCGGTGGAGCAGCTGGTGGACCGGCACATTCCCCGCTGGAGCCGGGGAATTCTGAAAGTGACCGGCGTGGCCCTGACCGTGGAGGGCCGGGAGAACATTCCCCAGAACGGCCCCTGCGTGTTTGTGGGCAACCACCGCAGCTACTACGACATTCCCCTGCTGCTGGCCGGGCTGGACAAGCCCCATGGCATTCTGGCCAAGGAGGAGCTGGAAAAGATCCCCCTGCTGAACCGCTGGATGAAGCTGCTGGGCTGCGTGTTCGTGCAGCGGGACGATGTGCGCGCTTCGGTGCGCGCCCTCAACGATGCCACGGCCATTGTGCAGGGCGGCAAAAGCTTTGTCATTTTCCCGGAGGGCACCCGCTACAAGGGCGAAGAGGGCGGTGCCGGTGAGTTCAAGAACGGTGCGTTCCGCATTGCGGTCAAAACCGGCGCTCCGGTGGTGCCGGTAGCCATTACCGGTGCACGCGCCCTGTTTGAGAGCAACGGCAACCTGTGCCGCCCCGGCACGGTGCGCATCCGCATTCTGCCGCCCATCCAGACGGCCGGCATGAGCAAGGCCGAGCAGAAGCAGCTGCCGGATGCTGTGCGCCAGACCATTCTGGCAGAATTGAAGTAAAACAGCCTCGCCCTCTCAGGCCGCTTCGCGTCCAGCTCTCCCAGGGGGAGAGCCTCTGGCGAAACCGGGAACTTTGCGTGGGCTGCCAAAGCCTCTCCCCTTGGGAGAGGTGGCATTGCATGAGCAATGACGGAGAGGGCGAGCACGCTGCCCTTGCGCAAGCAAATCATCTAACCAGGAGAACATCATTCTATGGCAAGTTATCGTTACGAACGCGACATCGACCCCAAGGACATTGCACCCCGCAAAGAGCGCCAGTACACCCGCAAAGAGCGCTGGGCCAACTGGTGGGACTACAATCTGAAATGGGTTCTGGTCATCGGTGCGGTGGCGGCCTTTGTGGCCTACACCTTCATCGGGCAGTATTTCTTTACCACCCACGCCGATTACAACATTGCTGTTGTCAGCCCCCATTATATCCCGGAAGCTACCCAGACCGCCTTGCAGGACGCCCTGGCCGCCTACGGTGAGGACTGCAACGGAGACGGCAAGGTGGTGGTGAAGGTGAATGTGTACACCATCAACTTCCAGGGCGATGACACGGACGCCTACATGGAAATGGCCGGCACCACCAAGCTGTCCACCGACATCCAGAGCGCCCTCAGCTCCATCTTTCTCCTGTACGACCCCGCCGGGTTCCAGGAACAGACCGGGGCGCTGCGCTATCTGGATGGCAGCCAGCCCCAGTCGGATGCCGACAACGACTGGTGGAACATGGTCTACCGCTGGACCGACTGCCCTGTGCTGACCAGCCTGGACCTGGGGGATTACACCCCGGACGCCGTCCAGACCACCAGCGGCAGCAGCCAGGATGTGCTGGCGGATTACTACATCGGCCTGCGCGGTGCCTGGAACACCACCTCTGCCGAACTGACCGAGAACGGTGCCGCCCTGTGGGAGAAGCTGACTGCCGGGGCTGTTTCCACCGTGACCGAGGAGGGCTGAACCATGCGCTTCCGCATCAAGGCGGGCGGCCCGGCAGCGCAGATCACCTTTGACCGCACGCCGGGGCCGGAAAAAGCCCCGGAGCCGCCCGCACACCACATCCCCACGGCTGCCGAGCTGGACAACCCCTACGGATGTTATTACGGCAAGGCCCGCAGCCGGGAAGATCTTTTGCACTATAATCGTTCTGAATGAAAACAGGAGGGACATGCGCCGCATGTCCCTCCTGTTTTCATTTTTCGTCTTTTTACAGGGTGCTGATTTGAAATATTCTCCACCCTGAAACGCCGGGTGGTTTGTTGTTTCTCCGTCCCAGTTATGGTATACTTACCTGGTATCTTGCATCAAACCACCTGTAAAGGATGTGAACCCATGGACGCACTGGAACAAGCCCGTGCCGAGATCGACACCGTAGACGCCCAGCTGGCCGCCCTGTTTGAGCGGCGCATGGCCGCTGTGCTGCAGGTTGCCGAATACAAGCGTGCCCACGGCCTGCCGATCTTTGACGCCGCGCGGGAAGCCGCCGTGCTGGAAAAGGCCGCCGCGCGCATCCACACCCCGGCACTGCGCCCGTATTACAAAGATCATGTGCAGAACATGATGGATGTTGCCAAACAGTACGAAGCCGAGGTGCTGGGCCAGAACCGCGCCGCCTACCAGGGCGTGGAGGGGGCTTTTGCCCACATTGCCCTCAAGGCCCTGTTCCCCCACGCCGAGGCCGTAAGCTTTCCCACCTGGGACGAGGTGTTTGCCGCCGTGGAACGGGGCGATGCCGCCCACGGTGTGGTGCCCTTTGAAAACAGCCACGCGGGCGATGTGTCTGCCGTGCTGGACCTGTGCTACAACCACCCGGACCTGTGGGTGGTGGATGTGTACGACCTGCCCATCTCCCAGAACCTGCTGGTGCTGCCCGGCACCCAGCTGGCCGAGATCCGGCATGTGTACAGCCACCAGCAGGCCATTGCCCAGAGCGAGACCTTTTTGAAGCAGTTCGGCCTGCCGGCCACCGCCATGGCCAACACCGCCATGGCCGCCAAGTTCGTGGCCGAAAGCGGCGACAAGACCAAAGCCGCCATTGCCAGCACCGAGACCGCTGCCCTGTACGGGCTGGAGGTGCTGGTGCCCCGCATCAACACGGACGGCGACAACACCACCCGCTTCATTGTGCTCAGCCGCGAAAAGCCCACGGCGGGCAACCGGTTCTCGCTGCTGTTCACGGTGGATAACAAGCCCGGCAAGCTGGGCGAGGTGATCCAGATCATCGGTGCCAGCGGCTTCAACATGGAATCCATCAAGAGCCGGCCCATGCCGCACGTGCCCTTTGAATATTATTTTTACGTGGAGCTGGTGGGCGATCCCACCGCAGAGGAAACCGCCGCGCTGCTGCGCGAGCTGGACCGCATCTGCCGCACCGTGCGTCTGTTAGGAGTGTATACAAAATGAGCGAATTTATCGGAACCAAACTCACCATGAACCTGGGGGAGCGCAGCTATGACATCATCGTCAAAAGCGGCTCGCTGGAAAACCTGTATCAGTTCGCCCGGCTGGACCGCCGGGTAGCTGTGGTCACCGACAGCGGTGTGCCCGCCCAGTATGCCCAGATGGTAGCCGACCAGTGCAAGGACGCCCGCATCATCACGGTGCCCCAGGGCGAAGCCAGCAAGAGCTTTAAAATTCTGGAATCCGTGCTGAAGCAGATGCTGGAGTTCGGCATGGGCCGCGGCGACCTGGTGGTGGCCGTGGGCGGCGGCGTGGTAGGCGACCTGGCCGGGTTTGCCGCTGCCATTTACATGCGCGGCATCGACTTCATCAACTGCCCCACCACCACCCTTTCCATGATCGACTCCTCCATTGGCGGCAAGACCGCCGTGGACCTGGGCGACACCAAGAACATCGTGGGCGCCTTCTGGCAGCCCAAGCTGGTCATTGTGGACCCGGACACCCTGGCCACCCTGCCCCGCCGCCACTTCATCAACGGCCTGGCCGAGGCCGTCAAGGCCAGCCTGCTGGCCGACCCGGAACTGTTTGCCATTTTTGAAAAGGGCGATGTGGATGCCCAGATCGGCGAGATCATCTGCCGCAGCCTGCGGTTCAAGAAGAGCATCGTGGAGCAGGACGAGACCGAGCACGGAATGCGCAAGGCCCTGAACTTCGGCCACACCATCGGCCACGGCATCGAAGCCGTCAAGGGCATCAAGGGCCGCCGCACCGTGGGCCTGTACCACGGCGAGTGCGTGGCGCTGGGGATGCTGCCCATGATCGAGTCCAAGGCCCTGCAGAAGCGGGTGCGCGCGGTGTACCGCCGCCTGGGCCTGCCCACCCGCACCACTTATGACAAGGAAAAGGTGCTGGCCGAGATGCTGCACGACAAAAAGGCCCAGAGCGGCAGCATTACCATCATCAAGGTGCCGGGCCTGGGCTGCTGGCGGGCCGAGACCATTCCGGTGGAGGGTCTGCGCCCCCTGCTGGGCATGGAGGAATAAGCCATGAAAAACACCTTTGGCAGCGACCTTTCGCTGACCATTTTCGGCGAGAGCCACGGCCGGGCCATCGGTGCGGTGCTGGACGGCATGGCCGCCGGAGTGCCGGTGGACGAAGCCTTTCTTGCCGCCTGCATGGACAAGCGCCGTGCCCGGGGTGACGGCCTGTCCACCCCCCGTGTGGAAGCGGATGCCGTGCAGTTTTTGTCCGGTGTGGTCAATGGCCGCACCACCGGCACCGCCGTTGCCCTGCTGATTGAAAACACCAACACCCGCAGTGCAGACTATGCCAAAACCGCTGATCTGCTGCGCCCCGGCCACGCGGACTACACCGCCTATGCCAAGTATCACGGCTTTCAGGACGCCCGGGGCGGCGGGCACTTTTCCGGCCGGGTAACAGCTGCCCTGGTGGCAGGCGGAGCCCTTGTGCTGGGGGCCCTGAACCGCGCCGGCATCGACATCACCACCCATATTGCGGAGTGTGCCGGCATCCTGGACACCCGTTTTGCGCTGGACGACCCCGCCCTGCTGGCGGCCCAGGCAGAGGCACTTGCCAGCAAAACCGAAGGCTTTGCCGTGCTGGATGCCGCCGTGGAAGAACCGATGAAAGCCGCCATCCGTGCCGCCGGGGCAGATGGCGACAGCGTGGGCGGAATGTTGGAAACAGCCCTTCTCGGCCTGCCCGCCGGTATCGGCGAACCCTATTTTGACAGCGTGGAGAGCGAACTGGCCCACCTGGCCTTTTCCATCCCGGCAGTCAAGGGCATCGAGTTCGGCACCGGGTTCGGCTTTGCCGGGCTGCGCGGCTCCGAAGCCAACGATGCCTTCCGCATGACGCCGGAGGGAGCCGTGGTTACCGCCACCAACCACAACGCCGGGATCAACGGCGGCATTGCCAACGGAATGCCGGTGGTGTTCCGCACCGCCGTCAAGCCCACCCCCAGCATCTACAAGCAGCAGGACACGGTGGACTACCTTGCCAAAAAGGACGCACAGCTGTCCATTCAGGGCCGTCACGACCCCTGCATCGTGCCCCGGGCCGCCATTGTACAGACCTGCGCCGCCGCCCTGGCAGTGGGCGATCTGCTCACGGCCCGTTACGGCGAGCGCTGGATGACCCACCCCACCAGCTTCCGCAAGGAGGGCGAATAACATGGAATACGGATTGATCGGCGGCCGGCTGGGCCACTCCTACTCCAAGATCATCCACGAGATGCTCTGCGGCTACCACTACGACCTGTGCCCCCTGCCCACGGAGGAAGAGGCCCGGGCCTTTCTGGCAAAGCGGCAGTTCAAGGCCATCAATGTGACCATCCCCTACAAAAAGCTGGTGATGGAGTTCTGCACTTACATCGACCCCCGGGCCAAGGCCATCGGGGCCGTGAACACCGTGGTGAACAAAAACGGCCTGCTCTACGGCTACAACACCGATTACATGGGCTTTGCCTATCTGTGCGATGCCCACGGCGTGGATTTTGCGGGCCGAACGGTGGTCATTCTGGGCACCGGCGGCACCCACAACACCACCAGCGCTGTGGCCCGCGATAAGGGCGCGGCCAAGGTGCTCACGGTCAGCCGCCACCCGGACCCGGAAAAGGGCGAGCTGAGCTACGCAGAAGCCGTTTCCAGCGGGGCGCAGATCGTCATCAACACCACCCCGGCGGGCATGTACCCCAATGTGGGGGTGTGCAATCTGGACGTGGCCGCCATGCCCGGGCTGGAAGCCGTGGTGGACGTGGTGTACAACCCCGACAAGACCGAGCTGATCCTCCGCGCCGGGGAAGCCGGTGTTCCGGTGGCCGTGGGCGGCCTGGAAATGCTGGTGGCGCAGGCGGTGTACGCCGCCGAATACTTTTGGGACCGCAAATTTGCGGATGCGCCCGGCGAGATCCGCCGCATCACCGCAGCCCTGCGCCGGGAGATGCTGAACATTGCTCTGGTCGGGATGCCTTCTTCCGGCAAGACCACGCTGGGCAGGCTGCTGGCAAAGCAGCTGGGCCGCCCCTTTGTGGATCTGGACGAAGAGATCGTCAAGGCAGATGGCCGCAGCATCCCGGATATTTTTGCCGCCGAAGGCGAGGACGGCTTCCGCGCCCGGGAGACCGCCCAGACCCGCCGCTTCGGCATGGAAAAAGGCCAGCTGATCTCCTGCGGCGGCGGCGTGGTCAAGCGGCCCGAGAACCTACGGGCCCTGCATCAGAACGGCGTGGTGCTGTTCATTGACCGGCCCGTGGACGCCCTGACCGTGGGCGGCGGACGCCCGCTGTCGTCCAGCACAGAGGCCCTGCGCCAGATGGAAGCCCAGCGCCGCCCGCTCTATCAGGCCGCTGCGGATGCGGTCGTCCCCAATACCGGCACGCTGGACGAGACCCTGCGCGCCGCCCTGGAGGCTTTGGATGAAATTTTTGATTCTTAACGGGCCGAACATCAACCTGATGCGCTGGTCCGAGCCGGGAATGCCCGGGGAACTGGACTACAACGGCATGATGGACTTTGTGCAGTCCGCCTGCGATCAGATGGGCATTGAAACGGACGTGTGCCAGTCCAACCACGAAGGCGACCTGGTGGACGAGATCCAGGCCGCTGCCGGCCGGGTGGACGGCATTGTGCTGAACCCCGGCGGCTATGCCCACTACAGCGTGGCCATTCTGGACGCACTGCGGCTGTGCGGCGTGCCCGCCGTGGAAGTGCTGCTGAACGTCCCGGACGAGCGGGAACCCTTCCGCAAAACGGACGTGGTATCCTTTGGCTGCCAGGGGCACTTCATCGGCGAAGGCCCCCACGGCTACCTGCACGCCTGTGCTTATCTTGCGCAGCTGCTGCGCATTGACGGTACCCCCAAGGCACACATTGTGATGTAAAAACAACCCTCTCCGTCACGCCTGCGGCGCGCCACCTCTCCCGAAGGGCGAGGTTTTATGCATCTGACGGGAACGCAGAATAAAAGCTCCCCCCTCGGGGGAGCTGGCGAGCGAAGCGAGACTGAGAGGGTTTCAAAAGGAAAGGAACAACCTCTTATGATCATCTCCACCAAAAAAGGGACCCCGAAACCCGAACTGGAAAAAATCGTTGACAAATTCGAGAAGCAGGGCCTCGATGTGACCCTGATCACCGGCAAGGACTACAACGTGTTCGGCCTGGTGGGCGACACCACCAAAATTGACGAGCGCGATGTGCTGGCCAACCCCTGGATCGACAACGTGACCCGCGTGTCTGCCCCTTACAAGCGCGCCAACCGCCTGTTCCACCCCGCCGATTCGGTCATTGACTGCGGCGGCGTGAAGATCGGCAGCAAGGAAAAGATCGCCGTCATGGCCGGCCCCTGCAGCATTGAGGGCGAGGACCAGGCTCTGCGCATTGCCCAGGGCGTGAAGGCCGGCGGTGCCAGCCTGTTCCGCGGCGGTGCCTACAAGCCCCGCACCTCTCCCTACTCCTTCCAGGGTCTGGAGACCGAGGGCATTCTGGACATGGTAAAGGCCCGCGAAGCCACCGGCCTGCCCATCGTGTCCGAGCTGATGAGCGAGGACCGCATCCCCGAGTTTGAAGAGTACGTGGACGTGGTGCAGATCGGTGCCCGCAACATGCAGAACTTCCAGCTGCTCAAGGCCGTTGGCAAGATGCACAAGCCCGTGCTGCTCAAGCGCGGCCTGTGCAACACCATTGAGGAGTGGATCATGAGCGCCGAATACATCATGGCCGGCGGCAACGAGCAGGTGATCCTGTGCGAGCGCGGCATCCGCACCTTTGAAAAATACACCCGCAACACGCTGGACCTGTCTGCAGTGCCCATCATCCACGAAAAGACCCACCTGCCCGTCATCGTGGACCCCAGCCATGCCACCGGCAAGGCAAACCTTGTGGAGCCCATGATGATCGCCGCTGTGGCCGCCGGTGCAGATGGCCTGGAAGTGGAAGTGCACTACGACCCCCAGCACGCCTGGAGTGACGGTGCCCAGTGCCTGACCCCGGACGCCTTTGCTCAGGCCATGGCCAAGTGCCGCCAGGTGGCATGGGCCATCGGCCGGGATATGTAACGGCTTATGCTTGTAACGATCAAACGCGCTTCCGATGCCATTTCCGGCACCCTCACCGCGCCCCCCAGCAAGAGCATGGCCCACCGGGCCGTGCTGTGCGCGGCGCTGGCCAAGGGGCGCAGCCGCATCACCCATCTGGAATTCAGCAAGGACATCTCCGCCACGCTGGGGGCGGCGGGCCAGCTGTGCGCCCGTGTGACCACCGGCCCGGCGGACGCCGTGGTAGAGGGGCTGGGGCAGTTTGCCCCCCTCACCGCCCCGGTGGACTGCTGCGAAAGCGGCAGCACCCTGCGCTTTCTCATTCCCATTGCCAGCCTGACCGGCCAGTCCGTGACCTTTACCGGCCGGGGGCGGCTCATGGAGCGACCTCAATCGGTTTACGAAACGTTGTATCGGCAGCAGAATTTACGGTTTGAACAAGGTTCTGCCGGGCTGACCGTGGAAGGTGCCCTGACTCCGGGCGAGTACCGGCTGGCGGGCAATGTGTCCAGCCAGTTCATCAGCGGGCTGCTGTTTGCCCTGCCCCTGCTGGGCGGCGACAGCACACTGCACCTGCTTCCGCCGGTGGAGAGCCGCAGCTACATCGACATGACCCGCTCTGTGCAGGCCGCCTTTGGCGTGCAGAGCCGGTGGCTGAACGAAACCACCCTGGCCATTCCGGGCGGGCAGCACTACAGCCCCTGCGACTACACCGTGGAGGGCGACTACAGCCAGGCAGCGTTCCCGGCGGTGTTGGGAGCCGTGTGCGGCGGTGTAACCATCGCGGGCCTTGCACCGGACACCCTGCAGGGCGATGCCGTCATTCTGGACATCCTGCGCCGGTGCGGAGCAAAGTTCACCCGCACGGGCGGTGCCGTCACCTTTGAAAAGGCCCCGCTCCACGGGGTGGACATCGACCTGGCAGACTGCCCGGACCTTGGCCCCGTGCTGATGGTGCTGGGCCTGCTGTGCGAGGGCACCACCGTCATCCGCAACGCCGAGCGCCTGCGCCTGAAGGAGAGCGACCGCATTGCGGCCATGGAAGCCGAGCTGCGGGCCTGCGGCGGTGTGCTGGAAAGCGAGGGCGGCACCATTACGGTGCACGGCTGCGCAGGCCGTCTGCACGCCCCGGCGGGCGTTCTGCACGGCCACAACGACCACCGGGTGGTCATGAGCCTGGCCGTACTGGCGCTGTGCACCGGCCTGCCCCTGACCGTGGACGATGCCGAGGCCATCCAGAAGAGCTGGCCGCATTTCTTTACAGCCATCAAGCCTTTGGGCGCGGAGGTGGAACATGTTGGATAAATCAAAGCGTTATCTCATTGTGGGCCTGGGCCTGCTGGGCGGCAAGTACGCTCTGGAACTGAGCAAAGCCGGCTTCCACGTGGACGGCATCAACCGCAGCGAGGGGCACCTGCAGTACGCCCTGGACCACGGCTACATTGCCAGCGGCAAGACCCATGATTTTGAAGATCTTGTGCAGCAGGCCGACCACATCATCTTCGGCCTGTACCCCACGGCATTGCTGGAGTGGTTCAAGACCTATGGGCAGCTCATCAAACCCGGCTGCATCTTTACCGATGTATCCGGCGTCAAAACCGGCCTTGTGGAGCCGGTGCAGGCGATGTGCCCGGCAGGGGTGGAGTTCATTGCCAGCCATCCCATGGCGGGCCGTGAGACTTCCAGCGTGGAGCACGCCGCTGAGGTGAACTTTGCCCCGGCCAACTTCATCATCACCCCCACTGAAAAGAACACTCCGCAGGCCATCCAGTGGGCAAAGGAGCTGGCCGAGGTGCTGGGCTTCCACCACATCTGCACCCTGACCGTGCAGGAGCACGACAAGATGATCGGCTACGTGAGCCAGCTGTGCCACGCCATTGCCGTGAGCCTGATGTGCGCCAACGACAACACCTCGCTGTGCGAGTACACCGGCGACTCCTTCCGGGATCTGACCCGCATTGCCCGCATCAACGACAAAATGTGGGCCGAGCTGTTTTTGTGGAACAAGGAGAACCTCATCAGCGAGATCGACCAGTTCGATGCTGCCCTGCGCGAGATGCGCAACGCCCTGGTGGCAGACGACCGGGACAAGCTGGAAGAAATGTTCCGCCTGTCCACCCAGCGCCGCGCAGCCTTTGACAAAAAGCTGCCGGAATGATGGCAAGCTGCTCGCCCTCTCAGGCGCTGCCGCGCCAGCTCTCCCAAAGGGAGAGCCCTTGGCAAAACCATAAACTTTGCGTGGACTGCCAAAGCCTCTCCCTTTGGGAGAGGTGGCATCGCGTGAGCGATGACGGAGAGGGCGAGGCCGCTGCCCGCAAAACAAAACCGGAGGTATCGCCATGCCCAAGCAGGAAGGACAGAAATCCAAGCTTCTGGCGCTTTTGCACATTCTGGAACAGAAAACGGACGAGGAACATCTGCTCAACGTGCCGCAGCTGGTGCAGCTGCTGGAACAGCAGGGCATCCTGGCCGAGCGCAAGAGCATTTACAGCGACATCGAGACCTTGCGCGCGCTGGGCTACGACATCCAGCTGCAGCGGGGGCGCGGCGGCGGCTACTGGATGGCCAGCCGCACCTTTGAGCTTTCGGAGCTGAAGCTGCTGGTGGATGCCGTGCAGTCCAGCAAGGTCATCTCCGCCCGCACCAGCAAAAAGATCATCCACAAGCTGGAAGCGCTCTGCTCCGACTACGAGGGCACCCAGCTGCAGCGGCAGGTGTATGTGGACGGCCGCCCCAAAAGCGACAGCCAGACCCTGCTGTACAGCATTGATGCCCTGCACAGTGCCATCAATGCCGGGCGCATGGTGCAGTTCCGCTACAAGGACAGCGGCTCCCGCACCGTCAGCCCTTGGCAGCTGGCCTGGGAGGGCGGCTGCTACTACCTCATTGCCTACCAGGACGAAAAGCAGCCGGCCAACATCCGCAACTACCGGGTGGACCGCATGTCCGGCGTGACCGTTCTGGACAAACGCCGCTGCGGCAAAGAAGCCTTCAAGGCCTTTGACCTGCCCGCCTACCTGCGCAAGCATTTCAACATGTACGGCGGCCCGGAATACCGGGTCACCCTGCGCTGCACCGCCGACCTGCTGCCTGCAATGAAGGAGCGCTTCGGCAAGGAGCCGCTGTTTGTGCCGGAAGCAGACGAAGCCTTCTTCCATTTTGACGTACCGGTGTGCGTCAGCCCCCAGTTTTACGGCTGGGTGTGCGGCTTCGGCGGCAAAGTGGAAGTTACCGCCCCCGCCGAGGTGCGCCAAGGCCTGCAGGAAGTGGCAAAAACATTGGCGGAACTGCATAAATAAAACAAGGGACTACTGCTATTCTGTGCAGTGGTCCCTTGTTTTTAACGTCCTCGCCCTCTCAGTCTCGCATTCGCTCGACAGCTCCCCCAAAGTGGGAGCCCTTGGCAGTCCACGCAAAGTTCGCCTTTATGCCAAGGCCTCTCACTCCGGGAGAGGTGGCATTGCGTAAGCAATGACGGAGAGGGCGAGGCTGTTTTTCTTTCTACGGATTTTTATTCTTCAAATTCCAGATCGCTGGGCAGGATCAGATCCAGCTCAGCGGCGGGTTCGGCCACCAGGCGGCGGCTTTGGTTGAAGATGGCTTTTTCCAGCGTGTTGCGGGCCAGGCGGCCATTGCCGGCGGTGCGGCTGTCCAGCGCCTGACGGCGCTTGTAGTAGCCCAGCAGTGGGAAGGTGCAGCTCTCGGCCAGGCGGTAGCCTTTGCCCCTGGCCAGCACCGTGGTGATGTCCAGCAGCTCGTCCGCCGTGTAGTCCGGGAACTCGATCTTGTTGGGGAAGCGGCTGGCAAGGCCGCTGTTGGCGGTGAGGAACACTTCCATCTCTTTGGTATAGCCGGCCAGGATCACCACCAGCTCGTCCCGGTGGTCCTCCATGCCCTTCACCAGCGTGTCGATGGCTTCCAGGCCAAAGCTGTCCTGCTCGCCCCGGTACAGGCTGTAGGCTTCGTCAATGAACAGCACGCCGCCCAGCGCACTCTCAATGACGCTGTTGGTCAGCGGTGCGGTGTGGCCGGTGTAGCGGCCCACCAGGTCAGCACGGGTCACTTCCACCAGCTGGCCGCCCTTCAGCGCGCCAATGGCCTTGAGGTACTTGGCCACCAGCCGGGCAATGGTGGTTTTGCCGGTGCCGGGGTTGCCGGTAAAGATCATGTGCATGGAAAGGCTGGCAGTTTTAAAGCCTGCCGCCGCGCGGCGCTGCTGCACCTGCAGGTTGTCCGCAAGGCCGAACACATACTCCTTGACCGGAGCCAGGCCCACAAGGTCGTTCATTTCGGCGCGGATCTCCTCCACGGCCCCGGTGTATTCGGCGGGCAGCAGGCGGAACAGGTCCGCCGGGGCGGCATCGTTCAGCGCAAACTGCAGCCCGTCCGGCTGTGCGGTCAGGGTGACCGTGCCGGAAAGCTTTGCGTCTGTCTGCAGGCAGTATTCGCTCAGGGCACGGAAAATGCGGCTGCAGCAGTCGTCCAGCCCGGCAGCGCCCTTTTCCTTGGAGCACTGGGCCGCCACATAGTCCCGCACATCTGCCCCGGCGGAAAGGGTCAGCCCCAGGCGGGTGCTCACCTTCTGGGCCAGAGCGTTCAGCCGCTGTGCGGCCAGCGCTGCCAGGTCCTCCCGCGCAAAGGCACTGGTGGTGCACACATCCCCCACCGCTGCCACAAAGGGTGCGCCGAACTTATCCGCCAGCGTCTCCCGCCCCTTGTTGGAAAAGAAGATCAGGTACTTGCCGCAGGGATCAATGCGGCTCACCGCTCCGGGGGCAAGGGCCGTGCCGGCATCCACAAGAATGCCCTCTTTGTTCACGAGGTACCGGCTGGACAGCGGTGCACTGCCCCTGACGGCCAGGTCGGAGAGGGTTTTCAAAAAACCGGGGTGGCAGCTCTCGTAGTGTTCAAACACCACGATCTCGCCGGGGGCGTGCAGGGCGGCATACAGGTCCTGCAGAAACAGCTTTTCGGCCCCGGAGTTGGGGTACAACGCCAGGTCCATCACGGCCATTTTGTCGTTCTGCAAAAGGCCCCGCGCCGCCATGATGCGTGCGGTCTCCTGCAGCGCAAAATGCCGCCCGGTGCCGGGTGCCCCGCTGATCAGGATCACATTGCGGGCAGCCGGTGCTTCGGTGCCCAGCACAAAGGGGCGGCGCATGGCCCGCACCACGCTGTCCACAAAGGCATCCTGCCCGAGAACCGTCTTTTTCACCTCGGCGGCCAATCCTTCAAAGCTGCCCAGATGCTCCGGCTTTGCATCCGCCGTGCCCTTGGCCAGCAGGCCGTCCTGCTCCATGTCCCGCAGCATCTGGCGGCTGTTTTCCAGTGCGGCCTGTGCCGCATCGTCCTGCCCTTTGAGCTGGGCGTTCTGTTTTTTGAGCAGTTCATCCAGCTGTTTCTGCTGCTCCAGCAGCGCCGCGTTCAGGTCCGGCAGGCTGCCAGTCCCCTTGGGCTGCTTTGCTTCCGGCTGCTGGGTGCCGGAACCGAACTTCAGCCTGCCTCCTGCGCCAAACACGCCGTTCATCAGGCTCTCCCAGTCATCGGTGTATGCCATGTTGCGGTCCTCCCTGCATTTTTCTTTCAGTATAGTGTACCGGGGCGTGTTTTGCAAGCCATTTTCCTCTTGCAAAATGGGCAAAGGTTGTTTACACTTATTCCGGGAGAATTTTCGGTAAGAAGGAATGAAGAGTACCATGCAAGCACCAACACCCGCAGAGCGCAAGGCGCTGTTTGAGAGCGCCCGCTTTGCTCAAGAAACCACCTGGAACGGGCCGCTGGGGCCGGATTACGCTCCGCAGGGCACCCGGCTGCGGCTGTGGGCACCCACGGCGGACGCCGTGGCTGTGAACCTTTACCGCAAAGGGCACGACAGCCCCTGCATCGGCACCCTGCCGCTGGAACGCGGGCCGCAGGGCGTGTGGAGCATTTACCTGCCCGGGGATCAGCACGGGCATTACTACACCTTTACCGTCACGGTCTGCGGCCTTGCCCGCGAAACAGCCGACCCCTACGCCCGCTCGGCGGGGGTAAACGGCACCCGCAGCATGATCCTGGACCTGGCCCGTACAAACCCGGACCGCTGGGAGCGGGATGTGCGCCCGGTGATCCCCCCGGCCCAGCGGGCCGTGTGGGAGGTGAGCGTGCGGGATTTTTCGCAGGATGCCGCCAGCGGCGTGCGCCCGGCCTGGCGGGGCAAATTCATGGCCTTTACCCAGCAGGGCACCACCCTGCACGGAGACGGCATTCACCCCACCTGCCTGAACTACCTCAAGCGCCTGGGCGTGAAGTACGTGCAGCTGATGCCCATTTTTGACTTTGGCAGCGTGGACGAGACCAGGCCCCTGATGCGCCAGTACAACTGGGGCTACGACCCCACCAATTACAATGTGCCGGAGGGCAGCTACTCCACCGACCCCACCCGGGGCGAGGTGCGGGTGCGGGAGTGCAAGGAAATGATCGCTGCGCTGCACGCGGCGGGCATTGGTGTGATCATGGATGTGGTGTACAACCACATGTACCGCAATGAGAACCCGCTGAACAGCACCGTGCCCTATTACTTTTTCCGCCAGAACGAGGACGGCAGCTTTTCCAACGGCAGCGGCTGCGGCAACGAGTTTGCCAGCGAGCGGCCCATGGCCCGCAAATATATGATCGACTCCATTCTTTACTGGGCACAGGAGTACCATCTGGACGGCTTCCGGTTCGACCTGATGGGCCTGTACGATGTGGAGACCATGAACGCCGTGCGCGCCGCCCTGGACGCCCTGCCCGGCGGGCGGGACATCCTGATATACGGCGAGCCGTGGCAGGGCGGCGGCAGCCAGCTGCACCGGTACGAAGCCAACAAGGCAAACCTTGCCATGCTGAACGAGCGCATCGGCATTTTCTGCGATGACACCCGCGATGCCATCAAGGGCGGCTGCTTCAACGCCCGGGAACCGGGTTATGTGGAGGGCAGACCCGGCAGCTTCTGGGACATCGGCGCGGCCGTGGCCGCCTGGTGCCGCAGTGACCGGCTGCCGCCCCACGCCCCCAGCCAGATCGTGAGCTATGTATCCGCTCACGACAACTTTACCCTGTGGGACAAGCTGCTGCTTGTCCGCTACGAGCGGCCGGAGTTCACCGCCGCCGACAGCGCGGCCCTTGCCCAGAACCGGCTGGCCGCCGGCATCTACCTGACCAGCTTCGGCCTGCCCTTTCTGCAGGCGGGCGAGGAGTTTGCCCGCACCAAAAAAGGCGTGGGCAACAGCTACCGCTCTTCCCCCGCCCTGAACCGGCTGGACTGGAACCGCGCCGAGCAGTACCACGCCCTGGTGGACTACTACCGGGGCCTGCTGGGGCTGCGGGCGGCGTTTCCCCGGCTGGGCAGCACCGACCGCCATGCCCCGGACGCCCTCACTTTCTTTTCGCTGGAACAGCCGCTGGTGGGCTGGCAGCTGCCCGCCGCCCCCGGAGACGGGGCCTGGTGGCAGGCCTTGTGCGTGTTCTACAATCCCACCGACACGTCCCGCACGGTGCCGCTGCCCGGCGGGCGGTGGAAACTGCTGAGCGATGGCACCTCCTCCAGCCTGTGGCGGGGCGAAAGCCGCATCTATGCCCACCAGGCTGTGCTGGCCCCCTGCAGCGCCACCGTGTTCGGCCTGCCCTGGTAATACAACCCAGCAAAAAACGTCCGGCAGACGCATCTGCCGGACGTTAGACGCATCTGCCGGACGTTTTATTGTTTTATGCTTTTATGCGTTATGCGCTCAGACCAGATCCTCGCCGTTGGATGCGATGACCTTCTTGTACCAGTAGAAGCTGTCCTTGCGCTCGCGGCTCAGATCGCCGGTGCCATCGTCGAACTTGTTGACGTAGATGAAGCCATAGCGCTTGGCCATCTCGCCGGTGGAAGCGCTCACCAGGTCGATGCAGCCCCAGGGGGTGTAGCCCATCAGGTCCACGCCGTCCTTCACGGCCTCGGCCATCTGTGCAATGTGGTCGCGCAGGTAGTCGATGCGGTAGCTGTCGTGCACCTTGCCGTCCTCGCTCTTCACGTCCTTGGCACCCAGGCCGTTTTCCACCACCATCAGCGGGATGCGGTAACGGTCGTAGATCTCGTTCAGGGCCACGCGCAGGCCCTTGGGGTCGATCTGCCAGCCCCAGTCGGAAGCCTTCAGGTAGGGGTTCTTCACGCCGCCCAGCAGGTTGCCGCCAATGGTCTCGGCATCCTTGTGGGTGGTCACGCAGCTGGTCATGTAGTAGCTGAAGGTGTAGAAGTCCACGGTGCCCTTCTTCAGGGTCTCGGCGTCCTCCGGAGCAAACTGCAGCTCCACGCCGTGCTCGGCCCAGTAGCGCTTTGCAAAGGCGGGGTACTCGCCGCGCACCTGCACATCGCCGCAGTACCAGTTGTGCTCCTGCATGTTCTTCACGTTGGCGATCTGATCATCGGGGTCGCAGGTCATGGCGTAGCTCTGGCTGAAGGCGATCATGCAGCCCATCTTGAACTGGGGGTAGTGCTCGTGAGCATAGATGACGGCCTTGGCGCTGGCCACGAACATGTGGTGCAGAGCCTGCAGGCGGACCTGGGGCTCGTCCGGGGCTGCCAGAGCCGGGCCTTCGTAGCCCTGCACGGTGCCGGTGGACAGCACCTGGCCAAAGGCACCCATGCCGGCGTTGATCTCGTTGAAGGTGAGCCAGTACTTGACCTTATCCTTGTAGCGCTCAAAGATGGTCTTGCAGTAGTTCATATAAAAGTCGATCAGCTCGCGGCTGGCCCAGCCGTTGTACTTTTCCACCAGGGCGTAGGGCAGCTCGTAGTGGCTGATGGTGACCAGCGGCTCAATGCCGTGCTTCTTGCAGCAGTCGAACACCTTATCGTAGAATTCCAGGCCCTTCTCGTTGGGTTCGGTCTCCCAGCCGTTGGGGAAGATACGGGTCCAGTTGATGGAGGTGCGGAAGGTCTTGAAGCCCATCTCGGCGAACAGGGCAATGTCCTCTTCGTAGTGGTGATAGAAGTCAATGGCTTCATGGCTGGGGTACAGCCGGTCGGCCTGGATGGTGCGGGTGATCCACTTGGGCACGGTATGGGAACCGTTGGTGCACATATCCGGCACGCTGGCACCCTTGCCGTCTACGTCCCAGGCACCCTCGAACTGGTTGGCTGCGCAGGCACCGCCCCATAGGAAATCGTCACGAAATACGCTCATTGCTCTTTCTCCTTTTTTCTGTTTTTTCTCCCGCCCGGAACGGGCAGGCGTACTCCTTCGGTTCGGGCGGCAGGCGCCACCCCGGAAAATAAAAAACACCCAAGCCGCAAACGAACGCGCTGCGGCAGATGCCGCAAGGCTGCTCTTTTTCGGATCGGGTGACGCCCCGCAATCTGCGTGCGGGTAACGCTCTATTCCATATTTTATGTTACCCTATCCGGGGCCAAAAGTCCAGCCCGCTTTCTTCACAAAAAGCGGCGTGCACTTTTGTGGGTTCTGCACACAAAAAGGCGGCGGCAGGCTGCCTGCGCAGTCCACCGCCGCCGCTTGGAAATTGGAAAGCTTCTGTTCTGCCGTGTGCTCAGCTGTTGGACGCAGTCTTTTCGCCCAGCGTCACGCTCACGGTCTGCATCTGGCCGTCCCGTGCCACCGTAACGGACAGGGTGTCTCCGGCCTTGTGCTGCTGCATCAGGGTGCCAAGGTCGTCCTTGGCGGCGATCTCGGTGCCGTCCACGCTCACAATGCGGTCACCGGCCTTGAGGCCTGCCTGCTCGGCAGGGCCGCCCTTGACCACATCCACCACATACACGCCGTAGGCGCTCACGCCCAGCTGCTGTGCGGTCTGCGCATCGGTCACGGCCAGGTAGGTGATGCCCAGGTAGGGGCGGCCGGTCACATAGCCGTTCTCCAGCAGTTCCTGTGCCACCTTGATGGCGTCATTGACCGGGATGGCAAAGCCCAGGCCCTCGGCATCGCTGTCGGAGGACTTTGCATTGACAATGCCCACCAGCTCACCGTTCATGTTGAACAGGCCGCCGCCGGAGTTGCCGGGGCTGACGGAGGCATCCATCTGGATCAGGGACATGGTGTTCACCGAGCTGCTGCCCTGAATGCTCACGCTGCGGTTCAGTGCGCTGATGATGCCGCTGGTCACGGTGCCGCCCAGTTCGCCCAGGGGGTTGCCCACGGCCATCACGCTCTCGCCCACCTTCAGGCCATCGCTGTCACCCACGGTGGCAGGGGTCAGGCCGGTGGCGTCGATCTTGATCACGGCAACATCGCTGGTGGTATCTTCACCCACCAGGGTTGCGGTGTAGTCCTGATCACCGATGGTCACGGTGATGTTGGACGCACCATCCACCACATGGGCACAGGTGAGGATGTAGCCGTCCGAGCTGATCACCACGCCGCTGCCGGCGCCGCTCTCCACCTGGTTCTGGCCGTACCAGGACCACTGAGAGTACACCACCTGCTCGGTGGTGATGACCACCACGCTGGGGCTGACCATTTCCGCCACCTGGGCGGTGGTCAGGCCGGTGCCGCTGGTGGCACTGATGGAGGTGCCGGTGCTGTCGGTGCTGCTGTCTGCGCTGGCGGCACGTTCTACCTGCTGAATGACCACTTTGCTGCTGCCGCCGAAGCGTGCCCCCACAAAGCCGCCTGCAAAGCCCATGGCTGCGGCCAGTACCAGCGCCACGGCGCTGCGGGCCAGCTTTTTGCCGTTCTGTTTCTTTTTCGGCTTCTGTTCCGGCTGCTGGGGTTCGGTGTGTGCCGGCTGCACCGGCGGGGTGGGCGGAACGCTGCCGCCTGCATCCTCCACCGGGGCGGTGCGCTCCGGCTGCGGGTCGTTGTACTGATTCGCCGTGTTCATGCCGCTGCTGCCCACATTGGGGTAGCCGGTGTCTCCGGCGCTGCTATTGCTGTTATGGGAAGCGGAATAATCATACTCCCATTTGTTCTCATCCATGCTGCTACTTCCTTCCTTGAAAAGGGTCCATTCGCAGGGACCTGTGTTCCTTTGAACTGCACTCATTGTAACTGCCAATTGTGAAAATCAATCGCTTGTGCCGTGAAGAATGTGTGAAATACCGTCCTGCCCTTCCGGCCTTGACAGCTGCGCCGCCGCTTGCTATTGTAGGGGCAGAACATTGCGCAAGGAGGACTGCCGCATGGAACTGCGCCGCACCCAACAGGGCTTTGCCCTTTACAAAGAAAAGGACTGCATCGGCCAATGCACCCTGCAACCCGCTGCCCGGGGGGCTGCTCTGGCCGGGCTGTGCATTCTGCCGCCCTGGCGGCGCAAGGGCTACGGCTCCTACCTGTTAAAAGAAGTATTGCGCGCCTTTGGCGGTTATGACCGGGAAGCCGCCACCGTGTTTACGGCCCCCCTGCCTGCAGACCCGGCCGAAACGGCCTTCTGGACCAAATTCGGCTTTGCGGCAGAGGGCACCCGGCTGGTGCGCCGCCGCACGCCGGACCTGACCGCCGTCAGATTTGTGCAGGACCTGCTTGCCATGCGGCTTACGCACCCGCACCTGTGTGTGGACGCCACCTGCGGCAACGGCGGCGACACCGCCTTTTTGTGCCGCCTGACCGCCCCGGAAGGCCGGGTGCTGGGCTTTGACATCCAGCCCGAAGCCATTGCCTCCACCCGCGCCCGGCTGGAACGGGCCGGGGTGCCTGCCGGCCGGTACGCCCTGCACTGCGACAGCCATGCAAACTTACTACAGTATGTGCAGCCCGGCACCGCCGATGCGGTGATGTTCAACTTCGGCTGGCTGCCCGGGGCGGACCACGCCGTGTTCTCCACAGCCAGCAGCAGCATTCCCGCGCTGGAAGCTGCTTTGCAGGCGGTGCGCCCCGGCGGGGTGGTAAGCGCCATCCTGTACAGCGGGCAGGTGATCGGCTCCGGCGAAAAGCAGGCCGTGCTGGCCTGGCTGCGGGCGCTGCCGCTGAGTGCTTTTACCGTACTGGTGTGCGATTTTGCCAACTGGGCCGAAACCGCCCCCCTGCCCTGCCTGATCCTGAAAAAATGACGAAAACTCTTGCATTATCACGCGTTTTCGGATAAAATAGAGTGCGTATGTGTAAAAAGAGCAAATAAGAGGATTTCCTCCCATGTAACACGAACGAGTTCGTTTGCAATTCAGCTGCTGCCCTGGGTGGGCAGCTTTTACAGGAGAAACAACATTTTATGACAAATCGTGAAGAAATTGAGCGCCGCCGGACGTTTGCGATCATCAGCCACCCGGACGCCGGCAAGACCACGCTGACCGAAAAGCTGCTGCTGTACGGCGGAGCCATCAACCAGGCAGGTTCCGTCAAGGGCAAGCAGAGCGCCAAGCACGCCGTGTCCGACTGGATGGACATTGAAAAGCAGCGCGGCATTTCCGTTACCTCCTCGGTGCTGCAGTTCAACTACGCCGGCAAGTGCGTGAACATTCTGGACACCCCGGGCCACCAGGACTTCTCAGAGGATACCTACCGCACCCTGATGGCAGCGGACTCCGCCGTCATGGTCATTGACGCCGCCAAGGGCGTGGAGGCCCAGACCATCAAGCTGTTCAAGGTCTGTACTCTGCGCCACATCCCCATTTTTACCTTCATCAACAAGATGGACCGCGAAGCCCGCGACCCCTTTGAGCTGATGGAGAACATCGAGGAGATCCTCGGCATCAAGACCTACCCCATGAACTGGCCCATCGGCTGCGGCAAGGAGTTCAAGGGCGTGTTCGACCGCAACACCCGCAAGGTCCTGGCCTTTTCCAGCGATGGCCGCGCCAACGGCGTGAAGAAGGTGGAGGAGACCGAAGCCGAGCTGGGCGATCCCGCACTGGATGAGCTGCTCACCCCCTACCTGCACCAGCAGCTGGTGGATGAGATCGAACTGCTGGACGGTGCCGCTGAGGAATTCGACCTAGACAAGGTGCTGCACGGCGAGCTGAGCCCCGTGTTCTTCGGCTCCGCTCTGACCAACTTTGGCGTGGAGCCGTTCCTGGAAAACTTCCTGCGGCTCACCCCCACCCCGCTGGCCCGTGTGGACAGCCTGACCGGCGAAGCTGTAGACCCCTGCCGCGATGAGTTCTCGGCCTTCATCTTCAAGATCCAGGCCAACATGAACAAGGCCCACCGCGACCGCATTGCCTTTATGCGCATCTGCTCCGGCAAGTTTGAGCGCGGCATGGAAGCCTACCATGTGCAGGAAGGCAAGAACATCAAGCTGGCCACCGGCACCCAGCTGATGGCGCAGGACCGCGCCATTGTGGACGAAGCCTACGCCGGCGACATCATCGGCCTGTTTGACCCGGGCATCTTCTCCATCGGCGACACGCTGTGCACCGGCAAAAAGAAGGTGGAGTTTGCGGGCATTCCCACCTTCTCGCCCGAGCACTTTGCACGCATTGAGCAGAAGGACACCATGAAGCGCAAGCAGTTCGTGAAAGGCATGGAGCAGATCGCCCAGGAGGGCGCCATCCAGATCTTCCGCGAAGTGGGCGGCGGCATGGAAGAAGTGGTGGTCGGCGTGGTCGGCGTGCTGCAGCTGGAAGTGCTGGAGTACCGCCTGAACACCGAGTACAACGTGGAGATCCGGATGCAGCAGCTGCCTTTCGAGCAGCTGCGCTGGGTGAAGAACGACCCCGACACCTACAACCTGCGGGATCTGGACCTGACCAGCGACACCAAGGCTGTGGAGGACATGAAGGGCAACCGCCTGCTGCTGTTCACCTCGGACTGGGCCGTGCGCTGGGCCGAGACCCACAACGAAACGCTGAAACTGAGCGAGTTCGGCAATATCTGAGTTGAAAGAGAGCTGCGGTGCGGGAATGTCCCGCAGCTGCGGCTCTTTTTTCATAAAGTACAAAAAAAATACAACAAAGAATGCCAGCTACGGAATGAGATGTTCCCATTGTGGGGAACACTGCTGGCATGGAGGGAAAGTATATGCAGAACATCAACATTGGCAAAAGCGGCATCGCGGTGCCGTTCCTTGGCATGGGCACCTGGGCCATTGGCGGCGGTGCCTGGTGGGGCGACAACGATGACGCCCTGTCGGTCAAGGCCATTCAGACCGCCGTGGAGCAGGGCATCCGGTGGATCGACACCGCGCCCATCTACGGCCTGTACCACAGCGAGGAAGTGGTGGGCGAAGCACTGAAGCACATCGACCGCGACAAGGTGGTGCTTTCCAGCAAGTGCGGGCTGGAATGGCGGCACGGCACCCCCGTGCTGCACAAGGTGGTGGACGGCACCACCGTCTACCGTGACCTGTCCGCCCAGAGCATCATTGAGGACGTGGAAGGCAGCCTGCGCCGCCTGGGCACCGACCATCTGGATGTATTGTACACCCACTGGCAGACCCCGGATTTTGCGCTGTACCCGCTGGAAGAAACCGTGGAAGCCATGATGAAGCTGAAGCAGCAGGGCAAGATCCGCGCCATTGGTGCGGCCAACACCACGGCCGACATCATCCGCGGCTACTGCCGGTACGGCCAGCTGGACGTCATTCAGGAAAAATACAGCCTGCTGACCCGCCGCATTGAAAAGCAGCTGCTGCCCACCTGCAAAGAGCTGGGCGTGTCGGTGCAGGCCTACTCCCCGCTGGAGCAGGGCCTGCTCACCGGCAAGGTAACCATGGACACCACCTACCCGGAGGGCAGCACCCGCAACACGAACCCCTGCTTCCAGCCCGCCCGCAGGGCACAGGCCCTTGCCCTGCTGAGCGGCTGGCAGGACCTGACCGAGAAGTACCACTGCACCCTGGCTCAGCTGGTGATCGCCCTGACCGCCCGCATGATCCCCGGCCTGCACGTGCTGTGCGGGGCACGCACCCCGGATCAGGTGCTGGACAACGCCGCAGCCCTGCAGCTGCAGCTGAACGGTGCCGATGCCGTGCGCATGAAGTGGGACGTGGACTCCATCTCCTGACCAAACGGTTCAAAACGCCAGACTTCCGCCTGCCGGGGGTCTGGCGTTTCTTGTCAAATGCCGCCGGGCGCGTTATAATGGGCCTGTTCCACGGTGTGGGAACGGCCCGCGCCGGAATGATTTGTGAGGAGAATTGCGTATGAAACGGATTCTTTGCGGCATTCTTGCGGGTGCTGTGCTGCTGGGCCTTGTGGGCTGCGGCGGCAGCACGTCCGCCTCTTCCGTGCAGACGGCGGCCAGCGCTTCTTCGGAGGCTTCTGCGTCCAGCATCGCCAAGCGGGAAATTGAGGCAGACCCGGCACTGGTGGCCCCTTCCACCATCCAGCCCGCCGAAGCCTTTGCCGGCGGCACCGGCACCGAGAGCGACCCCTATCAGATCGCCACAGCAGAGCAGCTGGCCCTGCTGTACGAGAACACCCGGCGGCTGGGGAAGGATGAAACCGAAACCCTCGGCTCGTCCACGGCACGGTACAATTTTTCCACCGCCTGGTATGTGCTGACGGCGGACATTGCCCTGAACGACACCACCGATTTTGACCAGTGGGCAGAAAAGGCCCCCGAATACGGCTGGCAGCCCATTCAGACCTTCCGCGGGCATTTTGACGGCCAGGGCCACACCATTTCCGGCCTGTACATCTACGATACTTCGGAGCAGCTGCTGGATGTCGGCTTGTTCCGTTCCCTGTCCGGTGCCACCATTTGCAACCTGACCATGACCCGGTGCCGGGTGGTGGAAGTTGGCAACAGCAATAATGTGAGCATTCTGGCCGGCAACAGTCTCTGCAGCGATCTGGAAAACTGCACCGTGACCGATTCGCAGCTGTTCTCCTCTGAGCCGGAGTCCCATTCGGTGAATCTGGGCGGTTTGGTCGGCGCTTTCTACGGAGACATCACCTCCTCCAGCCTGAAAAAGGATGCCGACCCTGTTCCCATCCCGGTGATCCGCGGCTGCAGCTTTTCCGGCAGTGTCTCTGCGCAGGGCGGCTGCACGGGCATCGGCGGTATTGTTGGTACTGTGAAAAAAGGCATTGTAGAAAACTGTGTCAACTACGGAGATATTTCTTCTGCAGACGGCTACCTGGGGGCGTGGCAGCCTGGGTACATGAAGGCTCGACCATAACGGGCTGCACAAACCTTGGCACCGTTACCAGCCTGGTCAAAGACGCTTATGTTGGCGGCATTACAGGTTTGTTGAGCATCAGCACCACGGAAGAACTCCTGACCCGGTTTGAAAACTGCGTCAATCAGGGCGCGGTCTGCGCAGATGCAGCGGGTGCTGAAAGTACCGGCGGCCTGATCGGCAATGTCTACCATTCCGGCAAGGGCGGCACCCTGGAGCTGAACAGCTGCCGCAATGAGGGCAGCGTGACCGGCCAGCTCTACACCGGCGGCCTGATCGGTGATCTGGACCCCGGCCACCTGGAATTTACCATGCAGGACTGCACCAACACCGGCACCGTGCAGGGCACGACCTGGGTGGGCGGCCTTGTGGGCATTGCCAATGAGCCGAGCCGAAAGGTGACCACCTGCCAGATCCTGCGCTGCACCAACAGCGGTGCCGTATCGGCCCAGAACAGTGCCGGCGGCATCCTGGGCGGCGGCCTGCTCCTTTCGTTGGTTGGCCGGGGCGGAACACTGACGATCCGTTCCTGCCGCAACACCGGCACCGTGACCGTGCAGCAGATGGTGCCCGGCGGCATTCTGGGCGGCAGTGTGATCGGCTATGTGGACACCGAGCGGAACACCCCCGCCTGCACCATTACCAACACCGTGAACCGCGGCAATATCGTGTACGGCGATGGTGCCAAGAATCTTGCGTCCTTTGCGCCGTCCGGCGGCACCGTGACACCGGATGAGGATACCACCACGGACGACAAGCTGGCCACCGTGTTGGGCGGCCCCTGCACCGGCGGCATTGTGGCGGTGAGCTTCCGCTGTGTGCTGGACAACTGCCTGAACACCGGTTCCACCCTGCTGGACAGCAGCATGGTGCCGGTTTACAGCACCGCAGAGCTGACCACGCAGGAGGGCACGGTTCAGGTGTTTGCCGCTTCGATCTACGGCCTGTGCTCCTACGGGCTGCAGTCCAAGTACAAGAATGAAAAGTTCACCAACTGCTCCTATGTGGAAAATGCTCCCGTGGCCGTGAACGCCATTTACGCAAAAGACACCTCGAAGTTCGTGAGCAATGTGCAGCAGGTGACCCCGCAGCAGGCCGAGACCCTTGCGGCCCAGCTGCTGTCCTGAGTTTTTTGCCCATACCAAAGGCCCCCGGCCATATGAACCGCCCCAGAAATAGTAGACATGCACAAAAAGAGCCCCGTGCAGGGTAAAT